>CACYKR010000114.1 GCA_902774995.1 uncultured Bacteroidales bacterium | reverse complement strand
TTTCATGGTACTAAGGATTTTAAGTTTAACGTACAATCATTTTATGTCCATTGAGAATGACGATCCCTTTGTAGTCCTCTCCGACGGGTTGTCCGAGGATATTGTAGCGGATACCGTTGCTGCGGAGAGTAACTTGCTCGATGGCGGTAGCCTCTTCTTCTTTCTCCAGATAAACGCGGCTGATAAGGAACTTGGCACCATTCGGTTGACACTGGATAGCCAGGACGCGCGCTTTTGTGAGATCAAAGCCGGTTTTCTCCTGTTTGAGGTCGATGACGAGGTACTGCTGTTGGGTGCCGTCGGCATCATTGCCGAGCAGACCTTCCATCTGACATTTTTCATTATCAGCGTGGTCACGCAGATATGCTTTGAGTTGGAACCATTCGCCTGCGCAGCCGTCCATACGGTCCACAAGGATGATTATCTTGTCCCATCCCGAGAGGTCAATTTCGGGGTTCCAGCCGGTAGAGAGAGCGCCCCAGTCGCCGGTCAGTTGAGCCTGCAAGCCTCCTTCTACGGCTGTAACGGAGCAGTTATATCCCCATCCCCAGTCGCCGGGAGTGAGCGCGATGTTTTGCTGAACAGTTTCAGCACACATAGTGACAACTGTCATGGCAGCGATGATAAAAGAATAAAACTTTTTCATAATTGAATTGATTTTAAATGGTTAATAATGATTGTTATTAGTGTTTTGTTTGTTTTCTTTTTGGGTGCGTAGGCTTTGTGGTGCGGAGTCATAAACGCTCTGTAGCGTGTAAACGGGATCGTTGTTCTCCCATGAATCAACCATAGCGCGTACGGCTTGTTCTCCGTTGCCTATATATTTACCTGTCTGGTGGTTGATTACGCCGAATCCGTCATTGCCTCCTTTGCTGTTTCCATTGTCCCAATAGAGCGCAGGTATGCGACGGTCACGCATCGCCTTGCATATATACCGGAAATAATAGAGACGGAAAGGCTCATCTGCCGCCGACGCGCGACGCACGGCACCGAACTCGCCGAAATAGACGGGAATGCCTCGGCGGACGTACATGTTATAAAGCCGGTTGAGCATCCCTACGTATGCATTCTCGTCTGCACCGGGCACAACATCCTTGCCGGTATGCCCCCATTCCTGATATTGTGCAGAGCCTGCAAAATCCCACGGGTCATAGCTATGCACAGCAACCATCAACCTGTTCTCCACCACATCTTCCGGCAGGACGAGGTTCTCAACTGTCAAGTCGGGATTTGTCACATAGCCCGGGATACCGATATAACGAGTTTCGTTCATGCCTCCTGCTGCGCGGATTGCATTGACACACACTTGATTCCACTCGTTCAGCACGCGGTATTGCGCACCTCCGTCTGTGCGATTAGCGCCACCTCCCCAACCGCCGTCTTGAATCTCGTTAAGGGTTTCAAAAATGAGGAAATCCCCGTAGTTGGCAAAACGCTGTCCTATCTGAAGCCACACCATCGTGAGTTGCTGTTTGATACGCTGGTTTGTTTCTTCGCTCTTCACGGCACCGGGCAGGTCTATCCAGTGATACCCTTTGCTCGGCGTGTCGGACGCGCCAAATCCATCATGATGAATGTTAATAATCGCTTTGAGTCCTGCCTTATGAGCCATATCCACCAATTCCGCCACTCGGTCCAGCCATGCTTTCTCAATCGTATAAGTAGGAGCCGGTCCGATATGCCCCATCCATGTCACAGGAATACGAACCGATTTGAAGCCCGCGTTAGCCACACCGTTGAAGGTCTGCTGGGTGGCTGCTTTGTTGCCCCATCCCTCTTCATACGAACAACCGCCATAGTGAGCGTCCATCTGGTTACCAAGGTTCCAACCGATGCCCATGGTCATAGCAAACTGAACCGCCTCGTTGTCCTGCGGGCGTTGTTTTTTCTCCTGCGCCTCACAGGCGGTACAACCAACCATAAGGACAGTTAATAAGATTGTTAACTTTTTCATGTTATCAGAGTTTGTTTTTGATTGCGTTATAGTACTATCTCCACCTCGTGTTTTCCCTGCTCATAGGGAAGTATTGTCGGGTATTCGGGGCGCTGCTTGCCGTTCGGGTTTCTGACGGTGATTACATATTCGGCGTCGCGCCATTTGCGGGTGACGGTATATTCCTTGAGGTCGGCAGGTATGCAGGGGTTTACCATAAGCCCTTGGAAGGTAGGCCGAATACCGAGTATATGCTGGGAGACTGTGAGCCAGTTCCACGCGGCAGTACCGGTGAGCCAGCTGTTTTTCCCCTCTCCGGGTCGTGCAGCCTCTTTGCCT
>CACYKR010000113.1 GCA_902774995.1 uncultured Bacteroidales bacterium | reverse complement strand
CCTTGATCGCGCCGCCCTCAACGGTGACCTCGACGGACACGTTGCCGGCCTTGCCGCCTTCGCCGACGCCGGTAAAGGTACCGTCTTCGGCAAACGCGGAAAAGCTCATTACCATCATCAGAGCGAGCATCAGACACAGGATCTTCTTCATAATTACATCTCCTTTTGCTACGGGCGCAGCGGCGCCCCTCAGATCCCACGTAAGGGTATACCACCGATGATGTGGATTGTCGATAGTCAAAGAAGGGAATATGCACAAAAAAGAAATATCTATTCCGAAGGCACAAGCGTCCATTGTATAAGCAATGAAAAGCCGGACTTCGGCTCCCAGGATCTATGGGGGCCGGAGTCCGGCAATTTGTTCGCGGCAGGTATAGGGCTTAGCCTTGGGCTCACTCAGATGCCGGCGGACTTGATGATGAACTGGGTACGGCCGACCATGCTATGTGCCAAAAAAGAGGAAATCAGTGACAGATATACCCAATGCGAGGCATATTCCTGTAACTCCCTGTAACCCAGCAGCGAGGTTACACCGTATCAAAATAAACGTTCCTTTCCACGTCAAGACGTCGGGAATGGATATCGCTCGACGCCGAATCCCCGGAACAATCCTGCGAATAACAGGGGTGTTCCGGGGATTTGTTATGTTTGCCTTGCGGCTCGTATAATAATGAACCGACAATAATGCACCAATTATTGAGACCGGGATTTTGACTGAATGTATGAGAATTAGGCGGTTGCACCAATTTACTGCTCTGCTTGCACATAATGGACAGCAACTCAGTAAGTGGTGACGATATCGAGCAACTGCACCAATTTAGAGGATTTGCCCTCGAAAATGGGGTTGAAGTCCGTACATCCGGAGTGGCACCCCACGTCAGAATGGAGGTTTTGAACCGCCGATCTACGCAGTGTGACACGGCTTTCTGTCGTGCAAACCAATTATATCACAACGCACCATTTTTGCAAGAACAGAAATAGATCCACATTTAATTATATAATGAGAATTGAACTATTGGTGCAGTGAGCGAGGGCTAATGAATTGTGACACGGATAATGCGAATGTGAAATAATAGATAACGCAATAGGTGACAACCAAAATCCTGTCAATTAGTCAGTTTGTCAACGGAGGAACTGAAGGGGCGGGGTGGCTATTACGGCAAGCGCCAGTAGGTAACGCCGTCGATAGATTCGGAGATACCGCCGAGCTGTTTAAAGGCGCGACGGATAGTGCGGTCGCCAATGCCCTCTCCCTCGAATTCGCAGAGAATATCGTCAAGCGGGACGGGAACGTCTGAGAGAAGCTCTTTTAAGATAGCGATGGCTCGCTCTTTTTTTGTGCCGTAAACGGTAGATTCGATCTCATAATCGTCGAACTCGTCGAAGGAGAGAACGCGGTTTTCGTCCAAGACCAGGGCGAGAGGAGTGTAGTCAGCTTCGTCGAAATTGCTTTTGATTGCTCGGATATAGCGTCGAGTACGGTCGTTCTTGTCCATGCCGACAAGTAGTATTGATCGAACGGAGGCGGCGATATCGGCAGAACCAAGACCACGGTGAATGTCCTTGCTGGCTTCGTTTTTTATTCAAATGCCCGACCAGCACAATCGCGCAGCCGGTACTCTTGGCTACGTTGGATAGCATGGTGAAGATGGAGCGCATCTGCGTGACGTTGCCCATGTGAGTACCGGGAGGCAGGAAGGACTGGAGCGGGTCTATAATAAACAGTTTCGCGTTTGTTTCAGTGATGATGCCGGTGATTTCATCTTCGTTCAGGGTAATATGATGCTTCAGTTCGCCGCTATAGGCGAAGCGGGAGAGAACGCCACCATTCCGGAGAAAACGAGGGATAGTGGAATCAGCGATCTCGTCCTCGTTTGAGGCGTAGAAGATGGTGATTGGGTCGGTGATTTGCTCAGTCTTTAGATGGCCGTTGACGAGGGCCGGGGGCTGGATGCCGCTAGAAAGCATAGCCGCGACAGCGAGGATGGCGGTAGTCTTGCCTTCACCGCCGTCACCTTCAATGATCGTCACTTTCCCATAGGGAATAAAGGGCTTCCACAGCCAGTCTACAGTTTTTATTTCTGTTTCGCTTGCCCAGCGGATGATGTGAGCAGGCATGAGATCACTTCCAAGAAATTCTATTGTGTTATCATTCTAGCATCTCACGTATCTTTTTGGCAACAATGGGCGCCAGCTTTGCGTGATCCGCATAGGAATAGTGCAGACCGTCCACAGTGTTGATCTCAAAATTGAGCTCTGCGCAATCGATGAACCCGCAGCGGTATCGTTCGGCGATCGCCTGATACAGCTTTCCAAGCTCACAGCTCTTGCGATAGGCCGTTGGACCGAAGCTGGAGCCGGCGCGTATCGCGGCGATGTCCGGGTGCGTCGGTGCAGGCGCGATCATCAGCACCTTCGGCGCGGGATAGCCATAGTAGGAGACACCACATGCGTGGACCAACGTCTCCATGCCCTTGGCAATCATGGCGGCGCTCAGGTTGAAAT
>CACYKR010000112.1 GCA_902774995.1 uncultured Bacteroidales bacterium | reverse complement strand
GAGAAATCGCTTGTGTTTGGTAAAACCAAAACGGGTGGTCGCAACAACGTCGGAAAGATGACGATGCGCTACATCGGTGGTGGTCACAAACAGAAGTATCGTGTAATTGACTTCAAGCGCAATAAAGATGGTGTTCCCGCAGTAGTAAAGACTATTGAGTACGATCCGAACCGTAGTGCTCGTATCGCCCTCCTGTTCTATGCTGACGGAGAGAAGCGCTATATCCTTGCACCGAATGGACTGCAAGTAGGTCAAACTGTAATGTCGGGAGAGAACGCTGCTCCTGAAGTAGGAAATGCACTGCCGATGTCGGTGATCCCTCTGGGAACGCTGATTCACAACATCGAGCTTCGTCCGGGTCAGGGTGCCTCTATGGTACGCTCTGCAGGTACGTTCGCTCAGTTGTCGAGCCGTGAGGACAAGTACGCTATCATCAAACTGCCTTCTGGTGAGCTCCGTAAGGTGCTTGCAGCATGTAAGGCTACGGTTGGTGTAGTAGGTAACAGTGATCACGCTTTGGAGAAGAGCGGTAAGGCAGGTCGCAGCCGTTGGCTGGGTCGTCGTCCGCGCAACCGTGGTGTAGTAATGAACCCTGTAGATCACCCGATGGGTGGTGGTGAAGGCCGTCAGTCCGGTGGCCATCCGAGAAGCCGCAAGGGTCTGCTCGCTAAGGGTTACAAGACGCGTCATCCGAAGAACCAGAGCAACCAGTACATTATAGAAAGACGTAAAAAATAACCTATAAAGTAAAGAAACAATTATGAGTCGTTCACTGAAAAAAGGACCGTTTATCAACGTAAAGTTGGAAGACAAGGTACTGGCGATGAATGAGTCCGGCAAGAAAGAGGTTATCAAGACCTGGAGCCGTGCCTCGATGATTTCCCCTGACTTTGTAGGTCACACAATCGCAGTTCACAACGGAAACAAGTTCATTCCTGTTTATGTTACCGAGAACATGGTAGGTCACAAACTGGGCGAGTTCGCTCCGACGCGTACCTTCCGCGGTCACTCCGGCAACAACAAGAAGTAACCCGTTGTAATCATTAACATTATTAAAACTCAAGATTAAAATGGGTGCAAGAAAACATAACAGCGCCGAGGCAATGAAGGCAGCCCGCAAAGAGCAATACTTCGCCAAGGCAAACAATATTCCTACCAGCCCGCGCAAAATGCGTCTCGTAGCAGACATGGTTCGCGGCATGGAAGTGAATCGCGCATTGGGTGCTCTGCATTTCTCCACTCGTGAGGCAAGCCGCGCACTCGAAAAGCTCCTGAAATCTGCTATCGCTAACTGGGAAGTAAAAACCGGTAAGAAGGCAGAGGACGAAACTCTCTATGTAACGAAAATCATGGTGGACGGCGGTATGTCGATCAAGCGTATGCTTCCCGCTCCTCAGGGTCGTGCTTATCGTATCCGCAAACGCTCCAACCACGTTACAATATTTGTAGATACCAAAGATACTAACGCTGAAAAGTAATTTCAAATTATGGGACAGAAAATTAATCCTATAGCAAACCGTCTGGGCATTGTCCGCGGTTGGGACTCCAACTGGTTTGGAGGCAAGAATTACGGCGATACGTTGCTTGAGGACAGCAAAATCCGCGAGTACCTCAACGCTCGTCTCGCAGAGGCCAGTATCAGCCGTATCGTTATCGAAAGAACTCTGAAACTTGTGACTGTTACTATCTGCACCGCTCGCCCCGGTTACATCATCGGAAAAGGTGGAGAAGAGGTTGACAAATTGAAGAAGGAACTCCAGAAAATCACCAAGCAGGATGTGCAAATCAACATCTACGAGGTAAAACGCCCGGAACTGGACGCCACCATCGTAGCTTCCAAGATCGCACGCCAGTTGGAAGGCAAGATCGCTTACCGCCGTGCCGTGAAGATGGCTATCCAGAGCACCATGCGTATGGGCGCCGAGGGTATCAAAATTCAGGTATCCGGCCGTCTGAACGGCGCCGAGATGGCACGCAAGGAGATGTACAAAGAGGGTCGTACCCCGCTGCACACGCTCCGTGCCGACATCGACTACTGCCACGTAGGCGCTATCACCAAAGTGGGTGTCATCGGCGTAAAGGTATGGATCTGCCGTGGAGAAGTGTATGGCAAGAAGGACCTGGCTCCTAACTTCTCGCAGAAGCAGGAAGGCGGCCGCCCCGGCATGGATCGCCGTGAGGGTGGACGCGGAGACCGCAAGGGCAACTTCCGCCGCAACAAAAAACAATAATGTTTAACCGATTTGTAGATTAGAATCATGTTACAACCTAAGAAAACTAAATTCCGCCGTTGCCAGAAAGGCCGCATCAAAGGGTTCGCTCACCGCGGTCAGGAACTGGCATTCGGTTCGTTCGGTATCAAGAGTATGGGTACCGTATGGTTGACCGGTCGTCAAATCGAGGCTGCCCGTATCGCCGTTACCCGTTATATGCAACGTCAAGGACAGGTTTGGATCCGCGTATTCCCGGACAAACCGATTACCAAGAAGCCGTTGGATGTACGTATGGGTAAAGGTAAAGGTGCTCCCGAAGGATTCGTAGTACCATTGGAGCCCGGTCGTATCATCTTTGAGGTAGAGGGCGTAAGCTACGACGTAGCTAAAGAGGCACTCCGTCTCGCTGCCCAGAAACTGCCGATCACCACTAAATTTGTCGTAAGACGCGATTACGACGCAACACAAAATGCATAATTAAGGATTATGAAAACAGCTGAAATTAAAGAATTAACAACT
>CACYKR010000111.1 GCA_902774995.1 uncultured Bacteroidales bacterium | reverse complement strand
ACAGCAGGGACTCAGTTTCGCTACGGCGGAGGTGCTGAAGAAGAAGTTCGGTTGTGCCTCGCCGCAACTGGTGGAGAAAAGTGTGCGTCTGCGTGTGCCTGCAAGCCCGGAGATAGGCGGAGACATCGTCATCTCCACACACGAACTGGCGGAAGCCATCGAACTGAAACTGCAGGAGATACTCTCGCCGGTGAGGGAGGAACTGCAAAAAGTGGAGGGACGCATCCAGACGCTTTATATCACCGGCGGCGGCTCCATGATGGCAGGGATCTTGGAGTATATCCAGTCCCTGACGTCTGTGAAGGTGCAATACGGCGCGCATAACCTGCTCCTGCACCGCGACACCGAGGAGAAATACCTATCGCCGCAATACACCTCGCTCGTCGGTACGGTGCTGTTAGGCCAGGACTACCGCGACAATCATAAGAACCAGCCGGTGCAGAAACCCGGGTTCTTCGACAGAGTGAAAGAAAGTACATTAGATATGTTTATAGATCAACAATAATTATGGAAGACAATTTGATTACATTACCCTTGGAAGGGCTGACAGAAGATAGTATTATCAAGGTCATCGGTGTTGGCGGAGGCGGTTGCAACGCCGTGAATTACATGCATCGCCAGGGACTGAAAGATGTCTCGTTTCTGGTCTGCAACACCGACCGCCAGGTGCTTATCAAGAGCTCGGTGCCGAGCAAGTTGCAGTTAGGCCCCGGTCTGGGTGCCGGCGGTGATCCCGAGACCGCGCGTCAGTACGCAGAAGAGAGCCGCGAGCATATCCGCGAGGCGCTCAACGACGGTACACAGATGCTGTTCCTCGCTGCCGGAATGGGGGGAGGAACGGGAACAGGTGCCTCGTCGGTGGTAGCCGAAGTGGCGCAGGAGATGGGGATCCTGACGGTCGGAATAGTAACGATCCCGTTTGCCTTCGAGGGTAAGAAGAAGATAGAGAAAGCCATGACGGGTGTCGCACGGCTGGCGAAACATGTGGATGCACTCCTTATTATTAATAATGAGAAACTGAAACAGATTTATCCGGAGCTGAACCTGCTCAACGCCTTTAGCAAGTCGGACGACGTAGTGGCGAACGCGGCACGTGCGATAGCAGAGATTATTACCGTACCGGGATATATCAACACCGACTTTGCCGATGTGCGTAACACCCTCAAGAAAGGCGGCGTAGCGATTATGAACATCGGCCGTGCGTCCGGTGACAAACGTATCACCAACGCTATCAATGATGCCCTGAACTCTCCGCTCGTGAATACCAATGACGTACACGGCGCCGAGCGTATCCTGCTGCAGTTCTATTGCTCTACGGAACACGCCATTGTGATGGAGGAGATAGACCAGATCAACGATTTCGTACAAGAGGTTGGCGACAACATAGAGGTACAATGGGGGGCGTCCATTGACGAGAGCCTTGGCGAAGAGGTACGCGTGACCGTTATAGCTACGGGGTACAAGGTGGACGGTCTGCCGTCCGAGGAGGCCGAGGAAGGCAAGAAGACCATCGACGAGGCGATCCAGGACAACTACCCTCCGCAGAACGCCAAACCGATGGAGGACGAGAACGCAACGCTCATTGACCTGAGCGACACGCTGCGCGAGGAAGGCGTCACGCCCCCTGCTCCGACCCGTGAACATACGGCTTCTGCCTCCGCCGACGAAGTGGTAATCACCATCGAGGAGGAAGAGCAAACCGAGCAGAAGAAGGAAGAGGCTCCCCGCCATAGTCCGTTCGGATGGATCCGGAGAAAATAATATTCACTGAAAGAATTAAGAAAACAATATTATGGAAAAAGAAATGAATTTTTTTGACCTCTGCGTGGCTTGCTGGCAAGCGTTTGTACGCGGATGTAAAGCCTTCGGACGTCTGCTTGGAAGGATGGTGAGACTCACGTATCATTATTGGTGGATCGTGCTTACCTTCTGCGTGTTGGCAGCGGCAGCAGCGTTTTACTACACCCGTTTGGAAAACAGGATCTTTAAGGTAAACGCCATCGCGTTGCTTAATGGTCCTACCGTCCAGCAGTTTGAGCAGTCGTATGCGCTGCTCCGCTCGGCGATGATGTTACCGGCAGACGCACCTGTTTTGCCGTTTATCGCTGAGCACCAGGCAGGTGATTTCAGAACCTTCAGAGTGATTGACTGCCTGCATGATGAGATGCCGGATTTTGTGGACTTCAAGCATAAGATCCCGGCCACAGATACGGTGAACGTACAGATGCAGGATCGTCTCTGCTTGCAGTTTAAGATGAAGTACCGCCATCTGGACCAACTGGCGAAGGTGGAGGAAGCGCTGCTGGCTACGCTGAATGCGGAACCGGCGATGCAAAGGTCCTATCAGACCTATATCGCCAACCTGCGCGAGGAGGTGGCGTTCAACCATTCGCAGGCCCAGAAACTGGACAGCCTCACAAGCTGCTATTATTTCTATCCGGTTTCGGCTGCCCAGCCGGCGAACTACAGCGGCAACGGGGTGAACTTCTACGGCGACCGCCGTGTACGGCTCTTCCTGGATGATATCTATGAGCAGCACGCACGTATGCAGCGCGTGGATTACCGCCTGCAGTTAGCTTCGGAGCCTATCGTGCTGGAGAACCATTTTGCAGTGGACCCCAAGCCCGTGAACGGACGGATGAAGATGCTGATCCTCTTCCTCCTCTTCGGATGGGTAGTCGGATGCGCAATAGCTGAGCTGACGGATAAACGTAAGGCGATAGCCGAATGGCTGAAAGCCTAAAAGAAAAAACGCGTGAGGGTCAAGCCTTCACGCGTTTTATTATCCATTTGACGAGGTAGTAGAGAACCACTGCCCCGAGCA
>CACYKR010000110.1 GCA_902774995.1 uncultured Bacteroidales bacterium | reverse complement strand
CTTTATGTTATAACCTCTTCCTGTATTCTTACCTTCATTAAGGGAGGATTTTTTCATGGTGCCAATTTGGCATCTTGAACGTAATTCTTCTGTTTCTGCAACGCTAAGAACTATCATGAAATCGTCCCCCTCGAAACGCTTCATATTCCTTCTTACTGCCCGTTTGAGTTGGGATGTTTCCACTCCATACAATGCCGCCAATTCGAAATCCAGCATTACCTTCTGCCCTCGTATCTCATAAATCTGGCGCTGTATAGTTGCTAAGTCATTCATATTGTGCTTTGTTTGTGATACTCATTTAGTCATCCGGTGCAAAAGTATGGATTCTTTTTGACAGATAGACAAAGATATTGGTGTCAATGAGGTAGCGCATTACAAAAAAAGAGCTGCATCATTAACAACTACACTTCCTTTTAGTCTCATTGCCGCTTCCCATGTTTTGCTGATGGCTTGTTTCAGCACATTGGGAGTTTCCTGTTTTTTTACTTGTTCTGCCACAGGAGTAATAGTATCTTTTTTGTTACCTTTACATTTTCGGGTGCAAAGGTAGTAAAAAATTGCGAGATATGCAAGGTTTTAGGCTAAAAAAATAGAAAAGGGCAAAGATTTTTCGTTTTCGTGCCGCCAAGGCGCGAGTCATTGAGAAAAAACTTGTCATTTTCTTTTGTTTTTAATTGTTAAACATTGAGTTAATTTATTTTGTTGTTTTGGTTGCTTCATCAACAGCGTGCAAAAGTACTGCTTTTTTCTGAAACACGCAAAAATCCGACCCGTCCATTTGGGATTGCGCCCAAATGAGCGGATGCAAAGCGGACGGGAGGCAATAAAAAACTCCTGCGGCATTCACATGTCGCAGGAGCCTGAGTTTCCGAAGACAGGAGTGATTATATATAATAACAGACCAATCTTTTTTTCTTAAGAATATCTGTACTTCGAAAACTCTATCTATGTGCCGGGATACGCTTGGCTTGTCCGATGGCACCGGTCGGGCAGACGAGCCGGCAGAGATGGCACCCCACACACTTTGAACCGATAATCCACGGTTTGCGATCCTCCTTGGTACTTAGTACTTGGTCCCTTGGTACTTCAAAACTGATTGCCTGATGCCCGCCGTCCATGCATGACACATAACACCGCCCGCAGCCGATACATTTATCCCTGTCTATCTTGGGAAAGACTACCGTCTCGCGGTCCAGATCGGAGGGCATAACGATATTGGGCAGTTCTTCGCCTACCAGTTCCTTCAACTCCGTTACTCCGCGCTCCGCCATATAGTGCTGCAAGCCTGCCTTCAGGTCGTCAATAATGCGGTAGCCATACTGCATCACCGCCGTGCAGACCTGTACGTTACGGCAACCGAGCCGGATGAAGTCCAGCGCATCGCGCCAAGTCTCAATACCGCCGATGCCGCTGATATCCATATGTTTCTCGATACAGGCTTTATGGAGGATGGGGTTGCCCGTCATCTCGTGGATCATACGGAGTGCAATCGGCTTCACCGCCTTGCCCGAATAGCCGCTCACGGTAAACTTCCCGTTCACCTTGGCGGCAGGGTTCATTGTAATGGATTTGATGGTGTTGATGGCACTGATACCCGACGCGCCGGCATAGAAGCAGGCGAGAGCGGGAGAAGTCATGGACATCACATTCGGTGTCATTTTCGGGATAACCGGTATCTTCACCGCATCGCGCACATAGGAGGTATAGAAAAGAATCAGCTCCGGGTTCTGGCCTATGTCGCTGCCTAAGCCCGTCAAGCGCATCTGCGGGCAGGAGAAATTGAGTTCCACCGCATCGCATCCTGCCGCCTCCGCCATCTTCGCCAACTCAATCCATTCCTCCTCGGTCTGCCCCATAATAGAGGCGATAATACGTTTGGTGGGGTAGTTCTGCTTGAGGCGGTGTAAGATCTCAAAGTCCTGCGTATAAGGGTTCTCGCTCAGCTGCTCCATGTTCCGGAATCCGACGAACGGCGTTCCCTCCTTGGTGACGGCATCGAAGCGTGGCGAGACCTCGCGTATCTCCGCCTTGGTGATGGTCTTGTAGAACACCCCAGCCCACCCTGCTTCCAGAGCCCGCGCCACCATTTCGTAGTTCGTGCAGATAGCCGAAGAAGCGAGGAAGAACGGGTTCTCGCAGACCATGTCGCAGAAATTGAGTTCCAGCGAAGGCAACTCCGACGGCTGATGGCTGAATTCTGACGGCTGACAGCTGACGGCTTTCGCCAACTCCGCAATTCTTATCGGTTTGTCATAATGGATACAGGAAGCCTCGGCGTGCGCTAATTCTTCGTCGCTCAGTGCGTTGAATAACTCAACCGCCGTCCATAGATTATCAAACCGTGCCGCACGGATTGCGCGTGCTACTTTAGCGCCGCAAGGTGCGGCGTAACAGAGGAGACACCGAGTTGTTTCTTCGTTAATGTGCAGCATAGTGTGGTTATCTATTTTGTATTATTTGATTTTTCATTTCTAATATACGGTGTACGCTCCGGTCTATGCGCTCTTCAGCAAGCATACCGTCCTCCACCGCCTTGACCACGGCATCGAAGGCTTCGACGAAGTTCTGCGGACCAAGGATAATGTCTGCACCTGCCAGAAGTGTGCCCACGGCAGCCTCCGTATTGCTATATTGCTGCGTAATGGCACCCATCTCCATGCCATCGGTAATGATAATGTTCCGGTAGCCCAGTTCTCCGCGCAGTTTGTTCTGCAGGAGGAGTGACGACATAGTGGCGGGGACATCCGAGCCCGTAACATTAGGTGCAGCTATGTGCGCCGTCATAACCAACTGCGTGCCCCACAGGATTCCTGCTTTGAAGGTTCCCATGTTTTCAGACTCTGTGCGTAGCCGAAGTGGGTGTCTGCCTTGGTATCGCCGTGTCCGGGGAAATGCTTGACACAGCCCGTTACACCAGCATCTTTCAGTCCCTGTAGATAGCTGGTCACCATTGATGCCGCTACCTGCGGGTCATCACTGAAGGCGCGGGCTCCGATGACGACGTTATCCGGATTCGTATTCACATCTGCCACGGGGGCAAAATCGATGTCGAAACCGTAGCGGTGCAAGTAGGAGCCGATAGTGTAGGCGCAGTAGTAAGCATTCTGCGGGTCGCCTGTAGCACCGATGGCACCCATTGACTCGAACTTCTCCACAGTGAAGTTCTCGTTATTGGCGATGCGGGCGACACGGCCTCCTTCCTCGTCAATGCAAAGCAGCGGCGAACCATTCAGAGCACGTATTTGAGGGATGAAGGCTGCGAGTTGTGCTTCGTCCTCTATGTTGTGAGCATAGAGGATGATGCCGCCTACAGGATATTTCTCATTCACTCTCTTCATGGTGGCGTTCACAGCTTGCAGTTTAATCTTAGTGATGTCGTCAGAACTGACGTCAATGCCGCCTGACCTGTTAAAGTGAATGGTGGTGTCAAGACACTCGGGGCGCACG
>CACYKR010000109.1 GCA_902774995.1 uncultured Bacteroidales bacterium | reverse complement strand
GCGAAGCTCAAACAACCTCAAACAATGTCAAACCAGCGAAGCTCAAACAATGTCAAACAAATTTAAATTCATTTAAATTATGAAAAAAGGAATTCATCCTGATAACTACCGCGTAGTAGTTTTCAAAGATATGTCTGACGGTACTCAGTTCTTCAGCCGTTCTACGGCCGCTACGAAGGACACCATCGAAATCGACGGCGTTCAGTATCCGCTGATCAAGCTGGAAATCTCGAACACGAGTCACCCGTTCTATACCGGCAAATCGAAGCTGGTGGACACCGCCGGTCGTGTGGACAAGTTCATGTCTCGCTACGGCAATCGCAACCGCAAGTAATACTTGCGCTTCCACACGGGCGGGCAGGCTTGCCCGCCCGTGTTCTTTTTATGATTTTATGACGCTATCATCCACCCGCCTCACAAGATATTCATTTTTAATTCGTAATTTTTAATTTATAATTACCATGCAAAGCATCTTATGGCGCGCCTTAGGCCGCAACACCGTCATCTCCGTCATCCTCTTCGGAGCATTATTAGGACTTCTATGGCTCGTTGAGACCTATCTCCTCCCTTGGGGGGAAGTCGGGAGGGGTTCCCTGCTCCAATGGAGCAATCCCGCCTGGGTTGTAGGTATTCCCGCCTCCGTCATCGGAGTAGCCTATATATTGACAGTCCGCGACCCGCAGAACTACACCGGATTCTTTGCCGGCATAGTGATGTCAATCTTGCTAGGCATCCAGTTTCTGCTGCAAAAACAATATGACAGCACATTCCTCTTCTTCTTTGTCTTCATACCTTTCCAGATGATGTCTATTTACAAATGGAGCCGGTCGAAAGACGACGGAGGGGCTTCCTTCGAACCCCAGTTCCTTGACACACCCCGCCTTATTCTGTCTGTCGCGCTACTCATCGCCATCACGGCAGGGGACTTCCTGATAATGAGTTATGTCAATTATGGTTCCTTAACTCCCGCCCTTGAGGGGAGGGCCTGGGTGGTGTTACTCCTCAACGGTATCCTTATCGCCGCCTCTTTCCTCGCTAACTACTGGCTCATTTACCGCAAGACCGACTCCTGGATCTATTGGTTTATATACAGCATTGCCGGCATAGGACTGTTCGTCATACTGGGCAATATCTTCTCTATTGTCCTCTTCACGTTCTTCCTGGTCATCAACTCCATGGCTGGCATCGCTTGGATCAAAGCCACCAGACCCGAAAACTACGGCTGGCTGAAATTATTCATTCGTAATTCGTAGAGCTTCGTCCATTGCGTCGGGATGGTATCCCGACAATAATTCTCAATTATCAACTATCAACTCTCAACTATGATCAAACGCAAAGCAGATACGGTCTTGCGGGTACAGGAACCCGCGCAGTTAATGGACTTCCTCATCGCCAAGATGGGCGGTATGGCTAAATCATCCGTCAAACAGTTGCTCGGCCAACGCCGCGTCAAAGTAGGCAACGCCGTACAGACACGGCACGATTACGAACTCAAAGCCGGCGATGTAGTCACCGTCTCTTCCGGACGGGGCAACAGCCAGCTCACCCACCCCAAGCTCAAAATCGTCTATGAGGACGACGACCTTATCGTAGTCAACAAACAGCCCGGACTGATTACCGTCCCCGCTACTCCCGGCAGCAGGGAGACGACGGCGCTTTCCATCCTCCGCGCGTATGTCAAGAAACAGAACGCACGCGCGAATATCTATGTCGTCCACCGGCTCGACCGGGAAACTTCAGGCGTACTCGTCTTCGCCAAATCCGAGGAGCTGCAGCATTATATGCGGACCTACTGGCGCGAGTTGGTTACCGAACGCACTTATATAGCCCTTGCCGAAGGAGTCCTTGAACCGCGCGAGGGACAGATCAAGTCCTGGTTTACCGAGGATAAACGCAATGCAGTGGTCTATTCCTCGCCCGTGGATGACGGAGGCGACCTCGCGATTACAAATTATAAAACGCTTCGCGTCAGCCATCAGGCATCAGATGCAGGAGGTCAGACAACAGACAGCCCGGAGCAAAAATCCTTCGTACATCGTACATCGTCCCTTTGTACATCAATTTATTCCCTCGTCGAGCTCCACCTCGAGACCGGACGCACCAACCAGATACGCGTGCATCTCGCCTCCAAAGGATGCCCCGTCGTAGGCGACCGCAAGTATGGCCACGGTAATGAGTCCAGCCCGATTGACCGCCTCTGCCTCCATGCCAAAGTGCTCGAGTTCATCCATCCTGTGACGGAGAAGAAAGTCCGTTTTGAAAGCCCCGTACCAAAGGAGTTCAACCGGGTATTGCTATAAAAAACGCATTTTTTTTAGAAAATTCTTGCGTATATCAAAAAAAAGTAGTAATTTTGCGCTCGTATTCTATTCACACTTGCGTGAGTGAGAAGAATCAATATAGCTCACGTCGGGGAAATGTCCTTTAAGTGTGGCGGGGTACGGACATGTTGAAAATAGCGTCTTACGCGCTTTGTTTTGACTCATCTGAATCTGGTAAATTCATTAGTAACAAAACATTGCGACACTAAGATGCCTATGGTATGTATATACGTGTATACGCGTGTGCGTGTACCTTTATATATATGTACGGCGTGGGCTTCGGTGTTGCTGTTTGTTACGAAAGGCAATACCAGAGCCTAGATGAGTGGAACGGCAAGATTGCAGTCCCGCTTTCGTTTTTATATGGGCTTTATATGGCGGAACTTCAATCGATGAAGCTCCGCTTTTTGATTTTGTCTGGTCATAAACAAAACCAATTTATAATTAACGAGGGCAACAACCCTCAAGTATTAACTAAAAACAATTAAAATTATGAGAAAACTATTTCTAATTCCTCTCATGACGCTACTCTCTTGCGTCATGGCGTTCGCGGGAAATGTAGGAACTCTTCAAGAGTTGAAAGATGCTCTCGCTGCAGGCGGTGAGATTACACTGACTGCTAACATTGAAACTACTGAAGCGTTGAATGTAACCCAAAACACAGTTATCGATGGTGCCGGTTTTACCATCAAAGGTAGTGGTGCCCGTACGAACCTGGTGGGTGAGAATTGCTGGACAAGTGGCAATTATCAAACCGATTACCATAAAGTGGTATTTGCGGTTACTGCTCCGGAGGTCACATTCAAGAATCTGACCATTGATAACAATGTTAACGCAGCCAAAATGGTCGGTATCATGACCTTTGATGGCGTGAATTCCTTGACGCTTGACGCTTGTTCTATCAAATTTAGCAAAAAAACGTCCAACCACATCGGTGTTGCCGTTTACGGTACTACCGCCGATGCAATGACTTTGAACATTAAGAATAATACTACTATTGACGGAACAACAAGCGGCTATGCCGTAGTGCCGATGAAGAAAATCAATGCAACCATCACCGGTTCTACCTTGAAAGGATACAGCGCAATGACTTTCAAATACCCGCTTGGTCTGGTTATTGCCAACCGTTGGGCAGATGCTTTCGGTACTGCCAACATCGGTGCTCGCGGTTCGGTCATCAACGCGGCTAACAGTAATTTCCAAAACGAGAACATACATAGCGGAGGATCAAATGGCTATGGTGTATTTGTCTGCGAAGAGGACGGTATTACAGTTAATCTGAATGCTTGTGAGGTCAATGCGCAGGCAATAGGTAATTCAGCACAACGAGTTCTCTTCATGTCCGATTATACACCGATGGAGCGCCGCTCAGAGCCCTCTGCACTGAATATTACGGGTGCGTCCACCGTATATGGTTGTATTGCAGAAAGTCGCTATTGGGTTCCTACAGATAAAGCTGATAATCTATCTGCTGTTAACAACGAGAATGTAGTAACCAATAATAGCACAAAGATTTCCGTAAACATCAGCGGAGGTACATTCTCTACCGATCCTAACTCGGTTAAGATTTACTATAACGTAACAGAGGTTGAGAATGGTGCTCCGGCAGAGACCAGCCCGGCTTATGAGATTGAGATCATCAACGGTGGCGTAGTAAAAGACGAGAACGACAACAATATATATGTATTTAGTCCGTACGACTACGACCGTACTATTACCAACAGTTATGGTACTATCTGCGTTGAGAAAGACGGCAAATTCTATGGTGGTACGCTGTACACGATTGAGCAGATTGCAGGTAGCCAGATTACCTTGGTTGAAACCGGCAACAACGACTTGGTCGGCGGTAATGCATATGTCTTTGTTGCAAACGGTAGCGCTATTCATGCGGTTTATAACGAGAACGCATCCGAGAAAGCTCTTGTAACCGGCGAGGCTCTCGTTGGCGCATATGATCAAACGGAAATTACGGCAGACCCCGACTTCTGTATTCTCAAGAACAACAAATACTACCACGTTGACCGTGCCGGTATCTATGTCGGTGAGCACCGTGCATATATCAACTTGGGTGCAAGTGTTACTCCGTCCAACGCTCCTGCCGGTCGCCGTCGTATCGTGCTTCATGAAGCTGTTGAGAACACGGCAACCGCACTGGACAACGTAGAGGCTGGCGCAGAAGCACAAAAAGTAGTGATTGACGGTCAAGTGTTCATTATCCGCGGCGAGCATATGTACAATGCAGCCGGTCAGGTAGTAAAATAATGTTTGACAATCTTAAAAAAGAAAGAATAGTAGAAATGCCATCTTTATTAGAATTCGCTTCCTTTATATATTTCTATCCTACTTGTATCGTAGGGCCTAATATTGAATATACAGATTTTATAAATTTCATTGATTTAAAGGATTGTTATGCTAATTTATCAAATAATTTAGGATATGTTTTTTATCAAGGATTTGTAAAATTTTTTTTAGCACTTTTTTTCGTTGCTTT
>CACYKR010000108.1 GCA_902774995.1 uncultured Bacteroidales bacterium | reverse complement strand
CGCCATAGGCGGAGCGTCCTTCCGCTTTCGGAAGGAGCGGCTTCCGCCGAGGATGGCAACTCTCCACCCTCCACGCTGCCTGCCTTCTATCTGTCCGTCAAAAAAAAGAAAATTTTGCGGAGCAAAGACACAGACGTGAGGTTTACCGAACTCCTTATTGGGGGGGGGAAAAAGAAAAAAATACCGATATAGACCGTGAACGTAGTGAAATAATCGACAGAGCGTAGCGGCGGAGATCACCATATTAAAACAATACGTCAAAGATCGCTTGTGAAGATTCCCCACGGACGCGGGATTTTACGTCCGTGGGGTTTCGGCTGTTGCTTTAGCTACGCGGGTGTTGTGCATCGTACTCCTGACCGCAGATGTGCCAATAATATGCACGCATCGTCTTGATACCACGTGGATTGTTGCGTTGAGCAATGAAATCCATCTGGTCTTGTGTCAATTTGGAGAGATCCATACTACGCTGGCGAACCATCCCTGCAACCGTCTTGAACCGTTGACGTGCCCAAACAGAGTCCGCGCTGTTTGATATTTGGATGTTCGTCTCGTCACGCAGATAGATGCGGTTGCATGAGTCACTTGTGGTCGCAGCGCGACGGTGCGTAGCCAGCAACATTCGACCGTGTTTGTGCGGTTCTTTCTTCCCGCACTTGCATAATGCGCCGGATACATATTCGATACCGGATTGCCATACTACCTTAGCCATTTGATTCAGACCATGCTTTACCTCCGGTCTGCGTAGAGGGGTTAAAAGTTGTTATATATAAAATCGTTTCTTAATGTATAGTGCCAGTTTGACAAGCCAGTACAGCGCAAACAGAATGGCGAGGGATGCACAATACTTGTAAAACGAAGGCACATAAGGTTTCTCAACCGTTTCTGTCTTGGTTTCCGTCAGGGTGATAGTGTCCGTCTTGACGGTCTCGCGGTCACGCCAACGGGTGTGCCATTTCTCCAGATAGACCGTGTCGGGCGGAGAGCATACCCCCGCCCCCTCCCTGTTGTAGGGAAGGGAGATTCTTGCAGGGCGATAGGTATATGACACGCTGTCTTGCAGATAGATGCTGTCACGTTGGATGTTGTTGGAGAGGCGGGTATGGTTACTCTCCGTCGAACCGCGCACCGCGGAGCAGGCAGGCAAGAGCATCCACAGAACTGCAATGCTCAGTAAAAAAGCGTTCGGGTGTGGTGATTTCGATATAGTTCTCATGATCGGGGTGTTTTTGAAGTTTGGTCACCAAGTCGCGTTCGGTCTGTCGGGAATGGAGCAGCGTGTTACCGCTGAGCCGTCCGACGAGGATGCAGCCTGCGGTGTGGTCTTTGTTATTGCCTGCATGAATACGGATACCCTCGAAGCCGGGCACATAGTTGACCAGCGGTAGCACGCGACCGAACTTGGAAGACCGGGTGAGCGTCAGTTTGTACCAGCCGAGGGGGATAGCCCCTTTGGGATGGGTGGCGTTAGGGACGGTGGGCGGTTCAAGAGTACCGCAGAAAGGTTTGCCTCCGATGAGGAGGATGCCTGTGGTCTCGTTGGGAGACTCGTTGGTTCGGATTAAAGAAAGTAACATAGTATTGAATAATTAGAAAAAAACACAAAAAACTTTATTTCTTTGGACGATAGCGATAGTGATAATCCACTCCGATGAGGGCACCGGCGAAGGTGAGGGTTTCGCCGTAGGCTACGAGGAGCGAGGAATCAATGATGCCGGCAGGGGGAAGTGCCAGCCCTGCTACAAGCAAGGCGCACCCGAAGATGCACATTGCTGTAGCGAGGATCAGTTGCAAAAGAGACTTTTTCATTGTACTGGACTTTTAATCCGCCATATATTGCTGATGCTTAATCTCCGAGTTTGGCATACTCCATTGCGAAGACGTATCCGCTGAAATCGCTGTACTTCTTCTGGCTCTTGAAGGCAGTGAGATACGCTGCTTTCTGGTCCGGGTCAGCGAGGGCGGTCTTGGCGTTGGCTCTGGCGGTGGCGAACTTGGTGCGCTGTGCCTGTTGGGCGGCAGTTGGTTCTTTGGTGGAGGGGTTACAGATCTTGCCAGAGAACACCTTGCCGTTCTTGCGGAAGAAATACATGTCGGAGTGGCTACAGAGTTTGCCGCTCATGGACTCAATAAGTCCCATCGGTTTTACTTGTGACATTACTTTAGTTTTTTAGGGGCATCTACTGCCGCACCGTTCAGGGTCACAAGTCAGTATGTGTGACTAACAAACACGTTTGTTGTAAAACACCTTCTGACCCGTTTCCCCTGCACTCAATCTCAGTCATTATGTCCACATAACTCCTTCAATTGTGCGTTGTATCTGCTCCCTAAAAAATCTAAAGAGCAAGGCGGGCGTAAATGCAGGTTAATACTTAAAATTAATTCTTAGATTTCGAAATCGAGTGCAAAGGTACTACATTTGAGAGGGGCTCTTTCCCGATGCTTCCCACTAGTTCCCAATAATGCCCAATAATTCCCACTCCTACCCACATGGCAAATTGCAGAAAGGAGTAAAAACGCGTGTCCATATGTCAGGTATCAGAGGCGGAGCACGCGGTATAAAAAGAAACTGACTGCTTATCATTCTACCTCAATGCAGAATGTTTCGCAGATATAACGCACGGCGGCGGGCGGCAATGCCTTGGCATGAGAGGTCACGCCCAATGCCTGTAACTTGTTATAATGTCCGTAGGCATGCAGCCAATTATACAACGTGCGACGGCTGACACCGGCACGTTCCGCCAACTGGGTATAAGTCATTGATTGATATTTAGCCATAGTATTTGCTTGTTTGGGCGGTCGATAGAATCGACCTGAAATAAACATAGATTTTAGATGTCCACATCCGATGTGGACACAATAAACAAAGAAAAAAAATAGACAAGCTATATAAAAAAATAGACAAGCTAAAACCAGACAACAATGGGGGAGCGCGAGGCGGTTTAGAACCGAGCAGGACATGCCATGCGGAGTGTAGACACAAAAAAAGAGACGGGGCACGATGAACGTGCTCCGCCTCTCGGAGAATAAATAGAAATGCTATTTACTTAACTTCTACCAATGTCGGCACAAAGGGTTCAGCGACGGTGCCGAGGTGGGCGTCGTTGGCGAAGGTGAAGGCATCCTTCGCCTCGAAGAAGTTCTTGTAGTGCGCGGAGTAGTAGCGGAGTGTGACGGCGCCTTCCGTTCCTGCTATATAC
>CACYKR010000107.1:3223-4667 GCA_902774995.1 uncultured Bacteroidales bacterium | reverse complement strand
GCTCCTATATGGAAACCGTGAGTGTAGTAACCTATCAATACCGGTACGTCCAGAAAGTTCCATTCTACCTGGTCCTCCTGGTTGGCGCGGTAATGAAAGGTCGTTGAGCGCCCTTGAGTGTCTTTGCCCGGACGGTCGAACGTATATTCGTCTATCCTCAGACTTGACCGGTGGAAACTCAAACCCAGACCTACGTTCGCCCATAGACCGCTGTTGCGGTATTCGTAGCCCAAGCCTACGCCTCCGCCTACATTGCCTACAGGCATCACACCGTCTGCATGTGTCGCCAGAAGTGCGTAGCCTACGTGGCCGCTCACATAACCGAAATGGTAGTGGTCGCCGTCCGCTAACCCGCCTCGACGACGGTATTGTCCCCAACCGGGGAGAGTAATTACCAACATAGCCAGAATCAATACGATCCTACCTCGCCATGTTTTTTCATGTGTTTGTGTAATCTGCATATTGTAGTTTATGTTTTATAGAATCTTTGAAAAAACAAATCGGGCGCAAAGTTACAAAAAATATTTCATATACGCAAGCGCGCGCGACTTTTTTACAAAAAAAAGCGCTTTTACAAAAAAAAAGTACAAAAAAAGTGCTCCAAAACAAAAGAGAGCCCGGACGGACTCTCTTGGGTGGAATGTGGGGCTCGAACCCACGACACTCGGAACCACAATCCGATGCTCTGCCAACTGAGCTAAGACCACCATACGCGCTTACGCGCCTCTTTATTTTGAAGCTTTTTCACAAAAGCGGGTGCAAAGGTACTGCTTTTTTTTGACATATGCAAATATTTTGGCAAAAAAATGCATTTCTACTGCATTATTTCTGCCAAAGGGACCTTTACGAAGTCTCTTTCCTGCCATAGCGGATGAGGAAGAGTGAGGATTTGATCATTTTGACATTTGATTTCTGCACCGGAATCATCAAAAGCACGGATGAGGTCAATGTCTATCGGGCGGTCGGAGTAGGCAGGGAGAGTAGAGAGAGATGATTGTGGAGACGTCTTTTTCGTACGCCCTAAGGCGCGTTCGATGGATTGGATGAGACGTAATACCTCCAAGGGCGTTTTGTCGCATTCGAGTGAACAGCAGAGGTTGCAGAACTTATTCTCCGAATCAAAGCCCCAGGGTTCGGAGTAGTAAAAGGATGAGCAGCGCCGGACGGGACCGATATGCTGCTCAATGCGTTGTACGGCTTGGCGGAGTGTTTGTTCGCGGTTGCCTAAGTTTGAGCCTAAAGAGAGATAATATATCATTTGAAAGTCCGATAAGAGTCCGATAAGGGGGCGAAACGGAATTACTTCACGGTCTTTTCGAGGTAATCCACGGCCTCCACGGCGTAAGGGTAGAGTATGGATGTCTTGACAATCTCCGCCTTGTCCAACCAATGGAAGGTGCGGTTGGTATGCTCCATGGCAAAAACGACTATCAAAATCAGGACA
>CACYKR010000107.1:0-3213 GCA_902774995.1 uncultured Bacteroidales bacterium | reverse complement strand
CCTCCCAGCGTGCGGTTGATCCATCCCAGATGAATGGCTCTCAGAAGGCGTGTGAGCATACGCGCCAGCAGCGACAGGAGGATGGCTATTGCCAGAAAGACGAGCACGTATGCCACTACGTTGCACACCTCTTGCGGCCATGCAAACGAGCGGAGCAGCCAAGCCGAGAAAGAGGGCGCAACCATACGTGCGCCGAGCACTCCGAAAATCACCACCACGAAGGCGATGATTTCGGAGATGAACCCGCGCATGATTCCTCTGACCAATCCTACCAGGAGCGGCAGGAGAATCAGAACGTCCAACCAGTTGATTCCTTTCATTGAAGCTTGTAATACTGGTACTCTTCCGGATCAAACTCTACCGGGGTCCAGGTGCTATCCACCGCCGGAGAGAATTTATCCGCCTGGTATTTCTTCATGTCAATATCGGCGATACCGATTCCGGGGATTCCTCGCGGCGTGAGTGACCACTCTTTTCCGGTCAGGTTCTTCAGGCCTCCGGCATATGTGCTGGACGCATTATCGCAATACCATCCCAGAATACCGGTGATATTTCCCGACCATTTTGCGCAGTTCACAACGGCGTTGGTCAAATCAGGTTGTGCGCCGGGGAGGAAATAGTTGGCAAACTTGCAGTACTCCGAACTGGAGACGCAGATGGTTTGCTGGCCGGACTTATTGGCGATGATACGCGATTGGGGGTAGCCCAGGTTCTTGGTGGTAGGAGCAAAGACGTTTGCGTAGTCCACCGAATCCGGATGCGCATAGACGCAATCCGCCATAACGCCGTCCTGGGTGTAATACTGGCCGGTGAAGTGGACATTGGTCAGTTTGACCAGACGTGCGTCCAGTTTGCGGATGAGCTGCATATCACTCAGCGTGTTCGTCATCTTGAACTGAATACCGCGTGCGGTATAGAGGTCTGTCATCGTACATTCGTCGTAGATCAGTTTGGACTGGTCCGGCGTACCGATCAGTTTGACCGCATTACGGAACTTAGCCGCCGGAATACGTCCCGGAGCCCATCCCACTTTCTCCTGTGCGCTGGAAGCGTAGATATTGTTGTTGTAGGTGGGGATACAGAGTTGCGGCTGGTTGGCATAACGTCCGATAGCCAAGCCGTTGCAACGGATGAGTATCTCTTGTCCTATCTGGAACATACCGCCCAACGAACCCATGTCCACCGAGAGACGGAGGTTCTGCTGCTTGAGGTCGCCGGTTCCCGGTAGGAACCAGCTGACAGCCTGCTGGATAACCATGGACTTATAGAAGTTTCCGGAGTAGTCATCGGTGGTGACACGTCCGCGGAGATAGATACCGATAGTATCTGTCGGGATGGTATCTACCGAGAACAGGTAGATGCCGTCCTCGCCGTTGGTAGAGCGTTTGCGGTAAGGCGTGGTGTCATTGCCGAAATCTCCTTTCTCCGTCATAAACTCATCGAGGAATTCATGAATGGTATAGAGTTTGTAACCGTCCGGGTTCTCCTCTTCAAGCATAGCTTCCAGCGAGGAGGTGTCAGCCTCGACAAATACGTCTTCCTCGGTCAATGCACGCGGTTCGCATGAACTTACCAGAAGTACGAAGGTACAAAGTACAAAGTACAACAGATATTTATTCGTCTTCATAATTGCTTAGAATTTATAAGTTACTGTTAAGAAGAAATTCATGCCCCAGGCGTAGTAATACTTAGACGGGTATTTCCAAGCATTGGCCGTGATGACGGAGTTGTGGTAGTCTTTCTCGCCTTGCAGTACACCGCGCGGGAGACGTGCCTGTTGGTAACCGCCGGTCTTGAAATGCGTGTTGTTGGTGAGGTTCGTCACGCTCAGGTTGATAGACAGCGACTGGCGTTTGGGCAGATAGATCAGTTTACCTACCGAAGCGTCGATGATGAAGCGGTTGAGCGGATTGGTAGCCTGCAATTCCTCCTGCATGTTCATGAGGTTGTACGGATATTTGAGTTGCGGAACACCGTTGGCGTCCAGCACGGCGTTCTCATACACCGCATTGCCGTTCTCCTCCATGGAAACGCGGAGAGCCTTGCCGTCCGTTGTCTCGATGGCGTTGGCATAGCTGTCTCCGAACCATCCATTGACAGAGGTACCGTCCATACGGATGCCGGTGTACAAGCCTTGCATACGACGGCTCGGTGCCACGGAGAGGTAGTTCCAATCGTGGTAGTTGACGGTAATGTCAGCGAACCACATCTTGGGGTGGAAGAAGCTCAGTTTGAGGCTGGCGTTGACTTGCGGTCCGGTAGAGAGGCGTACGCCCTTGAGGAGCACTTTGTCCTTGGTCTCGAACACCAGAGCGCCAGTCGTCTCGTTCTGGGTCATCGGCATTCCGTTTTCCGCCGACTGTACAGCCACAGCGTCGCTGGTGTAGCGGTAGTCGCCAACGGAAGCGACACCGGTGAGGGTGAAGTAGGTCCCCATTTTCACAGCTATCGCCGCCTCACCGCCGATATAGCGTTTGTCGATGCCAGTCATAGCCTGGTTGACGAAGGTACGCGCCTCGTCGTCGTAATAGCCGTTGAGCTCGGTACCGTTCCAGGACTGGGTGAAGAATCCCGTGATACGACCACGGACGATAGGGTAGTTGAAAGAGTAGGTGAGGTCCGCTGAAGCAACTTTCTCGCTGGCAGCATAGAACTGCTCCAGGTTCTTGGCATTATCATGGGTGTAGATGTTATCCACCACACGGTCGTGTACACGTTGCGAAATATAGGCATCGCGAGCGTACGGAGCACGCGTCTCAACCAAGGCGTTCAACTTCAGGTGGTTGCGCCCGTTGATCTTATAGGTAGCACCGAGTTTGAAGGCGGGGTCGAAGAAATGGTGTGCTTCGCCAACCAGACGTTCTCCTGCTCCTACTTTCTTGCCGTCGAGCATCTGCTCCCAAGCGTTCCGACCGACGTATTTCCAATCGTCGTTGGTGCCTTTCTCCAAGTCGGTCAGTGCCGCAATCTTGGTCAGATACCAAGCACGTCCGTTGAACATATCCGTGCTACGTTGCATGGAGGAGTAACGGAGGGCGAGGGCGTAGTAGAGATCGACCTCGTTGAAGGACCACTCGTTCTGGAACCAAGCTTTGACATTCCCCATGTTGATACGGTAGTTATATCCGAACCGGCGACCGTTGGCTTTGATGACGTCGTCATAGCCATCCCGGATTTCGTTCAGACGGACGTTTGCTATATCCTCCTGGGTGA
>CACYKR010000106.1 GCA_902774995.1 uncultured Bacteroidales bacterium | reverse complement strand
AGCGGAAGGGTACACGGTATCCGTCACCGGCTGTACCAGATACTACTGGAGCCCAACGAAGAACAGCTCTTCACATGTCATCCCGAAGGACTGATGCCGACAGACTCTACGGCTGTCCGGCTCGCCACCTATGAGGATATGCGATGCCCGGCGGCAGTAGGCTATAACCGGAAGACTGCGGTATTCGGATTCCCGCTGGAGACTGTGACGGAGTATGACAGAATTTACCGCCATTATGTAAAATGGCTGCTGGATAAATAGATGTAATTTATGGCAAAGAAGAAAAATTTACCTGTTTTTGAGAATGTTACCATCACCGGTGTAGCGGCTGAAGGCAAGGCGCTGGTGCGTATCAACGATATTGTGACGTTTGTACCCAACTGCGTACCCGGCGATATAGTGGATCTGCAGATTACCAAAAAGAAGCACTCGTTTATGGAGGGCAAGGTGCTTCGTCTGGTACAACCGAGCACCACCCGATGCGCAGCACGGTGCAAACATTTCGGCGTGTGCGGAGGGTGCAAATGGCAGATTCTGCCGTACGAGGAGCAGTTGAGATACAAACAACAGCAGATTGTGGACAACCTGACGCGTATCGGCAAAATCGAGTTGCCGGAGACCAGTCCCATCCTCGGTTCAAAGCATATCTACGAATACCGCAACAAGCTGGAGTTCACTTGCTCGGACCGTAAATGGCTGCCGTGGGAGACGATAGAAGCAGCAGGCGGATTAGACAAGATTGATCCGACCTACGGCTTGGGCTTCCATATCCCCAACTGCTTTGACAAAGTGCTGGATATCGAGGAATGCCATCTGATGCCGGAGATCAACAACCGGATACGCAACGGCTTACGTGAATACGCTCGGACACACGGGCTCACATTCTACAACGAACACACGCACGAGGGATTACTCAGGACACTTATTCTGCGCAACAACCACAAAGGCGAAATGATGCTGATAGTTGTCTTCGGCGAGAAAGTCGAAAGTCAAAAGTCGAAAGTCGAAAGCTTTCTGGAGTACTTGCATCAGGAGTTTCCGGAGATTATCTCGCTGCAATATGTAGAGAACCTGAAATACAATGACACCATCGGCGACCTGGAGGTCAAAGTCTATTTCGGTCAGGACCATATCATCGAGGAGATGGAAGGGCTGCAATTCAAAGTAGGTCCCAAATCGTTCTACCAGACGAATACAGAGCAGGCGTACGAGCTTTACAAAGTGGCGCGTGAGTTTGCCGGGCTGACGGGTAACGAGCTGGTTTACGACCTCTATACCGGCACCGGGACGATAGCCAATTTCGTTGCCCGTAGCGCCAAACAGGTCATCGGTATCGAGTATGTTCCCGAAGCGATAGAGGACGCAAAAGTCAATTCGAAGATCAACAGAATCGAGAACACACTCTTCTTCGCCGGCGATATGAAGGATATTCTGAATGACGATTTCGTAGCCCGATATGGTCGTCCGGATGTCATCATCACCGATCCTCCGCGCGCCGGTATGCACGAGGATGTAGTGAACGTGATTCTCAATGCAGAGCCGAGGAAGATTGTATATGTAAGTTGCAATCCGGCTACCCAGGCACGCGATCTTGCGTTGCTGGACGCCAAATACAAAGTGACCAAAGTACAGCCGGTGGATATGTTCCCGCATACCCAGCACGTGGAGAATGTCGTTGCACTGGAACTGCGCACAATATAATATATTATGTTTCTGCTTATTTTATTTGTCTATTTCGTGTCGTTTACCGACAAGCCGGAGAAAAGCGCTCCGGCTTTATCCCCGCGTGCCGTCGAACAACGCGCCAAATGGGGCATTGCAACGGACGAGAAGGATTATCCTGTAGCCCGGCTATATACAGACAGCCTGCAATGGATGGGCGCTACTATCCATCACACAAGCCGCTGGTTTAACGGCGCAACGGCAGAGATGGAGCCGGAGACAGCCGAGAAGGTGAAAAGGCTGAAGTTCGTTACCGCCGTAGAGATGACCCGCGACGACACGCCTACCGGAGCACTTTATGCCAAACACCGTACGCCTGCTTTTTCTGCGGTCCGGGAGGAATCTGGACTACTGACAGACGACCAACTGCGGCTTTACAACCTTCTGCCGCTACACCGAGCCGGTTTTGAAGGACAGGGCATCCTAATGACAGTCTGCGACGGCGGATTCCAGAATGCCGACCGTCTGGGCAGTTTCCGGCATGAGTTAGAACTCGGGCACTTTGATTTCACAGATGACGCCAGTGATTTCTACGGGTCAACAGGCCTGCACGGGACTTGCTGTCTGAGTGCCATCTCCGGCATCCGGGAGGACTACCACGGCGCAGCCACCAAGGCACAGTATTACCTCATGCGATCCGAGGAATACGAAACGGAATCGCCCAAAGAGATGGATAATCTGGTAGCCGCATTGGAGAAAGCAGACTCGCTGGGTGTCAATGTATTCTCCGTCTCGCTGGGATATGCGATGTTTGACCATGACGAGTGGACACTTCCGAAGACGGCTCTGGACGGCAAGAGTACACGTGTCTCTCAAGCCGCTACTATCGCAGCACGCAAAGGCATGTTAGTATGCGTAGCAGCCGGGAACGAGGGCTCCAAAGAGTGGCAAACCATCAGCGTACCGGCAGATGCAGATAGCGTATTGACTGTAGGAGCAGTAAGCACGGACAGCGTGATTGGAGCCTTCTCCAGTTATGGTCCTTCTGCCGACGGACGCATCAAACCAGATGTATGCGCCGTAGGCGTACAGGCAGTACTCATCAATGCCGGCGGCAATACATACCGGAGCAATGGTACCAGTTTCGCCACGCCGCTGCTGGCCGGGATGGCGGCATCGCTTTGGTCTGCTCTTCCGAACGAAAACGCCATGCAGATACGCGAACGTATTATCCGGTCGGCTGACCGTTATAGCACCCCCGATACTTATCAGTACGGCTATGGTATTCCCGACGCATGGAAAGCCTATACGATGAGCACGCCGCAGGGACTAAGGGATGTACAAAGGGACAATGGACAATGTACAAAGGTACTCCGGAACGGACAAGTGCTGATTATCCGGGGCGGACGGAGCTATGACCTCATGGGCAGGGAGATTATAAACCGAGAAAGCCGGTAGCAGAGAACCGGACACAAAAAAGAGCAAGCTTACTACATCGCACCGCTACAACCTCCTACCCTTGCTCCGGTCAAGGCCTGGGGGAGTTCAGAGGGAGCTGGTCGTATAGGACTT
>CACYKR010000105.1 GCA_902774995.1 uncultured Bacteroidales bacterium | reverse complement strand
AGGTGGCGCTGATTACCACTATTTTTGGTATCGTAGTAGCGTTGGTATTGCAGCTGTTCTACAGCTACATCCTCTCAAAGATTGAACGTTTGACCGCACAGATGGAAGAAGCAGCCATTACACTGCTCGACCTGATTGCTGAGTGGAAGACAAAGAGTGAATAGTGAAGAGTGAATAGTGATGAATAGTTTTATTTCGCCTGCTATTGCCGATGTGATGCTGTGGCTGATGTATATAATATTAGCTGCTGCCATAGGTGTAACTGCCTATTCGGTATGGCATGGTTTGCGCAACCGTCGTAAGGGCAGCGATGTGGTTAACGGTGTGCCTGCAGGGCGCATTGGATGGCTGGTGGCTGTGGGCTTTGTGCTCATCATGGTGGTTACCTTTGCCTTAGGTTCTACCAAGCCCATCCTTACTAATGGCACGTGGCTTACCGATGGCTTCTGGTTGCGTGCCGCTGATATGTTTATATATACCTCTATTATATTGATTATCGGGCTGGTGATACTGGCTGTGGGAGCAGGGTTAAGTATTGCGAAAATAGAACCCTGGGCGGATTACGTGCTGATAGCCGGCGCCGCTGTCGTCATCATCCGCGGTTTCGTCCGTAACCATGAGAAGGACGAATAATTTTTAATTTTTAATTCGTAATTTCTATGATCGACAAGATCAGAGAAGAACATATCATCCTTGGCATCGACCCCGGAACATTGTTCATGGGATACGCTTTGCTCCATACTGTCGGACAGCAGGTGGAGATTCTGGAGTTCGGCGCCTATGACGTACATAAACTCGAAGGCCAGTACCCGCGGTTGCAGAAAGAGTTCTTCTTCATCCAGAACCTCATTGACAAATACCATCCTTCATGTCTGGCTATCGAGACCCAATTCGTGGATAAAAACCCGCAGACGATGATCAAGATTGTCCATGCGCAGGGCGTAGCTATTGCTGCGGCTTTGAGCAAAGACATCCCCATTTATGAGTACTCGCCGATGAAAATCAAGATGGCTATCACCGGAAACGGCCACTCGTCGAAGGAGCAGGTGGCGGGGATGCTTCAGCGTTTCCTGCATATCCCGGAGGAAGATATGCCCAAGAAACTGGACGCCACCGACGCACTCGCCATCGCCTATTGTCATTACTTGCAATTAGGGATGCCTGTCTCCGAAGGTGGCGCCAAGGACTGGACAACTTATGCCAAACGCAAAGGACTGACCGACAAAGGGTTAACAGGACCAAACGCGAAACTGATGGCAGCATTGGCATCGGTGGGGAAAAAGAAAAAATAATAACAGTCTTTCGACTTTCGACTTTTGACTTTCGACTTTCGACTTTTGACTAAAATTTATATTTTTTATCCCTAAAATTTGGTAGTCTCAAAAAAAAGCAGTACCTTTGCACTCGCAAATGGTCGAATGACCAAATAAATGACCCATACGGCGAAGCAGATCGTTCGACCGCAGGGAGATTAGAAATGGTAAATGAACAAATAAATAAATAACGTTATGGCTTACAAAATTTCAACAGACTGCGTAGCATGCGGTACATGTATTGATGAGTGCCCGGTAGGTGCAATCTCCGAGGGCGAACACTATTCGATTGATCCGGAGACCTGCATCGAATGCGGTACCTGTGAGGGCGTTTGCCCCAGTGGCGCTATCAGCCTCTAAAAAGTGCATTTTTTTAGAATAAAATGACAATTTTTGAGGGACCACAGATGTGGTCTCTCATTTTTTTTTATAAAAAATGTAAGGTAAACCTTGCAAATATGGATTTTTTTTAGTAATTTTGCAGCAAATTTTCAAAATTTTGGCCGAAATGGAGAAAAAAGACGTATTAAAGGAGGAAAAAATGGAGCAGAACGGACAGCCGCAAGTTATGGATGAGCCGCAAAAACCGGTGCTCGAAGCCTTTTTCCGTATTCATGATTTTCTGGTTGAACATTCGTTCATGCCGATTCGCCGGCAGTTGATGGATGAGATTAATTGGGACGACCGCATGATTGCTATCAAGGGCGGTCGTGGAGTAGGGAAGACCGATTTCCTGCTCACTCGCGCCAAGGAGATAGAGCAGGAGTGGAAGAACCAACCCCTGCCGGAAGGACGACGCCGCAAACGCAAAGACCCGCGGGACATCCGTCCGTGTCTCTATATCAGTCTCAACGATTTCTTCTTCACCGAGCATACCATCGTGGAGGTGGCTGCCCAGTTTGTGAAGCAGGGAGGACGCTATCTCTTCCTGGACCAGCTCTTCAAGTACCCGAACTGGGCGCGGGAACTCAAACGGTGCTATGCCAAGTTCAAGGAGCTGCATATCATCTTCTGTACTACGCCGGTCATGGATTTCGAGGAGGACAACCATATTATCTATGATATAGTCAAGACGTATAACCTCCGCGGTTTCTCTTTCCGCGAGTTTCTGAACCTGCAGACCGGTCTCCGCTTGCGTTCCTATACGTTGGAGGAGATCATGCAGCGCCATGCCTCTATCTCACGTGAGATATGCGAGCGTGTCAAGCCGCTGGACTATTTCCAGTCTTATCTCACTCATGGCTATTATCCCTCATTCCTGGAGTCGAAATCGTTTGAAGCAGAGCTGCTGAAAGTGATGAACAGCCAGCTGGAGGTGGATGTGCTGATGGTGAAACAGATTGACGTAGCGTGTCTGCATAAGCTCCGCAAACTGCTGCATATCCTCATGGGCGATGCACCGTGCGCACTGAATATCAGTAATATATCCGAGGAGATAGGCCTCTCCCGCGCAACGACCATGAACTATATCAAGTATCTCAAAGACTCGCGTCTGATTAACCTCCTCTATCTGGAGGACCGCTCGTTCCCGATGAAGCCGACCCGGGTCTATATGCACAATACGAACGTCGCTCTGATGAATTTCACCCGCGAACTCACGCCGATGGATCTTTATGAGACCTGTTTCTATACCTTTATCCATGGCGCGCACAAGGTGAACGCAACCGAACGGAGCGCGATGTTCATTATTGACAACCAGTATTACTTTGATGTACGGGAGAAACCGTCTGTGCGCGATACGATACGTCCGACGGCGGTAGGAGAGTTAGAGACCGGACGCGGCAACCAAATCCCGCTCTGGCTATTAGGGTTCCTTTATTAAGTTGCAAACGGCTCCCGGATACCCCAAAATGACACCAAAAGGAATATAAGGGGCAAGTAAGAGGTAAGTAAGAGGTAACTCGGACTCATTCATGTTCCGGAACAACCATTTCAAGCAATTCCAAACAACAAAGTCAAACAATTCAAACTAATATTTTAACAACCAAATTAGTCTTATGGCAAAAGAAAAGAAATTTATGACCATGGATGGTAACGCCGCTGCGGCGCATGTAGCTTACATGTTCACCGAGGTAGCCGCCATCTATCCTATCACTCCGTCGTCGCCTATGGCGGAGAACGTGGACGAGTGGGCTGCCGCAGGTCGCAAGAACCTGTTCGGCGAGACCGTACTCGTGCAGGAGATGCAGTCTGAGGCTGGTGCCGCAGGTGCTGTTCACGGTTCGCTGAACGCGGGTGCGCTCA
>CACYKR010000104.1 GCA_902774995.1 uncultured Bacteroidales bacterium | reverse complement strand
AATGCCGGCAACGGATGGGAAAATACGCAAGTTATCACTCAAAATGCTTTGAACTACCTCAATGCTCGTCCATGTGCTGGTGGCAATGTTACTTCCATGGAGGACAAGTTCGCTAACGATAGTTTCTTCTATCCGTCGAATACTACGACATTCCGCACGCTGCATCCGGTCTGCGAAGAATTGAGTGCGGCTTATACGCTCACCTCAAATCCAAATGAGATTGCGCGTATCGTGGACGTACAGGAAGGCGAAAACACCGTTAAGAAACTCCAGTTCAAAACCCCGGGTACAGTGACTCTGCATATCACATTGACGGAGAACCGTGAGTTTAAGAACTGGCCCAAAGGGACCTATGAGTACGACAGAGAGATCACGTTCGCATATGCCAATCCGGATGCCGCACAAGTTGCTGTCAATGAAGACTTCCCCGCTAATGGCGTTACAGTGGAAGAGGATGTGCAAAAGGCTATGCGCCTCCACCCGAGTGTGCGTGGTATGGACTCGCTGTCTTACACTATTACCAATCATTATGATAATACACAAGGCGAAGCCTACAAGGAGACTAAAGACGGAGTAACCCGTCTCTACTTCTCCAAATCCGGTAAGGTGCTCCTGAAAGTCCGTCTGAACGAGCCTAATGAATGGAGAGAGGAATGGCCCGCAGGCGAGAAAGAACTCACTCGCGTAGTAGAGTTTAACTACACCCAAGAGGCTGGTCCTGTTTTCCCCTGGCCGACCGAGTTTACCGATGATGCTAATCCTAAGAGCGTAATTACATTCCCCGAAACGGTAGAAGGACTTGCCGTTACCTATTCGATTGAAGATGGCGATAATGCGAGCTTGGAGAATAATGTGCTGACTCTGGCTGATGTGACTGCAGGGCACGTAACGGTTCATGCATCGGTTACAGAAACCGATATCAAAGTAACATGGCCTGTAGGTACCTATAACTATAGCAAAACGATCAACTTCGTGAAAAAACGCCCGAAATCAGGTGGTGAGAATCCGGTTCCGATGGAGGAGAAGCTGGCAGAAGACTTCTTCTTCCCCTCGCCTACTACTACCTTCCGCACGTTGCATCCGGACTGCGAAGGACTGAGTGCGGCTTATACGCTTACGTCAGATCCGGATGGAATAGCCCGTATTGAAGGTAACCAACTCCAGTTCAAGGCAGCCGGTACGGTGAACTTGCATATCGTATTGACGGAATCACGCGGCAATAAGGAATGGGAGAATGGCGAGTATGAGTACGACAGAGAGATCACGTTCAACTATGCTAATCCCAATGCGGCGCAGGAAGCGGTAGAGGCGGACTTGTCTTCTGATGGCAAGACGGATGATAGATTTATGCTATTGCATCCGAATATCAGGGGCTTGGACTCTGTATCCTATACGATTGACAATAATTATGGAGAATCGGGAGGACAAGCTCTGAAGGTGAAAGATAGCGAAGATCCTAACGCTGCTACTCGTTTGTGCTTTACCCATGGGGGTTCTGTACAGCTGCAAATCAAGATGAACGAAACGGATTGGGTAGAGGCATGGCCTATGGGAGAAAAAGACTTCACCAAGGTTGTAACCTTTGCGTTTGAAAGACCGGAAGGTCCTACGATGAATTGGCCCTTCGAATTTTTCAAAGGAGGTATCGAACCCAATAGTGTTATTACACTGCCTGCTCAGATAGAAGGATTAACGCCTACCTATACCGTCACAGGTGATGCTACCGTAGAGGGAAATACTTTGACGGTGGGGAATGTGACAAGCGGAAGTTTCACGGTTACGGCATCCGTTACGGAAAACGATTATAAACTGGCATGGCCGGTAGGTACCTATCAGTTTGAGAAGAGCCTTCCGGTATATGCTTCTGAGGTGGGTTATCTCCTGCCTGCTGCCGAGTCGATTGACCATATGGCTGGCTGGTATGACGGCGAACAACCCGAGTACAACGCTGCCAAATGGTTCCAAGATACCTATATCGCTACCGGCAAGGGACGCTTCGTAACGGTAGAAGAACTGCCGACCCTGTTTGACAAGGGGATCAAAGCGCTTTGGGTTAATATCGAGCGTATTGATATCACTCCCGAGGAAGGTATGTTTAACGCCATGCCGGCACCGCTTAAGACTTATATCCAAGCCGGCGGTAACGTGCTGCTCACCAAGCAGGCTACCCGTCTGGCATATCTGATGGGACGTATCGGCTATGCGCCGGAATTCAATGCAGGAGGTTATTCTACGGATATTCCGGACCATAGATCCCGTAGTATTGCTACCAAGATGGGAATCAATCTTGCGCAAGAGCATCAATTGGATATGAGCGGACATGCTATTTACGAAGGTATGTTGAGTTATGACGAGTCGAAGAACGTATATCTGGTGGCTCCCGAGTGTAACAAAACGATGAACTATTGCTCATGGCAGGACTTCTTTACAGACGATGCCGGAACTCAGCACGCTTATGGCAATGATAATATCCAGCGTATGCGCGACTTTGAGAACGCATGGAACGCTACCGTCCTTGGTATCCAAGGTAATATCTATGACTATTGCTTGAGTAATGTCGTTGAGTTTAACGCTACCGGCGATTGGCAGGGCCGTATTCTTACCATAGGTTCTGCGGCTTACCAATGGGGCAGCAGCAATAACCTGGATGAGTTGAATAACATGAAACGGCTGACCTCTAATGCGCTCGCTTACCTCAATGGAGAAGAGCCGGAGGCGGAAGTCTATACCCGCTCCGTGACCAACGGCAACTACGGTACTATCTGTCTGCCGATGGCGTCTGCGGCTATCGAGGGTGCTACCATGTACCGCATTGCGGATAAGAGTGCTACAGGTATCACCATTGAAGAGGTGGCCGCTATGGAGGCCGGTACTCCGTATATCTTCCAGGCTTCCGCTGACGAGATCCGTGTCACGATGACCGGACAGAGCAGCGAGGTGAAACCGGCTAACGGTCTTGTCGGCAACCTCGGCGCTACCATGACCGTGCCGCAGGGAGAAAACTACTATGTGCTGAGCCATAACGCGCTCTACCAGGTGGACAGCGAAGTTACCATCTCTACCAACCGTGCATACATCAATATGGATGGCATCAATCCGGTAGCACCTGCTCCGGGTATGCGCCGCCGTGTGATTGCGGTAGAGCATGTCGCTACAGGAAACCTCACCCCGACCCTCTCCCAAGGCGAGGGAGGCAAGGTGCTCCGTGACGGTCAGTTGTTCATCCTTCGGGACGGCAAGACCTATAACGCACAAGGTCAGATTGTTAAATAATAAAACAGTAAACGGCTTTATGAAAAAGAATTATATCGTACCGCAGATGACGACGACATCTGTTTGCCATATGGCAGCTCTCTGCACCGGTAGTGACACTACTCCCGTTCCGACGGTCATCAACTTGGGTGGCACGACGAGCACGGGTAGCGGTTCGGCTATCACGGAAGGAGACTAAGAACAGGACCCTTTCAAATACTCAATATTTTGATATTCCCCAAAAGCACCTCGCTTCTCGTAGCGGGGTGCTTTTGGTGTGTGTTAACCCCTGTCGCTCGTCGCAATCTCCTTGCCGAACGCGAAAAAGCATACAGTGCAGCAGATCGCTGAGGCTTGCTTTGAAAAAGAAAGCCGATAAAAGAAAGTAACCAAAGAAAATTAAAATTAAAAAAGAAAAAAAAAGGTGTTACGTAAAGG
>CACYKR010000103.1 GCA_902774995.1 uncultured Bacteroidales bacterium | reverse complement strand
AACTAATAAAAATAAAAGAAAAAAATGTGCAGAAAGCGCTGTATTTATAGGCCTTGGGTCGGTTACAATGGCTACATCTGAAGAGTGGGAATAACTGAAAACAGCAAGAACCGTTGGAGCTTCAACGGTTCTTTTGCTTGTCACTGACCGCAATTTGCCGCGCCTTTAACAATTTGTCGCAATTTGCCATATCTGTGGCCACGATCGAGTGGGGATTATACTTTTGATGAAAGCCATTCAGATAATGATCCGACGGCCGTCGGCAACCTTAAAAAAAGTGTTAAAAAGTCCGATAAAAGTCAGACATAAGTCAGATGAAAGTCCGATAAAAGTCCGATAAAAGTCTATCAAAGTTGCCCCGCCTCGACGAGGGTGATGACGCGTTCGGTAATACGGTCTTTATCGGCGGCGTCGTATTCGTCCTTGAGGTCGTTTCGGAACAGTTTGGCGATGAACTGCCAGAAGTTCGCCGCGGCTTTGCCTTTGTATTGCTTGATGAGTTCGTAGCTGGTGCGGTCGGTCTCGCGGTCCAGCAGTTTCATGAGCATCATGCCCTGGGAGGCGTACATATTCCGGAAATCCCGCTCGTATTTGCGGAAGAGCTGCCGTTCGTAGGAGCGCCACCATTTGCGGCGGGTTTTGTCGTCCGGCAGCCGGGCGAGCACCGAATCGGCGTGAGCCATGTCGGCGGTAATCATCTTAGCGTACGGCAAACATTTCTTCACATCCCTGACGGTGCGCCAGTAGAACCGCTCCTGACGTTTGTTTTTGAAGCGCAACGGGGGATAGACATACACCTCTTTGAGCCAGGCGTAGTAGAGGGTGTCGTTGTCCGCGGGAAGGGCATTGGAAAACCCCTCTCCGGCTCTCCCCTCAAGGGAGAGGGAAAAGAGGAGAAGGGGAATCCATACTATGCGCAGTAGTCGTGTCATAATAGGCTACTTGCAAAGAGCGTGCCAATCAATAGTTGAGGGCGAAGATGACGCGTCCGGCGGAAGGCTTGCCGGTAAGGATACACTTGCCGGGTTCGTTATGATGCCCCGGCAGGTCCGCCAGCGGGATGCAGCGGATAGTAGCCTTGGTCTCGTCCTTGATACGCTGCTCGGTCTCGGGCGTGCCGTCCCAGTGGGCAAGGAGGAAGCCGCCTTTCTTGAGCTCCTCTTTGAACTCGTCGTAGGAGTTGACCTCGCGGGTGTTGGCGATACGGAAATCAAGTGCTTTTTGGAGCAGGTTCCGCTGGATTTCTTCCAACAGATTCTTTACGATTTCCACGATTCCATCGGAAGAAACGGTCTCTTTGGTCTGCGTGTCGCGTCGCGCAATCTCGATGGTTCCGTTCTCGAGGTCACGGGCTCCCATGGCGAGGCGTACGGGCACGCCTTTGAGTTCGTAATCGGCGAACTTGTAACCCGGCGTATATTTCTCCTCGGTATCGAGTTTGACGCGTATGCCGAGCGCCTTGAGGGAGTCGGCTATGGGGTTGAGTTTGACGAGCAGTTGGGCGAGGTCCTCCTGTTTCTTGAAGATCGGCACGATGACCACCTGGATAGGTGCCAGATGCGGCGGCAGGACGAGTCCGTTGTCGTCGGAGTGGGTCATGATAAGCGCACCCATGAGACGCGTGGAGACACCCCAGGAGGTAGCCCATACGTATTCGTATTTATTCTCCTTATTGAGGAACTGGACATCGAAAGACTTGGCGAAGTTCTGTCCCAGGAAATGGGACGTACCCGCCTGCAGGGCCTTGCCGTCCTGCATCATCGCCTCGATACAATAGGTATTGAGGGCTCCGGCGAAACGCTCGTTAGGCGACTTGACGCCTTTGACCACCGGGATAGCCATCACATTCTCCGCAAAATCGGCATACACGTCGAGCATCTGGCGCGCGTAGTCCTCCGCCTCCTCCTTGGTAGCATGGGCGGTATGGCCTTCCTGCCAGAGGAACTCGGCGGTACGGAGGAAGAGGCGCGTACGCATCTCCCAGCGCATGACGTTGCACCACTGGTTACAGAGGATAGGCAGGTCGCGGTAAGACGAGATCCAGTTCTTATACGTGGACCAGATAATCGTCTCGGAAGTAGGACGGATGATAAGCTCCTCCTCCAGCTTCGCCTGGGGGTCAACGACTACGCCCTTGCCGTTGGGGTCGTTCATGAGGCGGTGGTGGGTCACCACGGCGCACTCTTTGGCAAAGCCCTCCACGTGCTCCGCCTCGCGGCTGAGGAAGGATTTAGGGATGAGGAGCGGGAAATAGGCGTTTTTGACACCTTTCTCTTTGAAGCGGCGGTCAAGCTCCGCCTGAATAGTCTCCCAAATAGCATAGCCGTAGGGCTTGATCACCATACAACCGCGGACAGCGGACTGCTCGGCGAGATCCGCCTTGACCACCAGCTCGTTGTACCATTTGGAGTAGTCCTCGCTACGAGGAGTCAGTTTTTGAAAATTAGCCATTTATATTTACGATTTGACGATTTACGATTTGAAAATGCGGCTACAAAATTACTGCTTTTTTGCGACATACGCAAGGATTTGATGAAAATTCGGTTAAAAAATATCAAATTTCTTTCCCGTCACATCATACATCTTGCCGTCGGGATGGACGATGTACAGAATACCGTTGATGAGGATTTTGCGGTATCCGCCAAGCGTGGCGGATGCCTCGATTTCCTCCATGCCTTGCGCGGGATTGAGTTGTATCACATACGGCTCCCACGGCGTGCCGATATGGTTGTCGGAGACGAAAGTGAGGGTCTTGTCTATGACTATCTCTTCACCGTTGATGACGGTACGGAGCTCCATCGGCTGGCCTGCGCCGTCGCCGGCAATGACGAGGTAATAGAGGCTGTCGGTATGCGCACGGACGGCCCCTCGGCACTCACCGCCGATGTACGCCGCTATCTCGCAGGTATCCACCACCGCCTCACCGTCCATGAGACGGATGGTCATGGTCATGTTGGAGGGGTAAGCGGTGTACGCTTGAGCGGCAAGCCGCTTGTTTGAAGTGGTTTGAGCACTGCGTGTTTGGCTGAGTTCAGACCACGCCGGAGCCGCCAGGAGGGCATGGGGCTGGTAGAGGTCAGCCGGATAGACGAAGGACTTGGCTGTGCTATCCGTACTGAAATAGAGGTATCCGTGTCCGGGCTCCAGTGCGAGGAGCGTGCCTTCCCATCCGTAAGTGCCATAGATAGACACTGCTGTCTGCGATTTGATCATGTCTCCTTTCTTCGGTTGCGCCCCTGCGAGTGCAACACTTGCGCGTTTGGTAGTGAGCGGGGTGTACGGCAGCCAGTTCCAACCGGGCCGGAGGGAGACAGGTATCTCCTCGGCGGCAGGCTGACGGCCCGATACGGAGAGCAGCGGATCAAGCACCGCGTCCGTCGTCTTGGGGGTGCGCTGGATACGCAGTTTGTACATTATGTTCACCGCGAGCTTAAGCGGACCGTTGAAGATCGAGCCGGAACTCTGGCTGAAGGTATTCTCATCCTTGACGAGCACGTTCCATCCCTTGTATTGCGGCGTGAAGACGAGGTCGCAGTACTCGGACGGCGGCTCTACGCCGAAGGTGATCCAGTTCCAGTTCTCGTGTACCGGGATGAGTTGCTCCACCCTGTCGGACTTGGTCCAGATAGCCGGCGTGTCGAAGTTACCGATCATCGTATCCTGACGGAAAATCAATCCATTTACCATTTGGTCATTTACCATT
>CACYKR010000102.1 GCA_902774995.1 uncultured Bacteroidales bacterium | reverse complement strand
CTTTTGAATGCTTTTGGAAATCGAAAATGCGCAGCCCCCGAGCCTAATGGCTCTTGCGCCCAAGTCCCTGTATGCCGGTCAGTAAGCAAGCTTCCTGCCTTCATTCATGCCCTTGGTCTCCATCGATTGCCTAAATAGGCACCGATAGGCTGCTTACAAAAATATCCCTTCGGGATTGGAAAATAAGAAAAATCTATGCAGCGCGTAGGTCGGGGTAAAAGCCTTCAAAAGAAATAAACCTAAAAAACATAACCGATTCAAATCAAATAAAATGACCAAATGGTAAATGATTAAATCGCAAATAACTTTATGAAGATAAAACCATTCAGAGGAATACGTCCGCCGAAAGAACTGGTGGAGCAAGTGAACAGCAGGCCGTACGACGTGCTGAACTCGGAAGAGGCGCGCGCCGAGGCTGCGGGTAACGAGAAGAGTCTGTACCACATCATCAAGCCGGAGATCAACTTCGCGCCGGGTACGGACGAACATGACCCGCGTGTATATGACGCCGCCGTGGAGCAGTTCAAACTGTTCAAGGAGAAAGGCTGGCTCGTACAGGACAAAGAGGAGAAATACTATGTGTATTCCCAAACTATCCTTGCAGACAACCCTTTATCCGGCGGAAAAGAAAAGACGCAGTACGGGTTGGTAGTAGGCGCGTGGGTGGATGACTATCTGGAGGGACGTATCAAGAAGCACGAGCTGACCCGCAAAGACAAAGAGGAGGACCGGATGAAGCACGTCCGTGTGCTGAACGCGAACATGGAGCCGGTGTTCTTCGCCTATCCGCACCGTGAGGACTTGCGGGCTATCATCCAAGAGGTGACCAAAGGCGAGCCGGAGTACGACTTCATCGGTGCGCCGGAGGGCTTCCGACATACGTTCTGGGTAATCAACGACCGTGCTACCATTGACCGCATCACGGAGATCTTTGCGCAGATACCAGCTATGTATATCGCCGACGGGCACCACCGCAGCGCAGCAGCGGCAAGAGTGGGAGAAGAATTAAAAATTAAAAATGAAAAATTAAAAATTAAAGAGCCGGAATACGAGTTCTTTATGGCCGTTTGTTTCCCTGACGACGAGCTGAACATCATCGACTACAACCGCGTGGTGAAAGACCTGAACGGGCTGAGCGAAGAGCAGTTTATCAAAGCCCTTGGAGAGGACTTTGAAATTACGAATTACGAATTACGAATTACGGATGACTATTCAGCCGTGAAGCCGAAGGGGTTGCATAACTTCTCGCTGTATATGGGTGGGCAGTGGTACTCGCTGACCGCCAAGGAAGGCCGTTATGACGACAGCGACCCGATAGGGGTGTTAGACGTCACGATCTCCAGCAATCTGATCCTGGACAAGATCCTCGGCATCAAAGACCTGCGGAGCGACAAACGCATCGATTTCGTAGGCGGTATCCGCGGTCTGGGCGAGTTGCAGCGGCGTGTGGACAGCGGCGAGATGAAGATGGCGCTGGCACTCTACCCTGTGACCATGCAGCAGATCATCGACATAGCCGACAGCGGAAATATCATGCCGCCGAAAACGACCTGGTTCGAACCGAAACTGAGAAGCGGGCTGGTGGTACACGAACTTAGTTGATAGTTGATAGTTGACAGTTGACAGTTGATAGTTGTGATAAGAAGTAGAGTATATATCTTAACAATTCTGGCAGCAGTAGTATTGTTGTCCGGTTGTAGTATCAAACAGCGCATCAAACGGGCGGACAAGAAGTTCGCTATCGGCGAGTATTACGCCGCCGGCGATATATACAAATCCTGCTACAGCCGCTTGTCGATGAAAAAAGACAGGGCGCTGAAAGGTTATGTAGTTTACCGTCAGGCGGAATGCTACCGGATACTGAACAATCCCCGTGCGGCGAACGCGTACCAGAGTGCGCTGCGGTGCAAATACCACTTGCAGGACTCGACTATCTTCCTGCACGCCGGCCAGGTACTGCAATACCAGGGTAAGTACAAAGACGCCGCCAAGAGTTATGACCTGTATCTGGAAGCGCATCCGGATGACTACGTAGCCAAGGCGGGCAAGTACGCCTGCATGAAAGTGGAGGAGTGGAAGAAAGAAGGCACGCGTTACAAGATTTCCGAGGCGAAGCAGTTCAACCAAAAGCGCACAAGCAACTTCGCGCCGATGTTCATCGGTTCGAATAGCGATGCGCTGATGTTCACCTCCAACCGCCAGGAGAAACCCAAAGGCGGCAGCAAGAAACTCAAAAGGCCGAGCAACGTAACCGGCCAGCAGTTGTTCCAACTCTACCAGACGCGGAAGAACGCCGCGGGCGAGTGGGAAGATATCGAGTTGGCGGAAGGACTGTACGGCGAGCAGACGGATGAGAAGCAGGAGAACGACTCCACGGGCGGCGGCAAACAAGCCGGCAGCGCGGAGATAGGCGTATGCTGTTTCAGCCGCGACGGCAGGACGATGTATTTCACCTATTCCAAGCCGATTAACGGTCAGGACTTAGGCGCCAAGATCTACAAGAGCGAACGCGCCAGCGGCGAGTGGGGAGAAGCGCAGGAGGTGAAGCTGTTTGCCGACAGCTCGATCACCGTAGGTCACCCTGCTCTGAACGCCACGGGCGACACCCTTTATTTCGTGAGCGACGCGCCGGGAGGCATGGGCGGCAAAGATATATGGATGGCGGAGCTGGACGGCGACACATGGACCGCCCCTACCCCGTTGGGACCCGGCATCAACACCACCGCCGATGAGATGTACCCGTATCTCCATGAGGACGGTACGCTCTATTTCGCCTCCAACGGCCACCCGGGTTACGGCGGACTGGATATCTACAAAGCCCTCCGCGACACGACGGTCAAGGACAGCACCGTGTGGCTGCTCTACAACATGGGTACGCCGTTCAACGGCACCGGCGACGATTTCGGCATCACCTTTGCCGGTAACAGCCAGGACGGTTTCTTCTCGTCCAACAGAAACGACAAGAAAGGGTACGACAAGATATACAGCTTCACCCTGCCGGAGATGGAGTTCATCGCCGAGGGAACGGTGCGCGACGAGGAAGGCAACCCGCTCTCAGACGCCAAGCTGCGTATCGTAGGCTCGGACGGCACCAACAGCAAAGTCAATGCCCGCCGCGACGGTACATATAAGATCAAGCTGGCGAAAGACGTGCGGTACGTCATGCTCGCTACGGCACGAGGCCACCTCAATGCCAAAGAGCAATGGAACACCAACGGTCTCAAAGACAGCAAGACCTACACCATGGATTTTGCACTCAGCCCGATCAGCCGGCCGGTGAAGATGGACAATATCTTCTATGAGTTCGGCCGGTGGGAGCTGACCAAAGCCTCGGAGGAGGAACTGATGAAACTGGTGAAACTGCTGAACGACAACCCGAATATCACCATCGAGCTATCCGCGCACACGGATATGAAAGGTAATGAGGAATTCAACAACGAGCTCTCGCAGAAACGCGCGCAGAGCTGCTGCGACTTCCTCATCAAACACGGTATCGAGAAAGAAAGGCTGACACCGGTAGGTTACGGCAAAGCCAAACCCGTGATAGCGGACAAAGCGATAAACAAGAAATATCCGTTCATCCCGGTGGAGCAAACACTGGACGAGGCGTTTATCTCAGGCCTCAAAGCCGACCAGCAAGAGGTCTGCAACCAGATTAACCGCCGGACGGAGTTCAAGGTGTTGAAAACAACGTATAAACTTTATTAATTAAAAATGAATAATTAACAATGAATATTTTTCCGATGACGCACCTATTCGCTCCGCGAGATATTCATTATTCATTAATCATTATTC
>CACYKR010000101.1 GCA_902774995.1 uncultured Bacteroidales bacterium | reverse complement strand
AATCGCAAAGCACACCCGTGCGAAGATTAGGAAATCCCCCCGGTTGGGTATTCGGAATATTGCTCCGAGCGGGAATAACAAAGCCACCAGCACCGCCGGAAGGAATAGAAGCGGTAGCTCTATGTTCTTCTTCGTACGCGTGATGGCGCGCAGGTACGCGTAATATAAAGGATATACGCAGAGGTTCGCTACGCTGTAACTATACTCTCCCCAGAAACTCTGAAGCCCCGAGAAATAGAGCCAATGGTCTGTGTAAAGAATGGTGGCGGCGATGTAGAAAAGCAAAATCGTTCCCTTGACATGAGGTTCATCACTTCCGCGATGGAAACGCACCATGAAGAAAATGCTCCAGAAGAAGCATAGCATCATTGGCAGCGATATGATGAACTGAAAGAGCATTTATTTTTGCCTCAAGTTATATTTATCGATGATGGTTCCGTTTTGTACGACGAAGACACCCGGGTTGGCGCGGACGATGGTCTTGAGCGTCACGGGATCGATGGTGCAGAAGACCTGTTCTGCCGTCTCTGCGTCCATACCGATCTCCTCCGCAAACGCCCATATATCATCCTCGCCCGAACCTGTCAGGAAATAGCATTTCTCGCCGCGCAGGCTACACTCGGCGTAGAGGCGCAGCAGTTTGTCCGTCTGCTTGCGGTCGGTCTTGTGCAGGTCGTACATCGTCACAAGCGTCACCGGCTCTTCGCTCTCCAGTATGTCGTAAGTGATGTCCTCAAACTCCATCGTCAGGATCTCGAAATCATGAATAGGCGCTTCATAGCCTTTCTTGACGAGTACGGAACGCTGATCGACAAACGTCCAGGCGGAATCGCCTTTCGGGTAGTTCTCTAACGTGAACTCCTGTTCGTTACCTTCCGCGTCAGCATAGATCAGCGTGGTCTCATAGACGTCCGGCTCGGCGTCCTCGGGAATCTCCATCAGGGTGGGGATGTTATTGCCTACTTTGTAAGGACGGAAATCCATTGGCGGCAGGTGGAGATAACTGTATTCCATGAGTGCAAAACTGCCTGCCACAGCCAGCAGGGCGACGCTTAGCTCAGCTTGCCAGACGAAAGTCTGCGGGATAGCCTTGCGGCATATAAGCAGTACCAGCACCAGCCCCAGCAGCACGATATTCTTCCAGAACGTCTGCCAGTTGGTCAGCACCAGCGCGTCGCCGAAACAACCGCAGTCCGAGACGGGGTTTGTCAGTGCTATCCATAGCGTCAGTGGCGTCATCACCAGGTAGAACGCCAGACTCAGCCAGCTCGTCCAGCCGGTTTTGACGTTCAGCAGCATACACACGCCTAACACGCACTCGGCGCCGATGAGGCACACTGCGGCGAACTCCGCCAACGGCATCAGATCGGTGAAGAACCCGCCGAAGGCTTTGAGGTAATCCTCTATCTTATAGACTGTTCCTAAAGGGTCCACGGCTTTCACAAAGCCGGAGAAGAGGAACGTAACCGCCAGCAGCGTCCGTGCCACTGAGCCTGTAATATGCTTGATCCTGTTCATTTTTAATTTTTAATTCCTATAGTGAATCAGATCAAAAATAGCGTAATTGATGATGTCGAAATAGTTGCCCTCCACGCCTTCGGAGGCAATGGTGGTACCTCCGTGGTTGAGAATAGTCTTGATGCGGATAATCTTGGCTAAAATCATATCTACGATACCTTCCTTGCTCATCTCGCGCCACGCCTCGCCGTAGTCGTGGTTCTTGCGCATCATCAGCTCTTTGCTCTCCTGGAGCACCTCGTCGTACAGCACGGCGGCTTCGGTACTTGACATGTCTATCGCGTCCGCGTAGCCTTTGCGGTCCTGGATAATCGCCATCACGCCGTAGTTGACGATGGCGCGCAGGTTGCTCTCTATCTCATCGCCCACCAGACTCACGCCCGTCTCCTGACGCTGGCGGATGTTACAGGCTTTGATATAGAGCTGGTCGGTGATGCCGTGCAGACGGAAGATCCGCCACGACGGACCGTAGTCCTGCATCTTGTCAATGAAGATCTCCCGGCATTGGGCGGTCACTTCATCGAATTGTTTATTCGTATCTGCCATCGTAATTCATAATTTTTAATTTTTAATTGCGGACAACAACTCGTCCGGCGTTACGAGTTGTTGTTCGCCTGTGCTCATCTCTTTGAGCATCACTTTGTTCTGCGCCATCTCGTCGCCGCCGACAATCGCTACGTAAGGGATTTTCTTGTCATCGGCATAGCCCATCTGTTTCTTCATCTTCGTCGGTTCGGGATAGACCTCTACGGCAATGCCGTTAGCGCGGAGCTCTTTCGCCCACGTGAGCGCATACCGCAGCTCGTCCTTGCCAAAAGTGGCAAAGAGCACCTGCGTCGTCGATTGCAGCGACTCCGGGAAGAGATTGAGTTCCGTCAGCACGTCGTAGATACGGTCGGCACCGAAGGAGATACCCACGCCCGATACGTTCGGCAGACCGAAGATACCCGTCAGGTTGTCATAACGACCGCCGCCGGTGATAGAACCGATCTGTGCGTCCAGTGCTTTCACCTCAAAAATTGCACCGGTATAGTAGTTCAGTCCGCGAGCCAGACACAGGTCGAGCTCAATGGAGAATTGGCTTTGAGCGGAGCGGTCTTTCGACTTTTGGCTTTCTACTAATTCGAACACTTCCTCCATCTCCTCAACACCCTTCAAACCAATCTCGCTATTTTTAAGGAACTCGCGAAGTTGAGCCATTTTGTCTTGATTCTTGATTCCTGACTCCTGATTCAGTATCGGCTGGAGTGCAGCTACGGCTTCATCGGAAAGTCCGCGTTCGCGGAGCTCGTCGTTCACAGCCTCCACGCCGATCTTGTCCAGTTTGTCGATGGCTACGGTGATGTCCACGATCTTGTCCGGAGCACCGATCACCTCGGCGATACCGGCAAGTATCTTACGGTTGTTGATATGCAGGCACACGTTGATGCCCAACCGGCGATACACTTCCTCCACAATCTGGATCAGCTCCAGCTCACCGACGAGGCTGTCACTGCCGATGACATCTACGTCGCATTGGTAGAACTCGCGGTAACGACCTTTCTGCGGTCTGTCCGCACGCCATACAGGCTGAATCTGGAAACGCTTGAAGGGGAAAGAGATCTCCTCACGATGCTGCACCACATAACGTGCGAACGGAACCGTCAAGTCATAACGCAGACCCTTCTCCGGTGCCAGCGCGGCCTTCTCGCCACTGTTCTGGATGCGGAAAAGGAGTTTGTCGCCCTCCTCGCCGTATTTGCCCATCAGGGTACCGATATTCTCCATCGCCGGCGTCTCGATTTGCTGGAAACCGTACAAAGAGAACACACCTTTGATGGTGTCAAAGATATAATTCCGGCGCGCCATCTCCACTTGTCCGAAATCACGCGTGCCTTTAGGAATACTTGGTTTTTGTGCCATAAAACTATTTGGTGTTAAACAATTCTTTGTAAATCTTGTCTGTTGCGCCGAGTTCGCTCTGTACGTACGATGCGGCTCGTGCGCCTGCTTCGGCGTGGTGGGCAAGGGCGGTGTCGAGTGCCTGTTCCAACTCGCGGCTGTTTCGGATACTGTATCCGGCCTCGGCGGCGATCAGTCCTTTCGCCTCGCGGAAATGATGGTAGTTGGGACCGAAAATCACAGGCATGCCATATACCGCCGCCTCGATGGTGTTGTGGATACCTGCGCCGAAACCGCCGCCTATGTAAGCCACTTGGCCGAAATAATAGATAGAGGACAGCAGTCCGATTGTATCTACCACCAGCACTTGCATATGCTGGAGCATATTCCGCTGCGCAATTGGGTCCAGACCGATGAGGGTGGTGTAACGGATAGCACGGCCTTGGAACAGGTTAAAGATGAAATGCAGGTGCTCCTCGTGTATCTCGTGCGGAGCGAGAATGAGCTTGGTACTTGGTACTT
>CACYKR010000100.1:4072-8427 GCA_902774995.1 uncultured Bacteroidales bacterium | reverse complement strand
TTTCTCATAGACCATCTTCGGGCACTCGGTAGCCTCGTACGGGAGGATGACCTCATAGTCCGTAGTAGCAGGCTTGAACTTGATCTCTGCGTCCTCGGAGTCGAGGTACAGATCCCCGAGCGCGGTATTAGCCGAGCGCTTCACGGGGAAGGCTATCGTGTAGTCCTGTGTCGCGCCGCTCTGCGCCTCCACACGGATGAGCGCCGTGCCGTCGGGACGGCAAAAAGCGGTGGTGATGGTCTGGTTGGCGTTCTGACCCACGGGGAAGATATTCGGGATGATCTTCGTGCCTTGCGGCAGCGAGTCGGTGTACGCCGTCACGGCGGGGTCGAAGCCCGGCAGGCTCACGCCGTCTATCAATATATCCGCCAGCAGGGCGTTGCTGCTCAGGGTGCGGGTGTAGATCACCGAATAGGTGTTCGTTGCGCCGTTCTCGGCGGTGACGAGCACCTGCTGGAGCGTGTCGCACACATCCGTCTGCAGCACCGTCTGTCCCTCGCGGGGCGTGACTGTCAGCGCCGGCAGCGGCGTACCCTCGTCTATCGTCAGGCGGTAGTCGAAGGTCTCCGGCACGAAGGCGATATCATGACCCGCGACGGCGAGGTTCTGCAGCGTAGCGTCGCTGTACTGCTCGACGGTGTAACGGACGGTATAGGTCTCTTCGGTGCCGTTCTCGGCTAACACGTGTACCGCCCACTCGCCTTTCGCCTGCTGGCCGGAGAAGAGCACCTGTGCCTCCTCGGCAGCTTCGTATCGAAGGGTCGGATAAGTGCTGCCCGGAGCAAGGGTATAGGCGTAGTCATGGATGGCGGGGTCGAAGCCGGGGAGGAGCGTCTCGCCCTCGCCGCGGTTCTCATAGATGGCGCGCAGCGCGGCATTGGACGAGAGCGGGTGGGTGAAGACCACGGAGTACGCCGTCTTGTGGCCCTCCGCATCCTGCACGTGCAGCCACGCTATCGTGTCCTGCCACAGGACTATCACCGTATCGACCGTGGCGGAAGGAACACCCTTCACCTCCGGCAGCTCGTCGCGGTACTCACGCGTATAGGTCATCGTCTCGGGATGGAACTCCTCTATCGGGCTGCCGTTGACGAGAATACCCTCCAGCTGCGCGGTTGTTGCCGGAGCGGAGAGGAAAGTGATCGTATAGGTCTGCGAGCCGTCCTCCGCGGAGACTTTGACGGTAGCCACGCCGGCGGCGTAAGGCGCGGTGACGGTCACCTGCTGGCCCGCGGACGAACCAGCCACTATCAGCGGGCACAGCTGGCCGTAGGCGAGCTGGTAGGTGTAGTCCAGCGAGTCCTTCCGGAAGCCCGGCAGGGAAATCGTGTCGCCGCCCGTGACGAGCCGCAGGCTCTCCAGCTGGGTGCCGGCGGCGGAAGGGATGACGAACTTGATCTTATAGGTCCGGGTAGCACCGCTCTGCGCCTGTACGACGATACGGAGGGTACGGTTCTCCCAGGCGGTCGTCACCCGCTGCACGCTCTCCGCGAGGTCCCAACTCACGGCGGGCATCTCGGTGGTTCCGGTGTCCAGCACGTGGGTATAGGAGAGCTGCTCCGGCGCAAAGCCCTTGAGCGAGTCGCCGGCTACGTAAATCATCCGCAGCGCCGTGTTGGCGGATTTCTTGCAGACGAAATGTATCACGTACGTACGGCTCGTACCGTTGCGGGGACGGACAGTCACCTTGTAGTCGCCGTTGGTGGAGGTGGGGTAACGGACGATGGTGTCCTGATAGAGGTCGCTCTGACGCACCAGCGACACCTCCGGCACTTCCGTGGCGTCCGAAGAGAGTTTCACCCAGTACTCGTTCCGCTGCGGGTCGAAAGGCACGGGGCTGTAGTCCGCGTCCTGCAGCTCGTAGCCCGCTACGGAGAGGCTCTTGAGGGTATTGTCCTTGTATTCGTTCTTGGTGAAGTCGATATAGTAATTGGTAGTGGCTCCGTTGCCGGCGGTGACGGAGATACGGTACTTGCCCGTCAGTCCCGTAGGGGCGTAGGTCTTGATCTCCTGGAACTCGTCGTGGGGTATCGGCCGGACTACCGGCAGAGAGGTCGCCTCGATGGGCAGGGCGTAGGGATAAACGGTGCTGTCCGGACGGAAACCGGCTATAGGCGTGCCGTCTATCTCGATGCCCGCAAGCGTGGAGATCTCCGACTTGGCGGCGCTATAGACCAGCTTATAGACAGTCATGTCCGCGCCGTTGCCGGCTACCACCGTCACGCGCACCGTTCCGTCCACCACCCCTTCCGGCAGCGACTCCACGGTCACGGTCTGGTACTCGTCGCCGGGCGTGTAAACCACCTCCGGCAGGGTCTTCGTACCCATCTTGAGGTTGACATAATACATCGTAGCGGCGGGGTCGAAAGCGATAGCGGTGGGGTCGTCCTCGCGGGCGGGGTTGACGAAAGCTATCTGCTCGCCCTTCACCTGCAGGTCGGCGAGGTAGGCGTAGGACGATTTCTCTAACTTGATATTCAGCTTGTAGGTCTTGGTCACGGGGCTGGTCTTGCCGGCGGAGACGGTGATCTGTACCGTCGAGCCGTTGATATCCGCGCCCGAAGGCAGGGGGTTAGGCATGACCGTGATCGTCTGCTCGCCCGCAGGGTACGCCGAGACGGGCTCTATCGCCAGCCGTTCCGTACCCTCCGGCAGCGACACTTTGTAGATGGCCTGGCCCGGAGTGAAGCCCGGCAGAGACTTGCCGTTGATCTTGATATCCGCCAGCGTGGCGTCCTTGAGTTCGCCTACCGAGAAACGGAAGGTGTACGTCTTCTTGGTCGTCTTGTCCGCCGCGGTGACGGTGACGGTGGCGGTTCCGGTAGGCGAAGCGGCCTGGCTCACCACCGCCGTCTGGGCGTCCTCCGCAAGAGTGTAGGTCACCACCGGTGCCTGCGTCGTGCCGTACGGCAGCTCTACGTTATAGTTCGTCTGACCGGGGCGGAAAGCGTCGTAGTTGGCGCCGTTGATCTGCACCTCCGCCAGCGTGGCGTTCGTACTCGGCGCGCGCTGGAATTGTATCTGATAGACCGTCGTCGTCTTGCCGTCCTCGGAGGTGACGATGAGCTTCGTCGGCTTCGACTCCAGATCGCCGTACTCCACCTTCATCTCCGTCCCGTTGAGCTCACGGCCGTTGAAAGTGACCGTCTTGCCCCGGGCGTTGGTGAGCGAACCGATACCGCGGCGGCCGGTGATAGCAGGGATCGTAGTTGCCGTCTCGCCTAACGAATAGGTCTGCACCTCCGTGGAGTTGGGGTCGAAAGCCTTCCACTCCTTGCCGCCTACGTACAGCTTCTGGATCTTCGACGAATAAATCATCTCCACGTCATCCACGTACAGCGAGTTGCCGGCATACAGACCGTTGTTTGCACGGAAATTGGGATAGTTGGAGGCGGAGAAGATAATATTCATCTTCGTCGGCACGTCGTTGTTGAAATAGTAGATCGGTACGACCATACGAGTCCAGTTGTTGTAGGTCTTGCGCTCGCGTATCATTCCCTCGGCTATCTGGTTCGCCTTCGTGACGGTACCGCACTCGTTGCCGTTCAGCTCCAGACGGATATCGGACTCCTCGTCGGTCTTGCTCACCGACGTACAGCCGCCGTTCTTCGCCTTGTATTTCTCGCCGCGGGCGGTTCCCGACCAGGCGTAGTAAAGGAGGTAGTAGTCCTCGTCGGCGGTGTGGCTGCCGGTACGGCGGATCCATACTGCCATTGAGTCCGGACGGTATTTCCAACTGACACCGCCGTAGGTGCCGGCGGTAGCCTCGTTCACTTTCAGCACCGACTCCAGATACACCCAGGGCTGACCCAGGGAGAAATACCCCGGACTGGTCTCCGTGATGCCGGCGGCGCCTACGTCCTGGTCCTGCACCATCATCGAATAACTGCCCGAATGACCGCTCTCGCGGTGGGCGAAATTGAACTTGAAGCCCACCTGCTCCACGTTCGACGCGTTCCACCCCGTCGGCTGGATCTCGCCGTTGAACTTGGCTCCGTTCCACTCCTCAAAACCGGCATTGGAAACCTGCTGGGCAGTCACCGGGAGAAACAAGGCCAGTACCACTGCCACCACGGCAGCACGCACCATTGCCTGTACTTTGCTAAACATAGTCATATGATTGATTATTTGGCATTTGAGATTTGACATTTCGCTTTCTCTCCCCCTTTGAGAGGGGGTCGGGGGGTGTCCTTTTACAAGGGCGCATAATTTATCGGGTGCAAAATTACTGCTTTTTTGTCAATCCTGCAATATCATTTATTATGATATTATGTACGATTATTCATAAGACTTTCGCCTTTTGCTTTCGACTTTTGACTCCTCTCCCCTATTTTCTTTATTTTTGTGAGGGCTAT
>CACYKR010000100.1:0-4049 GCA_902774995.1 uncultured Bacteroidales bacterium | reverse complement strand
GGGCGCTGCAAGCTCGCTTGTGAGCGCGCCCTAATTAGCAAGTACGCTCAAGGCCGCGTAGGCCAAAATGACTGCGCATTTTCGATTTCCCCTCCCCCTGTATTACTGTCCCCTCGTGTGTAAAAATTGACACATGGCGGGGGTAAAAATTGACACCCTTCTTTGCACTGCGTAAATTTCTGCACCTAAAACTTTGCAATTCGTAAATTTTTGAACCTAAAACTCTACAATTCGTAAATTTCTGCGTGTAAGTATTGTGTATGTGCGAACTTTTATGTATCTTTGTGCCGAATTTTGTGCAAACCATGCAAACTCGAAATGTGAAATTCAATTTTACCCCCCCCATGCGAATGGCGGCTTAATGGGAGTAAATCACAGTTCGCAACGCTTAAGCGGTGCTCACTTATCGTGAGTGCTGCTTATTTTATTATGGAAACAATCCAACTAACTAATATGTTTAACTAAAATCTAAAAATTATGAGGAAAAAGATTTTTACATTTCTTCTCGCCCTCGCAGCAAGCGTGGGGTTGAGCTGGGCTGCATCTAACGACAAACTGCCGGGCGCGTTCTCGGTAAGCGGTACAAAAGTTGTTTATTTCTCGAAAGGAAACTTGCAGTACCAGGCATCCACCAACACCTGGCGTTTCGCCGAGAACCAGTATGAGGCTGTCGGCGGCAGCAACGGCGAAGGCTGTGCCGCTCCGTACAACAACACCTCCTCCGCCAACCAATCGCCTTCCGATTCCCAGACCGGCTGGATTGACCTCTTCGGTTGGGCAGCGAGCGGTATCAGCCGTACCGGTGTAACTGCTTATCAGCCGTATTCCACTTCTGAAACTGATACGGATTATGGTACTACGGCCACCACAAGCGCCAGCGAGACGCTCGGCAATTATGACTGGGGTAAGAACATGGGTGACGACTGGCGTACGCTGACCGCAGAAGAGTGGGGATACCTGATTGGTCCGGGTAACGGCGGTACTAATCCTTCGGGTCAACGTGCCAATTACCAGTCCCTCCGCGGTCTGTGCTATATCACCGTCGGCAGCACTTCTTATCCGGGTTTGATGATCCTGCCGGATGATTTGTATAATAATCTTCCTACGGCTACGGAGGGTGACATAGCTTCCAAGTGGGCTGCTTGTGCGGTAGCGGCAGGTAGTCTGGACTACACGCTTGCCACTTTCACGGAGAAAGAGTGGACTGCCCTGCAGGATGCCGGCGCGGTCTTCCTTCCTGCTGCGGGCTTCCGCAATGGTACGGCTGTGCACCGCGCTGGTGCCAACGGGAACTATTGGTCTTCTTCGGCTTCGTCAAGTACGAACGCCTTCTACTTGTACTTCCGCGCACGCTACCTGGACCCGAAGTACAGCAACTATCGGAACAGCGGCCGCTCGGTTCGGCTTGTTTCGGAAACTGCTCCGAGTGCTTCGACTCCGACAGGACTCCAAGTGGTAGAAGTTACATCGGATATATACAATGGATGGAAATCGAATGATAATCCGTTCTCAGTAAACGCTCTGCCGGGCTTCCAGGCTGTTACATTTGATGAGGCGAAGGAATGGACCGGAGTGCCGACTTCCGGCACTGCTGTTCTCGTTTATCGCACGAACGGAGACTACGCAAGAGTAATACAGTTCTTTGACGGAACCATTATTTCGGATTATGATATAGAAACAGATTTCAACCAAATTTATGAGAATATAACAATCTTTGGTAATCGTTTCTTCTATACGGTTGGCGGTGGTTCGACTCCGAGTGCTCCGACTCCTTCGGTGACGGCGGCACGTTTTCTTTACAACTATGACTGCCAGCGCGCCCCGGCTTATCCGCAACAAGGAAGTCCTTGTACACTTAGAGGATTCAAAGATCCGTATGTCGGATATAACGGAATAGGACGTGATGTGAAGAATACTTCCTTTGGCCCCTGGAAATTGGAGTTCGTGGCAAACTATACTCCTTCTAATGATTATGGATGCCAAAGTGTGGTTTCTGAGGTGGTTAATGAATACTACTCGTCTTTGAGTGAAGAAGACAAGGAAACGAAAAAATTGGGAGTACCTATTTTCCGTCTCTGGCAATATAATTTGACAGCAAGAGAGTTCCAACCTGCAGCGTATGGTATTGTTTGCGCGTATGCGGCAGAAGGAAACGCAGAGGATCACGCAGCTTTGTTTATCTCTTCCGAAGGCGACTTTGGTTGCTTCCTTGCCGGTAAGCCGCACAATGAACAAATCAGTCTTTCCTGTGAAAATGACCTGACTACCGGCTTGGATAACCTGGTTGCTGCGGCATCTGCTCCTAGCGATCCGTATTATGATGTTGTATGGCCGGTTATCTTATCCATCGACGCTATCGGTACCGTAGAGCTGACACAGCATTGCAAAGATTTCATAGAAGGTTCGCGCGCTGCGTATAATGCTTTGACCGATGAGCAGAAAGCGCAAGTCACCAATTATAGCACGCTGACCGATGCAGAAGCACAATGGGATGCTTTGGTGGCTGAAGCGAAACCTTATGCAGACGCAGTCGTTGATTTGATTAATGCTATCCCGAATCCGGTTGTTTATACGCAGGAGTGCAAGGATGCAATTGATGCGGCACAAGCTGCATATGATGCATTGACCGATGGTCAGAAAATGTTAGTAACTAATGCAGAGACGCTGTTACAGGCTCCTACAGCATTTGTTAGCGCCGCTCCGTATGTGCATATTCTCTTTAAAGCAAATGGCAATGAAAAGAAGGTTGAGAATGTTACACTCCCGAAGGAGTTCACAGACGCAGAGATGAAAACAATGCTTAAAGAACTATACGGAGTTGAAGGAGATTACGATATGTATGCTCATACTAATGCCGATGCTGTGAATATTATTTACGGCGGAAATTGGACAATTTCTCCTTTTATGGGAACGGTTAATGTTGAAGGTGCGATGGAAAAGTATTACCCAGATTACGAATGGTTTGAGTTCAGCCTCGACATTACTTTAGAGCTTCCGCCATTTGGTCCTGCTCCGGCTTCGACCGATGAACAAGTCGTAACCAAAGAGGATCCGGAGAACCCCGGTACTTATTATTACTCGACCTTCTTCCACAGCACGCAGAACTACGCGCTGACGAACGACGGTACGCAAGCGTTCATCGCTGACCTGAGCAATAACGAACTCGTGCTGACAGAGATTGCAAACGGAACCCAAGTCATTCCGGCTAACACCGCTGTCATCCTCCGTAAGACCGGTTCGAATGCTCCTGTTGTACTCACCCCGACTGATGAGGAAGCGGTAACCTTCACGGCACACAACAGCCTCGAAGGTGTGGATGATGCTACCCCGATAGCAGACAAAGGTATGACACAAGATAACTGCTACGTCCTCTCCGGAATGGCTCAATACGGCGTAGGCTTCTATAAGATCAACGATACCATGCTCAAGGCACACAAGGCTTATGTGAAGTATGAAGGTCCGCAGACCAACGCTCCGCGTCGCATGCGCTTCGTCTTCAACCAAGAGCAGACCGCTACAGGCATGGAGAATGTACAAGGTGACAATGTACAAAGTACCAAGGTACTTGAGAACGGTGTGCTCTACATCATCAAGAATGGTGTACGCTACAATGCACAAGGACAGATTGTTAAGTAAATTGAAAGGTGAAAATTGAAAATTGAAAGGAACACTATTATGAAAAAGAATTATATCAATCCCGAAGTGCAAGTAGCACAAGTAGCCTTAGAGTCTATGGTTTTAGCAGGCAGCTCTGCCAACACCACCATGGGTTTCCAGAATATCCAGTCGGAACAGTGGTAATAGATTTTGCATGTATGCACAAGAAAAACCGCCCCGAAGGACGGTTTTTCTGTTTTTCCCCTCCCCCTCTGAGAGGGGGTCGGGGGGTGTCGGGCTCTTACGCGTGCTGGGCGTCGTACTCTGCGCCGCAGACGGCCCAGAGGTAGGCGCGCATGGTGCGCTTGCCGGTGGAGGAGTAGCGCTGTGCCTCGAAGGCCTCCTGGTCGGCGGAGATCTTGGAGAGGTCGCCTTGGCGCGCTTTCACCATC
>CACYKR010000099.1 GCA_902774995.1 uncultured Bacteroidales bacterium | reverse complement strand
GTACCGAAAGCAGATACGGTAAGCCAGCCTACACCACTTAGCGCAGAAGTCTATCGCCAGCTGCAGGAATATTTTGCCGGCCAGCGCACGGTGTTTACCATTCCCTATGCCTTCCAAGGGACGAGTTTTCAGCAGGCGGTCTGGGCGCAAATCGCAAAAATCCCCTACGGCAGGACCGTTACCTATAAGGACATCGCGCAGGCTATTGGAAAACCGCGCGCCTTTCAGGCAACAGGCCGAGCCGTAGGGGCGAATCCCTTGGCCATCCTCATCCCCTGCCACCGTGTTGTCGGCAGCAATGGCGAGATGACCGGCTATGCGTATGGGTTAGAGATGAAGAAAACTCTGCTGGACTTAGAATCCACATCCAGCATCACTTGTCATAACACTCTTTCTCATAGATGACGTATTCCATGAGATATTCGATATGAATACCGGAGTGCGTTTCTCCGGCCTCCCATGTATCCATGATGCGGCGGAACACAATGGGGAAATCCTCCTCCGAAAGATTCTGCAGAATCACATAGAACTGATTGGCCTTGTAGCGAAGTATCATATCGCTTTTCCGCAGTGCATCCTGCAGACAGAGGTCAAATTTTTCCACAGCGTCTGACAGACTGTACGGGCGCGCCTCAATATTTTCTTCATCCGACAGGATGAACAGCAGTTTCACAATCATACCGCCATACACCGGCCGCTTGGCGTCGGTCTCCTCTGCGCTGACAAGCCCCACCTGACCTCCCCACAAGGGGAGGGAAAGAAATATCATGAGAAGAACTATTTTCCTTAAAAGACTCATCCGGGTGTGGTTTGTGTTTCTTACATCATCTCTTTCGCCTCATCTTTGAGTGCTTCCAGAGCCCGTTCGCTCGGGGTGACGCCGTTGGCGTGGTATGCACTGAGGAGAGTCTGCGCATAGAGTTGCGCCGTAGCTCCTTCGGGCAGCTGCGCCGCCATGCCGATGACGAACGCCGCCATCTGGTTTCGGGCATTGATAATCATCTCCCATACCTCGTTGGAGACATAGACCTGCTGGCTCTGGTTATGGTCAAACTCCGCGCGGATGGTCTGGAGAAGGTATTGCTGCACCTGCATCACCGTCCATGACACCAGTGCTTCCGAGTTGGTCTTCTGCAACTCGACAAGCATATGCTCGGGCGTCGTCCGTTCCAACAACAATGCCAGCCGTTCGTATGCTCGCAAACGGATAGGCGAGATCGTTTTCTGACTCTCCCGTTTGAGTTCCCATTGGCGTTTCTTCTCTTCGTTTCGGAACTGCGAGTACTGAATCAGCCAGAACCCGAAAATCGTCACCACGATGGTCAGTATAATCAGTAAGATAGTAGTTGTCATCTCTTCGTACTAATTTTGGGCACAAAATTACAAAAAAAAAACGACATACGCAAGTGCGTACGCCATTTTTGCGGTTTTTACTTCAAAAAGATTCCCGGCGAGGTTACAAAGCCTGTCTCTACGTGTCTGATGGAGTCGCCCCGTATCAGGAGGCAGACCGGCAGTTGTCCGGTGATAGACGCCATTTCGTTCTGCGGGATTGTACGTATCTCTATCTCAGGCTGATAGATACGCTCAAAACGCGCCTGCGCCTCCTCATCCTCGATTGCTATGCCTAATACCTTATCGGCAGCCTTAAACTGCTGATATTGTTGCACGTTTGCGAACGAGTTCTGGCAATGGGCGCAAGAGAAAGAGAACAGATAGACGATATACACGGAGTCGCCCTCAAAAGGATAGAGAGCCTGCAGTTTCTCCATCGTTTTGGTTCGGTTTTCCGTCTTTACGGCTTTCCATTTCGGCAGTTCGAAGGAAGCGCGCATGGAGAGTCCGCATATGAAACAAGCTATCACAGCCACTCCCATAGCGGCTACCGTCTTGCTATTCAGGTACTTGTCCTTTCCGTCCGGGGCATCCAAGATCGCCGGAAGTGAGACTAGTCCGAAGAGTGCGTTACGGACGAACGTCATCCACGGTTTGGCGGTATATAATCTCGACAGCGCGCCGAAGCAGCCGCAGTCCTGAATACCTTTCGCCAGGACTCCGTACGCGAATATGGCACTCACCGTCAGGAGGAAGAGGTCTGCCGCCAGTGCGCTTCGTCGCGGCTTGACACGCAGCAGCAACGCCGTTCCCAGCACCGCCTCGATGGCAATAATAATCGGAGCACCTATACTGAACCACGCCGGTCCGTATTGCAACAGCATGTCCGCGAACGCTTCTGCATCCCAGGCTTTCGCAAAAGCCGAGACGAGAAACATGAGCCCCAGCAGGGTTGTACTGATCCAAGAGAGGTAACGCAACATAGAAAAGTGAAAGGTGAAAGAAAAAAAACAGGTCACCCCTGGGAGAGTGACCTATTTGTTTAGAGGTTGTTACTTGCAAGACCAGCTCTGATCTGCATCATAAGCGCCAGCGGTCTCATCGAAGAGGTCTTCGATTGCTGCGCAAGTTTTGTACTGGCTGTCAGTGTCGATTTTTTGAGATACACCAGTGTTCTTCTCTGTACAAGTACAAGTCTTCTTGCAAGAAGACATACCAAAGATAGCTGCGCAAGCTACTGCTACGAACAATACTTTTTTCATTGTGATTGTAGTTTTTAGGATTAATAATTGATTGTTTGTTAATAATTTCTCTGCAAAAGTAGTACTTTTTTCCGAACCCGCCAAATATTATGATATTTTAATGCCAATTATTTTCATTTTGCAAACTACACTTTACAAAATAGGGTGTAATACACAAAAAAATCTCACCTGCATTTTAGTACAGATGAGATTTTTTTGCTATCAATCAGTCTTTAGCGGATCATGTCGTCGCCGAAGAAGGGTTGGAGTGCCGCAGGGATGCGGATGCCTTCGGGTGTCTGGTTGTTCTCCAGGAGCGCAGCCACGATACGGGGCAGCGCAAGCGCCGAGCCGTTGAGGGTGTGGCAAAGCGTCACTTTCTTGTCCTCTGCGCGGCGGTAACGGCATTTGAGGCGGTTCGCCTGGTAGGTGTCGAAATTGGAGGTACTGGACACTTCGAGCCAGCGGTGCTGCGCCTCGCTATAGACCTCGAAGTCGTAGCAGAGCGCGGCTGTAAAGGACATGTCGCCGCCACTCAGGCGCAGAATACGATACGGGAGTTCCAGTTTCTTGAGCAGACCTTCTACGTGTGCCAGCATCTCTTTGTGCGAAGCGTCGGAGTGCTCCGGCGTGTCGATACGTACGATCTCTATTTTGGAGAACTCATGCAGACGGTTCAGACCGCGTACGTCCTTGCCGTAGGAGCCTGCCTCGCGACGGAAGCACTCCGTGTAGGCGCAGTTCTTGATAGGCAGTTCTTTCTCGTCGATGATCACGTCGCGGTAGAGGTTGGTCACCGGTACTTCGGCTGTCGGGATGAGGTAGAGGTCGTCCACCTCGCAGTGGTACATCTGTCCCTCTTTGTCGGGCAGCTGGCCTGTGCCGTAACCCGAAGCGGCGTTAACTACTGTCGGCGGCATGATTTCCGTATAACCGGCTTTGTTGGCTTCCGCGAGGAAGAAATTGATGAGGGCACGTTGGAGACGTGCGCCCTGACCGATATAGACAGGGAATCCTGCTCCGGAGATTTTCACACCGAGGTCAAAGTCTATCAAATTATACTTTTTCGCCAGTTCCCAGTGGGGCAGTTTGGAATCGTTTGAAGTTGTTTGAGGTTGTTTGAAATTGTTTGCAAGCCGTTCTGCAGCTATAGCCTCGTCGGTCGCTGTGTCCCAGTCGCGGAGCGCTACTGCGCCGTTTTTGGCGATGGCGTCGATCATCGGCTGGTTGGGCCAGTTGCCGATGGTGACAGCGAGGTTGTCCTCTGCGGACGCACCTTCGGGCACGATATCGTAGGGGACGTTCGGGATGGTAAGCAGGAGTTTGGTCTGTGCTTCCTCGGCCTGCGCCATCTTCTCGTCATACTCGGCAATCTGTGCTTTGAGTGCGCCTGTCTGCGCTTTGGCTGCTTCAGCTTCTTCGCGTTTGCCCTGCGCCATAAGTGCACCGATAGACTTGCTGATTTTATTCATTTCCGCAGCCGCGGCGTCTTTCTGCTGCTGTGCAGCCTTGCGCTCGGTGTCGAGACGAAGCACCTCTTCGATAGCTTCTTCGGCTCCGGCAAAATGCTTTTTGTTCAAACCCGCAATGATACGGGCTTTATCGTCATAAATCTGTTTTAATGTTAACATAAAAGTATTTGGTTAATCCGCCAAACTTGGCGGATGGATTATCAAATAAAAATCTCCCACCTGAGCCGAAGCCTCGGTAGGAGATTATTCATGTTCCCCAGAACCGATTTAAGCTTCAGCTGCCACCGGCTGGATGGAGACGTACGACTTATTGTCGCGTTTCTTGCGGAAGGTTACGATACCATCGCAGAGAGCGAACAATGTGTGGTCGGAACCCATACCCATGTTTTCACCCGGGTTGTGCACGGTACCACGCTGACGTACGATAATGTTACCTGCCTTTGCGAATTGACCACCAAAGATCTTCACGCCAAGACGTTTGCTTTCTGATTCACGGCCGTTCTTAGAACTACCGACACCTTTC
>CACYKR010000098.1 GCA_902774995.1 uncultured Bacteroidales bacterium | reverse complement strand
TGTGTCCCCCGAGAGGCTCGAACTCTCGACCCACTGATTAAGAGTCAGTTGCTCTACCAACTGAGCTAGGGAGACCGCTAACGCTCCGCAGTTTACGTCCCGAGGGGCTATGCAGATTGTTCATTTTCCAAAAGCGGGTGCAAAGGTACTGCTTTTTTTTGACATGACCAAATATTTTTGCATTTTTTTTCAAAAAAGTGTCATTTTCTTGCTTTACAGTCCCTCTGCAAAGCGCTCTGCCTCGTCTATTTGGCCTATTTTGCCTACATCCATCATCCGGTAGTCCTTCGGCACGTACGCCTCCAGCTCCGCCCGATTCAGTATCCCCAAATAGAACTGTATCAGCGAAAACTTATCTTCTTTTACCTCGTCCAACAGTCCTAACACCTCCGGACTCAGTATCTGCATGCCGCTGAAAGCCAATTTCCGCAATCCGCCAAGTTTGGCGGATAAACACTCCGGACGCACTTCCCCTGTTGCCACGTTCGTCCATCCGCGGAGCCTGTTCCTTTCGTCAAAGAGCAGATACCGCTGCGTCTCCCGCTCACTCACCACCAGTTGGCTAACCCCCGTCTGTTCATATTTCTCCACCAACGCCCGGATATCTATATTGCTCAGTATATCCACATTGCACGCGAGAATGGGCTCATTCTTAATTTTTAATTTTTCATTTTTAATTTTCTTCAGCCCTCCTCCGGTATCCAGGAGGCAGTCGCGTTCGTCGCTCACTTCGATATGCGTTCCCCAGCCGTCGTTGGCGCGGATGGCATCGATAATCATATCCGGGAAATGGTGTACGTTCACGGTAATCTCCGTAACTCCCGCGTCCCGCAGTTTCTCCACCTGCCACTGCAACAGACTCTTGCCCGCCAGCGGCACCAGTGCCTTGGGCATCGTATCGGTGAGCGGTTTGAGCCGTGTACCCAAGCCCGCTGCAAAAATCAAACCATGTACCATGGGGAATTAAAAATTAAAAATTACGAATTATTCCCTGTTCGCGGTGGATGAGTTCGATGCGAACGCCGTATTTGTCTTTGAGGTGCGCTGCCAGATGCTCGGCGCAATAGACGGAGCGGTGCTGACCGCCCGTGCAGCCGAAACACACCTGCAGATGCTCGAACCCGCGTTCCTCAAACCGCTCCACATGGTGGTCAACCAACTTGTCTACGCTCTCCAGAAACGTCAGTATCTCGCCGTCCTGCTCCAGAAAGTCTATCACGGGCCTGTCCAGACCCGTTAGTGTCTTATACTCCTCGTACTTGCCGGGGTTATGGGTACTGCGGCAATCGAACACATATCCGCCTCCGTTGCCGGATTCATCGGCGGGGATGCCGCGCTTAAAGGAGAACGAGTAGATCGTTACTGATAGCATAGATATAGGGATATTGGGTTTGTAACTCACCGTACATGGCGAATAGTTCGTTTAAGTTACGCAGGGCGTTGGGGATGGACTCCAGGAAATGGGGCTTGCGCTCGAAATAGCCTCTGTAGCCGTACGCGCCGAGCACCTGCAAGGTACGCAGCAGCACAAAATGCGGCAGAGCCGCACGCCACTCGTCCTCCGCCATGCATGGCCGGAGCCGCTTGAGCTCTTCCAGATATTCGTCTATCAGCTCCTCGCGCAGAGCAGGCGGGATATTCGCCTTCGCCTGCCATAGGAACGACGCTACGTCGTACTGCGTCGGGCCCTTACGTCCGCCCTGGAAATCGATGAAATACGGCTTACCGTCCTTGATCATCACGTTGCGGCTCTGAAAATCGCGGTAGAGGAAGAAACCCCTCTCCGGCTCTCCCCTCAAGGGAGAGAGAATATTCGCCACCATACTATCGAAATCGTCCTCCAACTTAGGCTCGGAGAACTCTATCTTCGTGCCTTTCAGGAAGCAGTATTTGAAATAGTTCAGGTCCCACCGTACGGCTCTCTCGTCCATGGCGGGCACCGGATAACAGACGCTCCAGTCGAAGTCCTGTGCTCCTTCTGTCTGTATATGCGCAAGGGCGCGTATAGTGCGCGTCAATAAGGTACGTTCGGTCTCGTCAAAGACGCCCGTCTCACGTCCGTGCCTGATGGCGTCGAAGAGGAGCGTGTCACCCAAATCCTCCTGGGTATAACTCATTCCGTCTTCGCTCACCCATAACACGCGCGGCACAGGAAGTCCCTTTTCCGCAAAATGACGCGACATATAGACAAACGCGCGGTTCTCGTCGCGGTTCGTGCCCTCCACGCGGATGATACTCCTGCCCTCCGCATCCGTCTCCCGCGTGTAAACTCTATTGGATCCTTGCTTGGCGATATTCATTATTCATTATTCATTAATTACGCCCTGAATTGCATGGCGTGGTGGATACAGGTCACTTTGCACGGCCCGATGATGTTCTCCAATATACCGTCCGCCTCAAAGAGTATGTGTTTGCGGCAGTTGATTTCTATCTCGCTGCCGCATACGGGGCTGATGAACGGCAGTTCGGTCAGGCGGCCGTTGTAGAGTTTCGGCAGTGCCCGGATAATCTGTTTGAGAGTGGGTTTCCTGACGAACATCGAGTGGAACACTCCGTCTGTCGGATCCGCCTCGGGGTTCTGCCTGATACCACCTCCGGAGAACGGACCGTTGCCGATATTCATGGTGAATAACCGGTAGTTCGCCACCTCTTTGCCGTCCACTTTCAGAATCATATGCTGCGCTTTATGCGTCGCGACGGCACCTATCAGGCCGAGGAGGTAGTTCACATGGTGGCTGCCCAGGTAGTATTTCAGCGTCTCCGCTTTCTTGCAGCACAAGGGATCGACGCCGAACCCGACGGAGTTGACGAAATAGCGGCGGTGCTCGATATGATTGCGCCAATAGGTGACGCAGCCGATGTCTATCGGATGTCCTTCACCCTCGAAGAATCGGCGGAGGCTTTCCTTGAAATTCTTGTCCAGGTTCCAGTACCTGCCCCAGTCATTACCTGTTCCTCGGGGCATGAGGCCGAGCTGTATCTTCGCTTTCCGCTCCGCTGTCAGCGACGACCGCATGATGCCGTTCACCGCCTCGCTGAGCGTTCCGTCGCCGCCGAGCACAAGTATCTCGTCATATCCCTTCTCCGCCAGCTCCCTCGCCAGTTCTATGGCGTGCCCCGCATATTTGGTGACGCGGTACGCGAACGGCTCATGGCGCTTGCGAAGCAGTTTCCATAGATATATACGCTGCGCGCGGAAGGCTCTTTTGCCGGATTTAGGGTTAATGATGATGCCTAACATGATACGATTTACGATTTGACATTTGCAAACGCGGCTGCAAAGGTACAACAAAAATTGCACATATGCAAGGAGAAAGGGATTTTTTTCACTTTTGTAGAAAAAAAATGAGATTAGGGCATTTTTTATCGGAATATATTTTGCGATTCCAATATTTTTTTGTACCTTTGCAGTCGAAATGAAATCATATTGATATCAATTAACATCAAAAAGGAGGAGTAATTATGGCACAAACAGCAATGACCGTCCGTGTGGACAATAACGTGAAAAGACAGTTTGATGCACTCTGCGAGCAATTCGGTATGAGTGTTAATGCGGCCGTAAATGTGTTTATCAATGCCGTTGTTCGTACGCGTTCTATTCCTTTTACGATTAATGTCGAAGAGGATCAGACAAGAAAACGCTTGTTGGAGGCATTATATGCGCCACATCCAGAAACTCCGGAACTAACGCTGGATGAGATTAATGCAGAAATTAAAGCTGCACGAAAAGAGCGCAAAGAGCGCTTGGAAAGAGAAAAGAAGAACAAACAAGAAGCCTAATTATGATTTATGTTGTAATAGACACTAATGTCTTTGTGTCTGCTTTCCTCACAAAAAATCCTAATTCTGCAACAACGAAAGTTGTAGAGGCTTTGGCTCAAGGAAAAATGACACCCTTGTATAATGACGAAATTCTCGCTGAATATACTGAAGTGTTGTCGCGTGAGCATTTCCATATTGCAAAATCAAGATTAGATACGATTATCAATTATATTCTTGAACATGGAATTGCGACAAATCGCACTTCTTACGATAAATTGCTAATTGATGAGGATGACCGTGTTTTCTATGAAGTGGCACTTTCTGAAGAAGACTCATTCCTTGTCACCGGCAACTTGAAGCATTTTCCGATAGATCCGCGAGTAGTAACTCCGGCACAAATGCTGCAAATTCTCGGAGAAGAATAACTTTTCTCGACAACACGCAAAGATTATTTGCCCGTTTCCGGAGAGCAAAAACCAGAGGAGTTTCCGTTCCTCTGGTTTTTATTTACGAAAAGATATTGTGCTGTGTTTTGGACGTTTTATTGTAGTTCATGAGCAGCATTTTTTGTTGCTAATATGCATTATTTTACAAAAACAAGCATATCAAGATGCATTATTTTACAATTTTGTGAGATTTTAAACGCATTATTTTACGCATATATCATTGCAAAATCAAAACATAATTTGCTTATCTCGCAGCAATCGTGCCCTCGTGGCTAAGACGAATTATTGTATCTTTGTGTGGTTGAGTGTGAGCGGAGAAGGAAGCATACAAGAACAACGCTCACAAAGGGCGTTGTTCTTTCTTATATTATCGCCGTTGTGATGTCCTCGGCTTCGGCGAGATTGAGTTTCTGA
>CACYKR010000097.1 GCA_902774995.1 uncultured Bacteroidales bacterium | reverse complement strand
CGAGGGGTTGGTATTCCGTTACTCGGCAAAGCGCTATGACAATATGGCTGTAGCCCAGCGGAATGTGGAAGAGAAATATCACTTGGAGTATCTGTTGGAGCCACTGTATGTCAACGAGGAGCAATGGCAAGGCAGCGAACGCATCCAACTCAACTATATGGTCATGCTTGCACCAGTAGTAAAAAACTACAAGCAAGCAGGTGACACATTGCACGCCAACCGACTGGCACGTTACCTGTCTGCTGCCGTTACGCGAACGTCGCTTTCGAACGATGAAAAACAAAAGTATTTCAACCTACTGAGCGACAAGAAGTAATCGTTCGTGCAAAGCAAGATAAGAAATGATAGCACTTATTGTAAACTATAAGTCTCTTTCCGACGGGCAACTCATGGAGCGTGTTCGTCGGAAAGACGATGAAAATGCATTTGCAGAAATCTATCGCCGTTATGCCCGATTGCTGCAAGGTTTTTTCTTCCGCAGGTTGGGTGGCGACGAGGAGCAATCTGCAGATCACATGCAAGACACGTTCTTGAAAGTGTGGTCTTCACGGTGGCAGTATTCAGACGGACAACCGTTCCGCACATGGATATTCTCCATTGCCTACAACCTCTGCAAGAACACGTATCGGCAAAATAAGCATGAGCAAGAATATCTTGATTCGTTTCCGATAGACGAGCCGATTTCAGAAGACAGCACTCCGCTGAAATTAGATGCAGCGACATTTGATAGTGCTTTACAACAAGAACTCGCCCGTCTCAATGAAGCGCAACAAATGTTGTTTGAACTTCGGTTCACGCAGGAGTTAACCGTGCCGGAAATAGCCGCGATTATTGACATTCCGGAAGGCACTGTCAAATCGCGTCTCAATACATTAACTAATTATCTACGACTAAAATTGAAAGATTATGAATAAGACTTTTGAATCCCAACTATCTGCTTCTGCGCGTCGTATGCGCAAGCAATCGGAAAGTAATCTCTCTGTTCCCGAGACAATTGTTATTCCGCAAACACGCACCCGTTATTGGGGCTGGATAGCAACACCAGCTGCCGCTGCTGTTGGTCTGCTGATAGGGCTTTTTATTCATCGCCCGGCAGAGCGTCAAGACAATTTCTCTGTACCCGTCGTAGTTGCTGCCGACAATTCCGGTCACAGCATTGTGGAAGACGGTACGGATTATAGTTTGTTAGTATCGCTATAAAAAGGCTCAAATTGTGACAAAATTGTAAAAAACTTGTATAATTCAAAAAAAAAGTAGTAACTTTGCAGCCGCTTTCGCGAAGGAAAGCGACGTCGGTTCTCAAAGACGTTAAACAGGAGGACATATTGAAAAGTGCATAGCGCACAGACAGGCATATACTTTTAACAGCAAGTCGGCAAAACTTTACTTTAACAGAAGAATATATGTCCCTGTTGTTCATGTCATGGCATGGGTAACGGGGATTTCTGTTATAAGTTTGCCGACTTGGCTGTTAAATCCCCGCTGCCTGTGTCTTTTCTGCCCTCCACATTTCTGAATCATTCCATGAAAAAAATTGTTATTAATCATTTCCATATTCATGGGAATTATATTGCCGGAGACGGTATTGATATTCACGACAATCCATCTTCCACGTTTTGTCAAGGGCAACATTTCCCGATTAAGACAACAGACATCGCCACGGTAGAAGATGTCACACCCATTGAAAAGCACGTTCCGTGTCCTTTCCTTGTACCGGATAAATTGACGGATCTTGGGTTATACTCGTTAGAGCAGTTTGAAATAATGTACCGCGAAGCAGCCGAGAGCGATGCAAAGACATTAGCAACTTTCCTAAAGAAATATCGCCAAATGGGTGTGCTTGATTTCTACGGCTATAGCAAAAAACAAATCTTCAAGTGCATACGTGCACATTTCCCTACCATGCGCAAATATGGATATGATAATTTTGTGGCATATTTTTAGGCGACGTGCATTTGGTTTCATTTAGTTGATATTCAGTTTCTATTTGGTTAATCAGTATTATAAACCTTTCTATTTGGTTTTCATTTGGTTTTTGACTTCTCATTCGTGAGGAGTCATTTTTATATAGTACCTTTGCACCGGATTCCAACAACTAACGGCTGGCGCCAGCCATTTTAGTAACCATTAAAACAGTATTAAAATGGCAACAAAAAACAAATTCCCTGAATGGGGACGGACAGAGGACGGTACGGAAGTGCGGCTGTGTCCATTAGAGAAAACAGACGGAAAACCTCTCTATTGCAGTCGGGACGGTGCGTTCTACTCGCGTTGGTTGATACATGGAGAATGGCGATTTCGACGAATCATCGTGAACCAACGTCCGCCACGAGACACACGGCTATGCCACACGCGCTATCCTTCTGTGCGGCAGTATGGAAACGTAATGTGTCACACAGTCATGGCACTGACTTGGATTGGTCCGAGACCTGCCGGTTGCGAGTGCGACCATATCAACGGCAACATCTATGATTGGCGGGCAGAAAACCTGCAATGGGTGACACCGGAAGAGAACCGCAAGCGCGCAGTGATACTACGGGCAAGGCGTATGGTGGCACGACAGGACAATGATCCAAGCAAAGACCCGAAGAATATGTCTTCTGAAGAATTACTCAAATTGTTTAACATGTACAATGTAGCCGGTGACGTTTACGCCGGAGAATAATATGAACCCAACGAATTTGAAAGAGTTGCGTGAGTTGCGCAATCAAGAAAAAGCTATTAAAGCACGTATTGACGAAATCAGCACCGAAGCGACCAACGAAGCCGTTGCGATCCTTGCAGAAAAGGGCTTGGAGAAAGGCGAGTTTGAGGTGGAGGGCATTGGTAAGTTCCAACTCCAGCGCACCGAGGTTTTCGACTTTACCGATTACCACAAGTACCAACAGGAACAGGCGGTAAAATGGCGCGAGAATGCCAAAGAGAAAGTCAAAGAGCAAAATCTGGTCAAAGCCCGCACCGCCGTCATGAACGGATACGTGAAGACGTTTGTGGAGTTGTACCCTGACAAAGAGCCGGACGAGGTGAAACTGACGGTGAAAGTCATCGAGTAAAAGAAAAAGAAAAGAAGCAAAAGAATAAAAGAAAATTAAAAAGAAAAACTCCCCCTTCCTCTACACACGTTGTAGGGGATAGGGAGAGGATTTAAAAGAAGATTTTTATGAAAACGTCTTTTGAAATCATCTGGGAGTTTTTGGCTCCGGCGGAACAATTCCTGAACAGGCGGGAGGCGTGTGAGCGGCTTTGGAAAGGGTTGACCTTGAAGAAGCAACGGCAGATATACGCGACGCTCGTCTGGCAAAGGGAACAGCGGATTGAGATTGAGGAAAATCCTTATTTCGCCATCTCCCATTGCAATCCGCGACCGTTCAACTACAACGGGTCGAACGTGGGTTTGCCGAACGACACGAAGCTGTTTATAGCCAAGTACGGCGAACACTACGGAGTTTATAGCAAACTCGACACGGAGGCTTTTGAGATGGAAGACCGCAAAGCGTTTAACTGAATTAAAGCTATGAGTGCCTATCCTTTATACGATGTTCCATACTTGGTACGGGAGCCGAATGACTCCTACATGTCAAAGAAACGGCATGAGATTGAAGTGCGAAACCAAGCGATTGTTGACGATTTTTTCATTGCACGGGACAAAGGGCTCAATCATCGCCAAGCACGTATCGAAGTAGCAATGAAACATCAAATGACAGAAGCAGAAGTAGAACGCAAGCTTGTATGGTTTTATCAAGAAGCCAAGAGACGGAAAAAGTACGATTTCTTGGAAAAATTCGCATCTTGGTGATACACATTGTTTAGTATCGTATTATCTTTGCACCGGATTTTGAGAGAAGTCCGGTGTTTTGGTAGTCTAAGAGCAGCGCAAGGTCAGCGTAACCTCTGCTACTTGAAACGAACTTGAAATGAAGTTGAAATGATAGAAAACCGCATTCAATGCGGCGTAATTAACATACATTTATTAACCCCAAAAACCTAAATCACTATGGCAAAGTATGAACCGATTGAGATGGTGAAGTCTTACAGCGGTAAGATTTGCGAGCACAGCGATGTGTACTTCGCGAAGAAGGGTAAAACCTTGTACACCGGCAAAATCTGTAACCCGCGTACCAAAGCGTTCAGCGCTGAGGAGTTGGCTCGTCAGGAGAAATTCCGTCAAGCCCGTGCGGCTGTGAAGGCGTTGACCGCTGAGCAGAAAACCGCTTACGCGGAGGCGTTTGCGAACCAGAAGAAGTATTCTTCGTTGCAAGGGTACATGTTCGCACAGGAGTACGCGCGCTTGAGCTAATACTCGCACGATTACGGGCACAGCCCTTATGTAGTGCTACGTATTGCTCTACGCTTTCCCCAGAGCAAACATGACTTGGTTTACTCTGGGGACCCCGAGGGAGGAGTCCCTACCAACAAACAAAAGTATTGACAAAACCATTAAACCTAAACTGAAACTATGGCAAAAGTAGCATGGCAAGCCGGTATTGATTATGTATCCGGCGCATTGTGCAAGTGTGGTAAGAAGGAGCCGCACAAACATGGTCGAATGTTGCTTGCGACCCACCGTCGCGCTGCAACTACGAGCGATTCATGTAACCGTATCTATCTGCGTGACGAGTCGAACTTCGTGAAGTCGAATAGCACGAATTCTGTATGGGCTCGTGAGCGCTTCGAGGGTATCGCGGAGATGGTTCACGACCGTAGTCGCGACCTGTCGAAGATCACCCAAGACCAGATTGACTTCTTGGCTCAGCGGAACAACCCGCGCGGAAAGAAGACCATG
>CACYKR010000096.1 GCA_902774995.1 uncultured Bacteroidales bacterium | reverse complement strand
TGGAGAAGATGAAGAGCCTCGGTACCGCCGCCTGCCCGCCGTATCATATCGCTATCGTTATTGGCGGTACGAGCGCGGAGAAGAACCTGCTGACGGTCAAGCTCGCCTCCACCCATTACTACGACTCGCTGCCTACCACCGGCGACGAGACGGGACGCGCTTTCCGCGACATTGAGCTGGAGAAACAGCTGCTGCAGGAGGCATACAAGATAGGCCTCGGTGCGCAGTTCGGCGGCAAATATATGGCGCATGACGTACGCGTAGTGCGTCTCCCCCGCCACGGCGCGAGCTGTCCTATCGGCCTGGGCGTGAGCTGCTCCGCCGACCGGAATATCAAATGCAAGATCAACAAAGACGGTATATGGATTGAGAAACTGGACAACAACCCCGCTTCCCTCATCCCCGCGGAGCTCCGTCAGGCGGGCGAAGGCGACGCCGTACGTATTGACCTCAACCAGCCGATGAAAGACGTCTGCGCCATCCTCACGAAATATCCTATCGGCACGCGTCTGAGCCTCAACGGCACGATCATCGTAGGCCGTGACATCGCCCATGCGAAGATCAAAGCGCGCCTCGATGCCGGCGAGCCGATGCCCGAGTATCTGAAGAACCATCCTATCTACTATGCCGGTCCGGCGAAGACCCCGGCAGGCATGGCTTGCGGCTCGATGGGCCCGACGACTGCCGGACGCATGGACCCGTACGTAGATGAGTTCCAGGACCACGGAGGATCGCTCATCATGCTTGCCAAGGGCAACCGTTCCATTGACGTGACCAACGCCTGTCAGAAACACGGAGGCTTCTATCTCGGCTCTATCGGCGGACCGGCGGCTATTCTGGCGCAGAACAATATCAAGTCCATCGAGTGCGTAGAATATCCCGAACTGGGCATGGAGGCTATCTGGAAGATCGAGGTGGAGAACTTCCCCGCGTTTATCCTCGTGGACGACAAGGGTAACGATTTCTTCAAGCAGCTCAAGCCGTGCGAGGGATGCACGATTCTGAATTGATAATTGATAATTGACAATTATTTTGGCTGACAAACGTAAAAAATACCGCTTGGCGATGCTGGAAGACACCACGCTCCGTGAGGTCTTCCACATCCGCGTGAGTCTGATAGGGGCTATCGGCGTGATAGCGCTGTCGTTCCTGCTGCTCATCGTGCTGATGTCCCTGCTGATTATGTACACTCCGGTGCGGAATATCCTGCCGGGCTACAGCGCGAGTCTGCGCCAGCAGCTGGTGCAGGAGACGGCGCGGGTGGACTCGCTGCAAGCCGACCTGACGCTCCAACGCCGGTATCTGGATATCATCAAGCAGCTCACGGCGGGCGATATAGAGACCGACTCGGTGCAGAGTCTGGACTCCGTACAGCGCGTGGAGCGGGCGCAGATACTGGAGCAGCTCCGCAATGACGCTACGGCGGATTTCCAGGCGCAGTACGAACAGAAAGAGCGCGACAGACTGTCGCTTTATGACAACATGTCCAACCGCGCCGTACCGCAGTTCTACCGCCCTGTGCGGGGAGCGGTGGTGCAGCCGGCGAATCCTGAGGAGAACCGTTATGCGGTAGCAGTCCGTAGCGCGAAGAACGAACCCGTACTCTCCGTCATGCGCGGAAATATCGTGATGGTGGAGCGTGCGGAGGATAACACCTTCACCGTCATCGTACAGCATACGCCTTTCGTATCGGTCTATCGGCATATAGCCAGACCGGCGAAGACGCAGGGGGCATTGGTGGAAGCCGGAGAACCCATCGGCACTACGGACGGGAAGAAAGACCTGGAAATAGAGATTTGGGACGGGGGCGTGTTTGTCAACCCCGAAGAAGTGATAGTATGGTAGAAAGTAGAAAGTCGAAAGTCGAAAGCCCAAAGCAGTTATGTATATTGGGGTCCACGGGCTCGATAGGCACGCAGACGCTGGACGTGGTACGCGCTTACCCGGACCGCTATAGTGTCTATGCCCTCTGCGCCCATCGCAGTATAGACAAACTCGTGGAGCAGGCGATGGAGTTTCATCCCGAAATGGTCTGCATCGCCGACGAGAGCCTCTATGAGCCGCTCAAAGAGCGTCTTGCCGCCTTGGAATGCAAAGTATGGGCAGGCTCCGACGCCATAGCTCAGGTCGTTACGATGCCTTCCATAGATGTCGTAGTGGCGGCGATGGTAGGCTATGCCGGACTGAAACCGACGATAGAAGCTATCAAGGCGGGCAAGACCATCGCCCTGGCGAACAAGGAGACGCTCGTCGTAGCAGGTGAGATCATCTGCGACCTGGCGATGAAACACCATACGCCGATACTGCCCGTGGATAGCGAGCACAGCGCGATTTTCCAATCCCTCGCAGGCGAGGACAAGAGCGAGATAGAGAAGATTCTCCTTACCGCCAGCGGCGGGCCGTTCCGTACATACAGTCTGGAGCAGATGCGGACCGTCACGGCGGCGGACGCCCTCAAGCATCCCAACTGGGAGATGGGCGCGAAGATCACCATTGACTCGGCGTCCATGATGAACAAGGGCTTCGAGGTGATTGAAGCCAAATGGCTCTTCGGCGTGCCGGTGGAGAAGATTCAGGTGCTTGTCCATCCCCAGTCTATCGTCCATTCGGCGGTGCAGTTCACCGACGGCGCCATCAAGGCGCAACTCGGCGCGCCGGATATGCGGCTGCCTATCCAGTACGCCCTCTCTTACCCCGAGCGGCTCGGCAGCGCTTTCCCGCGGGCAGACCTCTTCGCCATCGGAGCGCTCACCTTTGAGCAACCGGACCCGGAGCGTTTCCCGAACCTGGGTCTGGCGTACGAAGCCATGCGTAGGGGCGGTAATATCCCCTGCGTGCTCAATGCCGCCAACGAGGTGGCTAACCTCGCTTTCCGCGAGGGACGCTGCGGCTTCCTGCAAATGTCTGACATTATTGCCAACACGATAGCGAAGGCTCCGTTCATTGCCAAACCGGCTTACGAAGACTACGTCGCCTCCGACACGGAAGCCCGCCGGATAGCCGGACAGTTATTGAAACCCTTTAATTTTTAATATTGTGATCCAAGTAATTCAACTGATATTAGCCCTTTCGTTTCTCGTGTTTATTCATGAGTTGGGGCATTTCACGTTTGCGCGCATCTTCGGCGTGCGGGTAGAGAAATTCTATTTGTTTTTTAACCCCTGGCTCAGCCTTGTCCGGTTTAAGAAGTTCGACGGCAAATGGCATGTGAAGTTCTTCGCCCCCAACGGGGACGAGGAGTGGGAGAAGCACCCCGAGGCGACGGAGTGGGGTATCGGATGGCTTCCTTTCGGCGGTTATTGTGCCATCGCCGGTATGGTGGACGAGACCCATTCGACGGATGACCTGGCGGCAGAGCCGCAGAAGTGGGAGTTCCGCTCCAAGCCGGCCTGGCAGCGGATGCTGATTATCTTAGGCGGTATCCTGGTGAACTTCCTCGGCGCCATGATCATCTTCATGATGGTGCTATGGAACTGGGGTACGGAGACACTGCCGCTGCGTAACGCCACGCAAGGACTTTATTTCTCGCAGATACTGCTGGACGAAGGGTTCGAGCAGCAGGACAGGATTCTGGCTGTCAACGGCGAGGAACCGGAATACAAGAGCGATATCGTCCAGTCTCTCATTATAGAGGGCAAACGCGATGTAACGGTGCTGCGTGGCGGAGACACACTCTCTCTGACGATGAGCGAAGATCTGGGGCAGCGCCTGCTGGCGTTCCAGAACGACTACGACCGTGCGGAGCGGGAGAAGCAACGCGTGGATAAGTCCTATACCAGACAGCCGTTTGTCCTCGTAGCCGAATGGATCCCCTGCGTGATGGATACCGTGGTTCCGGATATGCCGGCGTATTATGCCGGTATCCGTAAGGGCGACAGTATTGTCTCGGTAGCCGGCGTAGCCACCCCTTCGTACTACGAGATGAAACAGGAACTGCGGAACCATCCCTGCGACTCTGTCACCCTCGCTTATTACCGCGGCGGAGAACAGCATACAGCCCGCGTGTTCCTGGGAGACGAGTGCCTCCTGGGCGTACAGCCGCGTATAGACCTGCAGATGGAGCATACCTCCTACAGCCTCCCGGAGGCGATACCCGCCGGTATCCGTTACGGATGGGAGATACTGGAGAACTACGTGAAGCAGTTCCGTCTCGTCTTCACCAAGGAGGGCGCACGGTCGCTCGGCGGCTTCGTGACGATAGGCAGCCTCTTCCCCTCGGCCTGGAGCTGGGAGACGTTCTGGCATATGACCGGTTTCCTGAGTATTATCCTCGCTTTCATGAATTTCCTGCCCATCCCTGCGCTGGACGGAGGATATATTCTCTTCCTGTTAGTGGAGATGATTACCCGCCGCAAACCCAGTGACAAATTTCTGGAGAAAGCCAACGAAGTAGGCTTCTGGCTCCTGATCCTCCTCATGCTTTTCGCCAACGGAAATGATCTCCTAAGACTGTTCTTTTAGGACACCCCCCGGCCCCCTCTCAGAGGGGGAGAATCAAATGGCAGAGATATATAATACAGCTGATCCAATGCTTTATGGAGAGCTGAAAGAAAATGCACGGATCAATAAGCAAAGACCGACAGAAGCAGAGAGTATGCTCTGGAGTTTTCTAAGAAGAAAACAATTAGGAGTTTTAATCCGCAAGCAATATATAATTGACACATATATCGTTGATTTCGTATGTCTCAGCAAGCAACTTATCATTGAGGTGGACGGGAAATACCATTATACCCTTGAGCAGCAAGAGCTTGACGAGAAACGGGATCAAAGACTGCAAGAATTAGGATACACTATACTTCGGTTTACCAATGAGGAAGTGATAGCACAGCCGGAGGTGGTAGTGGAAAAAATAAAAAATCATATAGTATGAATAATGAACAACAGACACTTGCTTCTATCACCCCCTCTGAGAGGGGGAAGGGGGGTGTTTTTA
>CACYKR010000095.1 GCA_902774995.1 uncultured Bacteroidales bacterium | reverse complement strand
ACCAAAACAAGCGTCAATAAACGCCTTTTATTATGTAATTGTAATGATTTAGGAGGCCTGGTGAGGCGACACTTAAACCTTTGCGGGTGCAAAGGTACTACAAATATTTGAGATACGCAAATTTTCGAGGGATAAAAAAGCAGGAATATGTACAAAACGGGGGAAGAGGGCTTTTCCTGCTGGCCCACACAGAAGCAGACGAAGAGGGGCGCGGAGTGGGAGGGGGAGAGAGACAAGACACAAAAAAACACAAATAAATTTGCATATATGCAAAAAATGTAGTACCTTTGCAGCATAATTTGGCTTTTTATGACAATTGCTATTTTTGGAAACGCGATGAAGACGCAGACCTTGACGGAGGTGCAGCATATCCTGGAGTTCATGACCGGGAAAGATGTTCATGTGCTTCTGTCCCAGGAACTGCGGCAGGAGCTGAACCTGCGCGAATATCCGGCTTTCCCCGAGAACTGGGACAGCGACCGGCAGCCGGAGAACGTATATGGCGAGCCGATAGATTTTGCGCTGTCGGTAGGTGGAGATGGTACGTTCCTGACCTCCTCCGCCGTGATAGGTAACAAGAACATCCCTATCCTGGGCGTGAACGTAGGGCATTTGGGTTTTCTGGCGGACGTACAGGCGCAGGACCTGGATAACATACTGCAGAAACTGGTAGCCGGCGAATACACCATCGAGCGGCGCAGTCTGCTGAACGTGAAGGTGCTGGACAAAGACGGCACGGTCCGCAGTGACCTCGTCATGGCGCCCAATGCGCTGAACGAGATAGCGATCCTCAAACAGGGTCTGACGAACATGCTGAGCATCGAGACGAAGGTCAACGGCGAGTTGCTGCATACCTACCACTCGGACGGCCTGGTTATCTCCACGCCGACGGGCAGCACCGCGTACAACCTGTCTATCGGCGGTCCGCTGATGGTACCCCAGAACCGCGCTATCATCCTCACGCCTATCGCGCCGCACAGCCTGACGGTGAAGCCTATCATCGTGCCGGACGACTGGACGTTCGACCTGCGCGTGAACAGCCGGTACGACACATACATGGTGTCGGTGGACGGCCGCAGCCAGAGCCTCAGCACGGACATGAGCCTGCACGTGGAAAAAGCACCATATACCATCAAAGTGGTGCAGATAGGCGATAACAGTTTTCTGAAGAGTTTGCGAACCAAACTGAATTGGGGGAAATGATTTTAAACTATATTACTTGGAATGTGGACCCGATACTGATTCATTTCGGGGACGGAGGAATACGGTGGTACGGGTTGCTATGGGCAATCGGTATCTACCTGTGCTGGAAGATGAACGAGAAGATGTACAAGCACGAGCACTGTCCGGCGGAGTGGCCTGACCAGCTCTTTTTCTGGATGGTGGCGGGTGTGATCATCGGTGCGCGGATAGGGCACTGCTGGTTCTACGAGTGGCACGACTACGGCCAACCGTGGTATCTGTTCGGGTGGGAGTTCCATTACCGCAACCCGTATATAGAGAACCCCCTCCGGCTCATCCGTATCTGGGAAGGAGGCCTGTCGAGCCACGGAGGCGCGATAGGACTGATTACCGCCGCCGTCCTGCTCAACAAATACAAATACAGCCGTTACCCGCAGTTCCAAACCAGCTGGATATGGATCCTCGACCGGCTCTGTATAGGCGTGTGCGTCACGGGTGCGCTCATCCGTCTGGGCAACCTCTTCAACAGCGAGATATACGGCGGTCCTACCGACCTGCCGTGGGGCTTCATCTTCGTCCGTGACGGTCAGACAGTCCCCTGCCACCCTACGCAGATATACGAGATGCTGTATTGCCTGGCGGCGCTGTGCGTGGTAGGGCCGATGTATCTGTACACCGACGCCCGGAGACGCGAGGGACTGCTGCTCGGCGTGTTCTTCGAGATCATCTTCGTCACCCGTTTTCTGCTGGAGTTCATCAAAAACGACCAGGAGGCTTTCGAGGCGGGGCATATGCTAAATATGGGCCAGTGGCTCAGCGTACCGTTCATCGCGTTGGGCCTATACCTTATTATACGCGCGTATAGGCGGCCGCTGCTGCCGGTGGTGGAGAAACAGCCGGAGAGCCTTGAGCCGAACTATCGGAGTAATCAGAATAATCAGAGTAATCGGAATAATCGGAAATAAATGACCAAGAAAGATTTACGAATAGTTTATTTAGGTACGCCGGAGTTTGCCGTAGCAGGTCTGAAAGCGTTGGTGGAAGGTGGATACAACGTCGTGGCGGTAGTCACGATGCCCGACAAGCCGTCCGGCCGCGGCCACCAGATGCAGTTCTCCGACGTGAAGAAATACGCCTTGGAGGCGGGTCTGCCGGTGCTCCAGCCGGAGAAACTGAAAGACGAGGCGTTCCTCGAGGCGCTCCGTTCCTACCGCGCCGACCTGCAGGTCGTCGTGGCGTTCCGCATGTTACCGGAGGCCGTCTGGGCGATGCCGCGGCTCGGCACGTTCAATGTCCATGGTTCGCTGCTGCCGCAGTACCGCGGCGCGGCGCCGATCAACCGGGCGGTGATGAACGGCGACAAAGAGACCGGACTGACGACCTTCATGCTCAAGCATGAGATAGACACCGGCAACATCATCCTGCAGGAGCGTATCGCCATCGGCGAGGACGAGAACGTAGGTTCGGTGCATGACCGCCTGATGGAGCTGAGCAGAGAGATGGTCACCCGCACCGTGGACCTCATCATCGACTGCGAGAACCAGGGCATACCCGTGCCTACCACGCCGCAGCCGGAGGTAGCCGAACTTCTGCCGGCGCCGAAGATATTCAAAGAGGACTGCGAGATACATTTTGACAAGATGACCGCCGCGCAGGTGCATAACTTCGTCCGCGGCCTCAGTCCCTACCCCGCCGCCTGGGCGAACCTGACTATCGGAGGGCAGACGTTTGAGAACGTGAAGATATATAAGGTTGAAAAGGTACAAGGGGAAAAGGTACAATGTACAAAGGAGATTGTCATCCCCTGCCGCGAAGGGGCGGTGCGCATCGTAGAGCTGCAGGTACCGGGTAAGAAACGCATGGAGGCAAAAGCGTTTTTGAACGGATTGAAACCCCTCCCCTCAAAGGAGGGAGTCAGGAAAGATGATTGACTATATAGCACTCATAGATAAGTATTACGCCGGCCAGCCGGAGTTGCGGCACGTGCTGGTGACCCACAGCCGGCAGGTGGCAGACCGTGCGCTTGCCATCGTTGACGCCCATCCCCAATGGACTGAACAGGGGCTGGTGGACCGCACGTTTGTGGAAGAGGCGGCGATGCTCCACGACATAGGTATCCTCTATTGCGACGCACCGAAAATCTACTGCACGGGACCGCACAAGTATATCGAGCACGGCTATTTAGGCGCCGAACTGCTGCGGAGCGAAGGACTGCCCAAACACGCGCTGGTAGCCGAACGCCATACCGGCACCGGCATCACCATCGAGCAGGTGGAACGCGAGGAACTGCCTATACCCGAAAGGGACTACTGCCCCAAAAGTCTGGAAGAGAAAGTCATCTGCTACGCCGATAAATTCTATTCCAAAAGTCACCTCGGCGAAGAAGTGTCTTTGGACAAAATCAAATACAACATCTGGAAATACGGCTCCGAAGCTTTCAACCGATGGCAAGAACTCGTAGCCCTGTGCGAAGGATAGTCTGCTAATAGAACTTATGCGAGAAACCGATAGAGAGCAGTTCGCGGAACTGTATCTTGGCGTGTTTGTCGCCCTCCATGATGACGGAGGTATCGTAGCGCGGGTGGACCATGAGCCGCGCCGAGAGAAAACGGTTGATGATGAAATCGCAGTTGACCTCCAGATCCATCTCCACTTCCTTGTAATTGGTGTACATATAGAACCGCGTCTCGATGGCAATCTCGCGGACGGGTTTCCATGTATATTCCAACCGCAGCGACGAACCGATGTTATGCTGCGTGCGTTCCCCTTCCTTGAGTCCGTAATCCGTGCCCTTCACCCGCGCGGTATCCATGACATGCACCACCTTGTATGACAGCGGCGAGAAAGAGACCGACAGGTCTTTGACAGGCTTGTAGTCGATACCGATACCGGCGTTGAAACGGAAAGGCGAGAAAGGACCCGACTTGAGTTCCCGCGAGTTGGATTTATAGGTAGGCAGGAGGCGTGTCTCCAGTTCCGCCGAGAAGGACGTGAAGACCTTCGGCACGATACGGAAATTGGTTTTGGTATAGAGCCGGAACATGTCATCAGTGGTATTGACCTTATGGAGGCTGTCGGCGGAGATGGTAGAGCCGCCTATGCGCCATTCGCCGGTGTTCTCCCATGTGAAGCGGTCGGACTCATAGCCGAACTTGCCCTTGGCGATACCCAGTCCCGCGAAGGACGACGAACCGCCCTGGTACCAGTTGGAGGTGACGTAGTTCTGGGTGACCTGTATCATGAGTGTCGCCTCCCTGCGCCACGGCGTACGCAGTTCCCTCGCGGCGCGTTTGAACTCCCGCAGATCCTCCTCCGGGTCTTTGACCAGCGCCTTCTGCACATCCGGTCCCAAGCTCTGCCGGAGGGTTGCGGAGGCGAGGGCGGCATTGACCGCACGGAGAGAGTCGATCTCCTCTTTTTCACGCCGTATTGAGTCTCGGAGCAATATCTCCGCCACCGTCAGGGTGTCAATGGTGTCCCCCGCATGGATATCCGCGCTCTGCGCAGCTACCATATCCAGGAGCAGTACGTCAATGTCGGCGGTGGTACGCCGGTCCTGCAGACGGAAGGTATCCGGATGGATACGGATACTATCGTTTTGCGCCGCCATCAGTGTGGCGGCGCAAAAGCATAATACTACTGTTATCCGGAATCTCGACATATCGTTATTCGGTATATCGCTTAGATGCCCGCGGGAGCGAGCTTACCGTGGCATTGCTTGTATTTCTTGCCGCTGCCGCAGGGACAGGGGTCGTTCGGCCGCGGTTTCTTGTCCGCATGGATAGGTTCGGGCCGTTGCTGCTCGCGGGTGTCGCGCCCGGCCGCCGCTGCTGCTCCGGAAGCCTG
>CACYKR010000094.1 GCA_902774995.1 uncultured Bacteroidales bacterium | reverse complement strand
CCTTAATCTCAATCCGCAGAGCCCCGCCGTCTATATGTGCTCCGATGAATTGTTTGATATGTGCGCCGTTGAGTTCGGATGCGGCTATCTGTGCTTCGTCGAGGTCGAAGGGAACGCAGAAGGTGTTGTGGCTGCCATCGCGGTAAACGGGACGAACGAGGGTGACGTCATACGCATTACCATCCGCCAACATATTGATGAGCGGCATCTGGTCCTCTGCCACGTCGCCGTGGAGGATAATACCACCGGACGACCATTCAGCACTGATGATACTGTTTGCTGCCACCATGGTTAAGGCATTACCGGAGAGGGTGCCGTTATCGGCTGTATAGCCGATGCAAACAGCGTCGGTTTTCTGGATATGGGACAATGCTAATGTTACCGTTTCTCCTTCTCCGCCATATACCACGTTGTTATATAGGATACCCGTTTCGGAAGCCGTAATACCGCTGACGTTATACTCCGTAAGGGTACCGCCAAGGGCTACTGTCACTTCTGCATCGCCGGCGACACTATATGCGAACTTACCTTTGTTTGAGAGTCCCTTGACAAATGAGTTGCCGTCATCGTCCGTCATGCTTTGGGGGGCTAAACTGTAATAGGAGTTGGTAACAATGCGTGTGTAATTATCCGGCTGGCAGAAGCATCCCACCGGGTGGAACTTACCCGAACCGGTGAAGGTTCCTCCGAAGTAACTATCCTTTATACGGAGCGTCTTACCGCTGTTATCGCCGCCCCAACCAATCAGACCGCCGGTAACGCTACTTCCTGAGAGTGAGCCGATAAAAGCACAGCCCGTAATCGTAACGTCTGCTTCCAGCGTGTGGCCGATAAGACCTCCCATATGAGAAGTACCGCTGACAGCTACATTCACCAGACAGTTTTCGATGGTGCAAGAACCGTTCATCATACCCACCAAGCCGGAGGGGTGGTTGGGGGAACTATTTACGGAACCTGTAGTCTTCAGGTTCTTGATGGTTGCGCCCTGCACATAGCGGAACGGTCCCACACCATTGGAGCCGGAGGTAGCATTGATGTTCAGATTGAGCGTGTGTCCGCCTCCGTCATACACGCCGCTGAAGTAGTAGTTGCTATGCAGACCAATCATGTTGGTTACTCCGCTGATGTCGGCTGTTTGCAGGAAGTGTCTGCCGGCATAGGATTTGCCCTGCTCAACGCGTGTAGCCAAGAGATTCCATACCTCCAGAGAGGGAATGAGGTAGGGGTCCTCTTCTGTTCCACTGCCTGCGAAGTCCGTGTTGGCGGCAAAGTTCGCCTTGAGGGTTCCGGACTGTATGACGGTCATGGTGTAAGCAGGATCGGTGGATACCTCTACATCATTGAATGTCCAGTTGATGAAGTCATAGTTATATTCATCTGCCGGAATGGCTTTCACTTCAATGTCATCTGCTGTGAGGCAAGTGGTATTCGTGATGTCCGTGCGGAATTCATAGATGACGATATTGTCAATAAAGAAGGCATCCTCGCCACTACTAACCGAGCCGTCTTTGGAGTACCACCAGCGGAAAGTATGGCTTCCTGCATCGACATTTTCCGTAAAGGTACCATCGGAAGAACCGCTGATACCATTGATTTTAGTAACGCCATCAATGGAGAAGGAGCCATAGTCACACCATGATTCGCTGGAAACGCGATAGGAGAATGAAATCTTACCCGGTTTTGTGAAATTGTATGTAACCTGAATAGTAGAGGTTGTACCATCTTGACCGGCGTTACCGCTCTTGAGGGTGTGATTTTCTACAACCCATGGGCGTTCGTTGTCGTTGGTCCACCCGTCGGGCAGTGCGAAAGTGCCATTGTCACGCGTCTCCAAATCCTCCGAGTAAACTGCCGAACTCACTCCGAGGCTACCCAAAGCCGGGTCGTTGACCGTAAATGATACGGTGTGCGACTCCCGCTCCTTGATGGTGGCTACGACATAAGCGGGGTTGCTGTCCTCATAGTTCTCGCCGCCCAAAACCTTGTACCATACATAGTAACTGCCCGACTGCTGGCCTTGCGGAATGGCGGTGGACCAACCGGTAGTAGGAGCGTTCTCGCCGTTCTCACCTAAAGCATATGCCATCTCGTAGCCGGTGCAAGAGCCGGCTTCTACGAGCGTCTGGTTGCGCTTGGTATAAGGCAGCGTGAGCGGGGTAGGAGGCGTAATCGGGATATTGGTGGGGAAGGCCGTCTTCGTGATGCGAAGGGTCGCTTTGCCCTTGTAGGTCGTATAACCCGGAGCACTTACCGAATAGTAAATCGGATAGGTGCCGATAGTGGCGTACTCTGGGCAGGTTGTTAGATTGATGCCGCCGTAAGAAATACCGTACTTCAGGGTATAGCCGCTTTCCGGAACTGTTACCGCAGGACTGATAGTATGCGCGTTGCCGTCGTACTCCAATACTACATCTGCCGCTGTGGCAGAGATGGGTTGGTTGACAGAAATGGTACGTGCGGCAGACTCGTAGTCCGAGTGATAGATTTTGATGTCGGAGGGCTTGTTGTCATAGCAAGCCTCCGTCATGGTAATAACGAAGTTCTTACCGATGACTCCGCTCATATCCACGTTATATGTCGTACCGTTGATGTCAATAATGAGTTTCTTGCTCGTGTCTGTCTCTCCCCAATAGCCTTTGATGACGACCGAGTTGTTGTCGCCATATGTGGCGGAGAGGTCACCGATGAGGGTGGAGAAAGATATCTCGTCCAGCAGGTTGCCGCAGTCGGGGCTCTCGGTATCCTCCGAGACGAAAGCAAAGCGTGTCACCGGCTGATTAACAGGGACAACATATACGCCTGTAGAATAATACCATTGAACAGGATCAGATTTCTTCAGAGAGAGGTACTCGAGGTTCTGACCATTAAAGCCATAGGTATTCCCGGTCGGGTTCGTGATACCGGAACTGCGGAAGGTAGCCTTCGTAGCCGCGTCAATATTTGTATTAATAGCTGCATTAATGCCGGACGGATAAACAATATTTCCGTTATCATACAAAGGAGCCCCCACTTCTACACGCATATCCTGCTGTTCTTCGCCACACGATGTGCGTGCTGCGTGAGCGAGTGACCAACGGATGACATCTCCGCCATTGGTGTATAAATCTTGATACAAGGTGGCGGAGTTGTAGGCATTCATTTCAACACAATAGTTGCCTATGGGAGAGAGCCCGGGCGTGTGCCAGCCAAGGTCAATACACCACTCAAAGTCCATCTCGTCGTTGGTCTCGGTGGTGTTCCAGCCTTGGTTAGTGCCATTAGGGATGCGGTTCGCTCCGGAGCCTGCCATCGTAGGCTTCTGTTCGAAGCCTCCGTTCGCAATCTGCGTCGGCTCGTAGGCGGATGTCGCGTCGGGCACGGCAACGAGGTTACACTGCGCTCTCATTCCCATCGCGCATACAAGCGCAAGAAACAGAGTAAGTAGTTTGATTTTTTTCATTTGTTTTGTTGTGTTAGGTCGTTAATTATTTTATTTTTGTTTTGGTTTATTTTTATTTTGTTTTCAGTAGTGTCCCATAAAAGCTATAACCATAATCCCCAAGGTCTTCGCGGTATTGTCGCCAATCGCACGTACGACAAAAAAGACAGCACGTGACAAACCGGTCACGCGCCGTCTAAAAGACTGCGAATAGGTTGATTATCTTTATATTGCGCCCATTCTGGGGGGGGGTAAAATCGAACATTTTATTTATAATACTCCTTTTGTGCACGGGAAGGTACACAAATTGGTTGCAAAGGTACACATTTTTTATGAAATATGCAAGAAATTAACCCCAAAAATTAAAATTTTCTTTCATTTTGGATAATTTTATACTTTTATTGTTGCTCTATTATTTCCCAGTGACCGCCTTTTTTGACATATGCAAGATAGAAAGGATTTTTATGCCAAATATTTTCGTTTAGCCTTCATTCTGCATCTATTTAGCCTTCGTTTAGCCTTCATTTACATTCGCATCTCGTTACCATTACGGACGTCTCTGTAGAATGTCTTTCCCGTCTGTAATTGCCGATTATTAAGATTCGCAAATTATGCATTCGATTAACAGCATTCCTTATATCCCTTATTTTCAATAACTTACAATATACTTATCGGAGGCAAGTAAGAGTAATCTGCGAGTAAAGTCGGAGGCAAGTGCTGTACACTATTTACTTATTCGCCAAAAACGAATATCCGATTATTAAGATTTGGGCGTATTCCCCTTTTCACCCTTCTTTAATATATCCCCTCTATATATAGTCACAAAAGAGGCAAAATCTATCACCTCTTCTGCAACTTTTTTTACTTTTTGTGCATTTTTGTATCGTAGAAGAAAGAATGCTAAACTCCCCGCGATTTAGTACGAAGCAATGTTGATAGCTATGCCAAAAGCAAATAGCGAATTGCGGCAATGATAAGTGATTATTGCAGGAGAAGCCTCCTCCATCGCTTCCCATTTGCCGGAGATGGTCCAGCTATTATGATGAATAATGACTTGTTTGTCCTGTGCCGGATCGGGGCTCGAAATGATTTTTATATAATTCTGCGTTCTAGAAATATCTGTTCCTTCAAACAACGCTTCATCCCATCGGGTAATATGCTCATCGTCTAACTGATAATCGAATGGAATGACATGCATTTCTAATGTCACTTCTTCTTTGTCTCCGAAGGAAACAGCTATAGGATACACAGAACTAATTTCACCATTTTTCTCATATCCAAGCCATTTCTCATAGATGGCATAAAGGGAATAATTACCGTTTTCGCCATCCACCAAAGAAGCATATTTGAGTTCGTAATCCGGTTTCTTGGCTTTCAAATATTTCCATTGCGCTTTGCTCAATCTGCTTGGCACCAATTTCGGCTGCAACAAACGACAGCCGACAGGCGGAAAGTCATCGGGGAGTTCCAATTCGTCTTGTGGCAGGGTATTAAAATAGGCATCCTGTTCCTCTTCTCGGAGAAATTGGTCGTTGCTGTCGAAGTAAGCTGTGTGGTAAATAACGTGTTTCATTCTTCTGTGGGATTATCAAGTGTTACTTTTCCGTTAATATAGAATAAGACCTCATAGCCTTCATTTATAATCGGGTCAATTTCTTCCTCCGGGATATCTTCTACCAC
>CACYKR010000093.1 GCA_902774995.1 uncultured Bacteroidales bacterium | reverse complement strand
ATCACGCGCGTACGTGCTATATAGAGGTGCGGCGTCTCGGGGCTCCAGAGATGCGGCCGGGTGAGGTGTACACGCCCGTGCTGACCGTGGAAAGATGCTATACGCTCGCCCTTGTACAGAATATCGGTCTCCACGCGTATATCGTCACGCCCGTCGGTGCTGATGGCTTCCGTACCTTCCGCTACCTCGATGTCTATCGCTACCACGGCGTGGCTGTGGTCGGCATCCAGACGCTCCGTACGCGCCCATACGCCGAACGTAGGTATATGCACCCGCTCGCTCTCAACCAGATGGACGTTCCTGTACAGACCGGCACCCGGATACCAGCGGCTCTGTTGCGGCTTGTTCTCCAGCAATACATCAATATCGATACTGTCTCCGGTGATGAGTTCCGGCAGGATGGCGCAGTCGAAGGTGTTATAGCCGTACGGCCAATAGACCGCCTCCTCGCCGTTGACAAATACGTCTGCATGGCTCATGGCACCGTCGAAGACCAGCGTGTACCACTTGTCTTTGTTCACCGCCACGCGTGTCCTGTAATGGCCTTTACCCATCCATGGCAGACCGCCGCTACGCCCGGTCTTCCACGTCGGCTCTTTCTCTCCGTTCTGCACGACAATCACTTCCTGCAGGTCGTTAGCGCGGTCGAAAGTACCGCTGATAGCCCAGTCATGCGGCACACGCACTTCATGCCAGGCGGTATCCACATTCGGCATCTGTTCCGACGGCTCTTGCCGGAACTGCCAACTCGTCAGCAAAGTGCTGACAGCTAATAAAATACTAATCATAGGAATCTGTACTCTGTTACCTCGTCCAACTTCTCTCCGGGGCGGAGTATCACGTTCGGGAAGTCGTCATGATGGATGCTGTCCGGCCAGTTCTGCGCCTCCAGACACACGGCGTGCTGTATGTCATACATGGTGCCGCTCTTACCCTCATTCTGCTCGATCCAGTTGCCGGTATAGACCTGCAGTCCTTTCATCGTCGTCCAGCACTCCATCGTCCGTCCGTCGGCTTGCAGGGTAGCGGCGTGGCGCAGCTCTTTCGGAGCATCGCCGTCGCAGAGGCACCAGTTGTTGTCTATGCCCCTCCACGGCTCGAAGAACGGGTCTTTCATCCGTTCGCCCAGGCGTACCGGCTCGCGCAGGTCCATCGGCGTGCCCGTGACCTCGCGTATCTCGCCCGTAGGACAGGTATTCTCGTCAAACGGCGTGAAACGGTCTGCAAAGACTTGCAGCACGTGGTCGTCCACCCGTCCGCTGCCTTCGCCCGCCAGGTTGAAATAGGCGTGGTTGGTCATCGCCACCAGCGTAGGCGCATCGGTCTTGGCCTCGTAGTGAATACGCAGGGTGTTGTCTTTCGTCGCGGTGTAGGTTACCCAAACATCGACATTGCCGGGATAGCCCTCCTCGCCGTCCTTGGAGCGGTAATGGAGCGTGATCTCGTAGGCGCTCTGTGCCGTCACGTCCCACATCTTGGCGTTGAAGCCCTCAATACCGCCGTGCAGGCTGTTGGGACCGTTGTTAACAGGCAGATGGTATGTCTCGCCGTCCAACTCGAACACACCCTCTTTGATGCGGTTGGCTACCCGTCCGCAGATGGCGTTGAAATAGGTCTCTTGCGTGCGCCACTCCTCCGCTGTGCGGAAGCCAAGGACGATATCCTTGACTTCCCCCTTGCGGTTGGCTACCAGCAGTTTGGTGATCTTCGCGCCGAGATTGCTGATCTCCGCTACCAGACCGCCGCTGCTCTTGATGGTATAGAATTGTATCTGTTTCATATTCTGAGTATTCGGATAAGTCTGATTGTTCAGATTTCTCTTCTGTCAGGCAAGGCGCATCACGCCGTCTCCGATCTCCGCTACATAGAAGTCCGCCTTCAGGCCGGTCTTCTTCTCGTACTCGGCGCCCACAAACGCTTTGAAATGTTCGATGGCTTCATCCTTGACGAGGCTCACAGTGCATCCTCCGAAGCCTCCGCCTGTCATACGGCTTCCTAACACGCCCTCAACCTGCCATGCGGCTTCTGCCAGCGCATCCAGCTCGGGGCCGGTCACCTCGTAGTCGTCGCGCAGCGATACATGGCTGGCGGTCATCAGTTCGCCGAAACGTGTGATGTTGCCTTTCTTCAGCGCCTCCACCGCTTCTGCCGTACGGGCTACTTCGCCTACCACGTGGCGCGCACGTTTCTTGGCGATAGGGTCGGTGATGGCTCCCTCTACTGCTTTCCAGTCTTCCTCCGTCAGCTCTGCCAGGAACTTGATGGGCTTCACCTTGCTGATCTGCTCTACGGCGGTGTGGCACTGACGTACGCGGTCGTTATACGCGCCGCTGTCGAGGTGGTGCGGGCTGTGGGTATTGGTGATGACTACTTTGATGCCGTCCAACTTCACCGGCACGTGCTCGAACTCCAGCGTGTCGCAGTTGAGGTAGATAGCATGGTCTTTCTTGCCCTGCGCCGAAGCGAACTGGTCCATCACGCCGCACATCACGCCGGCATACTCATGCTCGCACGCCTGGCCGATAAGTGCCAGCTCCGTGCGGTATTTCTTGTCATCGGGGTCTTTCCAACCCATCTCCTCGGTGAACGCACGGGCGGTGACTACCTCCATGGCGGCACTGCTGCTCAGACCCGCACCGGCAGGTACGTTACCGTAGTACAAGAGGTCATAACCGCTCTCAATCTTGGCCTCCGGATGACGACGGGCAATAATCTCGATACATCCCAAAGCATAGTTGCACCACGCGCGGTCGGGCTGCGGAGCAATAGCGTCAATGGCAATCTCATATACCTGCTCCATGTTCATCGAGCGGAAACGGAGTACTCTGTCGTTGTTTTTCGCCATCAGGAGCCATGCCCCGAAACTCAAGGCACAAGGGAAAACGCAGCCGCCGTTGTAGTCGGTGTGCTCGCCGATTAAGTTAACTCGTCCCGGGGAGAAGAACATTTTCTCAGCCTTGCGGCCATAAACTTGCTCGAAAGCAGCATTCATTTCTTGTGTTGTCATAGTAATCTTGAATTAGTGAAAAATACATAATTTGTGCGCAAAGTTACTAAAAAAAACGCAATTATACAAGAAAAAATCATTTTTATGCTAAAAAACATGCCCGAATTGTTGCGTCTTTCGTAAAAAAGTAGTAACTTTGCACCAAAATTATTGTTTGGCATAATTTAACCTTTAAAAATTGACTGCTATGGGATCTGTACTTCATGTTCTTCTGTTCATTCTTATCGGTTGGACATTGGTTTCTTTCTTTCTGGTATGGCAATGGTTTGACGCGCGTGACCGCATAAAGGTCGTGCGGGAGACTACGCGTGAGGATACAATCCGTGCTATCCGCCGTAGTTATGCGAAATGCAACAGGCTTCTTTATATCGGTTTGGGTATAGCGCTGGCGTTTATCGCCCTGCCGTTTCTGGAGCATGATTTCTTCGGTACGCTCTATTATTCGGGCGTGGTGATTATCGCCGATGTGCTGGTATGGTTCGGCCTTAGGGCTGCCAAGAACAACTATCTGGAGAGCATTGATGACTACGTGAACGAGAATGAGGAGCATGTGCGTGAAGCTGCCGCTGAGCGTGAGCGTATGCGCGAGGAATGGAGAAAGCAGGCGCCGGTACTCAATCCGCAGGCCGAGAAGGAAATAAAAGAGGCGCTGGGCGACAACTATGAAGTATGGTACAAGCATGATATACTGACCGGCCGCAATGTGCTGGCGAATATGGAGGAGGAAATCCTGTATGCGCAAGGCGTAGTAGTGCCGTTCAAAGAGATCATGGAGGTACGTCCGGGGCGCAAGGACCTCAAGCTGGTGACCAGCAACAGCCTCCACCCCTTCATCACTATAGACTTCGGTGTGCTCCCGATCAACCCTGAGACGGGTGACAAATACATGGATGAGATAGCAATCAGATTGCAGAAAATCATTCAGTGATGGCTCAGGAAGAGAGGGCTAATACGGTTACGCATTTTATTGCATTGGTGGCTACGCTGATACTCGCGTGGCCACTGTTGCGTTTGGCCTGCCGGGCGCAAGCCGTTCATCATCAGTATGAATTATTGGGAACGGGTCTTTTTCTCCTTGGTATGGCGCTTATGTATGCCTCCTCCACGCTCTACCATGCGATTGCAGACCCTGCGCACAAACGCCGCATGCGCGTGTTGGACCACATCGCTATCTACGCCATGATAGCGGGTTCGTACTCGCTGATATGCCTGTCGGTCATCGGCGGTTGGCTGGGGCGGGGGTTGTTCGTTTTTCTGTGGACCTGTGTTCTTACCGGAGTCGTAGGGAAAATAGTGGCTTTGGGCAAATACCCCCGTCTCTCGCTGGCGCTGTATCTGGCGATGGGATGGGTGGCGCTACCGGTGCTCTGGCCGATGTGGCAGCGGATGCCGCATGCCGCCTTCGCATGGATTATCGCCGAGGGGGTGTTCTACACTATCGGGGCGTATTTCTTCAGCAAGGATGAGGAACATGCCTGTTACCATGCTGTTTGGCATGTGTTTATCATACTCGGCTCGGCAAGTCATGCGGCAGCTACGTGGCTCATTCTGGCCGCGCTCAGCCATGCGTGATGATATAATAGGGGATGTCAAGCGCCTGTATCTCCGCTTCGTATCGGTGAAAAAGCTCCTGGCGGATCTCGTCAGTGCCATTGCTCCGTGCCGGATCCGGCACCCAAGGGATGTCCGGTTTGGTCAGCAGATAGACATCCATCGGATAGGCCTTGACAGCCTCATCAAGCCATTCCGGCACCCGGTGGAAGGCATAGTCAAACCAGACCTTGGTGACAATCAGTTCCGTGTCAAAGAAGATAACCTTTGTACTTGGTCCCTTGTCCCTTTGTACCTCTTTCATCTCCTCTATCTGCTTCCGCGCTATCCCGCATAGCTCGTCATAACTGACATCCGTGGAGCCTTTCTCCTCCACGTACTCCCGTGCGTACTCGGGCACGTACGTTCCTTTATATCTTCGGGATAAATAACGAGCCAACGAGCTTTTGCCTGTTGACTCCGGTCCTATGATGCCAACCTTGTACATTACCTTGTCAGCATCAGTTTGATGTTGATACCTACGTTGTCTGCCTTGACGGGGTAGGAGGACGAGATAAGCGGCGTGGTGCCCTGGTGGTCGTA
>CACYKR010000092.1 GCA_902774995.1 uncultured Bacteroidales bacterium | reverse complement strand
AGGTGTGGTCGAAACTGTTCCAGACGGATTATGTCCGCACCATTGTGTCAAGCGACGTCATCGGTCTGGAGTACAGCTCGGTGATGAAGAATATCTATGCCATCGCAGCGGGTATGTGTCAGGCATTGCATTACGGCGATAACTTCCAAGCCGTGCTCCTCTCCAACGCTATTCAGGAAATACAGCGGTTTGCTACGGCGATGAGCAACGTACCGCGCGACATCACCATGAGCGGATATCTGGGCGACGTGCTCGTCACCGGATACTCGCAGTTCAGCCGCAACAGGCAGTTCGGCCAGATGCTCGGCATGGGCTATTCCGTCAAGGCTGCACAGATGGAGATGGAGATGGTAGCCGAAGGCTATTACGGTACGAAAGCCATCCATATGGCTAACGAACGGATGCAGGTAGCCCTGCCAATTGTGGATGCGATGTACGAGATACTCTACAACCGCCAGAAAGCCAAACCAATTATCAAATCGCTCACTACGAAACTGCAATAATTTTTAATTTAGAATTTATATTGATATGAAAATCTGTCTGAAGAACGCTGTCGGCTTTGTAAATGCCGAGGCGTTAAAAAAACTGGAGTCACAAACAGAGGCAGCCAACCTCTTGTTGGAGAACGGCCAAGGAGCCGGAAACGATTATATCGGATGGGTACATCTGCCGTCGTCTATCACGGATGAGTTTCTGGCTGAAGTGCAAGCCTCCGCAGATGAGCTGCGCAAGCATTGCGAGGTGGTGATAGTAGCCGGTATCGGCGGTTCGTACCTCGGCGCGCGCGCTGTGAATGAGGCGTTGAGTTCGGCTTTCGATACCTTCGTAGCCAAAGACCGCAAGAACCCGTACGTAGTCTATGCCGGCAATAATATCGGCGAGGATTATCTGGCAGAGCTCATGGAGTTCCTCGCCGACAAACAGTTCGGTATCATCAACATCTCCAAATCCGGTACGACGACCGAGACCGCTCTCGCTTTCCGTCTGCTGAAGACCATGCTGGAGAAACAGGTAGGCAAAGAGGAAGCCAAACACCGTATCGTAGCCGTAACCGACCGCGCCAAGGGTGCGCTCCGTTCACTGGCTACCAAAGAGGGATATAAGACTTTTGTCATCCCCGATAACGTAGGCGGACGTTTCTCCGTCCTCACGCCGGTAGGTCTGCTGCCGATTGCAGTAGCCGGAGGCGACATCAAAGCGCTTGTTCGCGGTGCTCAGGAGATGGAGAAAGCTACGGATGTAAAGGTTCCGTTTGCAGAGAACCCCGCTTGCCAGTACGCTGCTATGCGTAATGCACTCTACCAAGGCGGCAAGAAAATCGAGATTCTTGTGAACTTCAACCCGAAACTGCATTATTTCAGCGAGTGGTGGAAACAGCTCTACGGCGAGAGCGAGGGTAAGGACCACAAGGGTATTTTCCCTGCTTCCGTGGATTTCACGACCGATTTGCACTCCATGGGACAATGGATCCAGGACGGCGAGCGCACCATTTTCGAGACTGTTATCTCCATTGAGAAAGCCAACAAGAGTGTCCTCGTTCCGACCGATGAAGAGAACCTCGACGGTCTGAACTTCCTCGCCGGCAAACACGTTGATGAGGTGAACAAGATGGCTGAGTTAGGTACGCAACTCGCCCATGTGGACGGCGGTGTGCCCAATATTCATATCTCGTTTGAGAAGATCGACGAATATAATATCGGCCAGTTCATCTATTTCTTCGAGCGCGGATGCGGTATCTCCGGCTACGTACTGGATGTCAATCCGTTCAACCAGCCGGGCGTGGAGGCATACAAGAAGAATATGTTCGCCCTGCTCGACAAACCGGGCTACGAGACAGAGTCGAAAGCCATCAAAGAGCGCTTGAAGAAATAAGTGCACTTTGTCTCAGAAAGTCTGAGAGATAAAAGAAGAAAGAATAAGTAATTCAAATGAAAAAACGGCACTCGTCAGAGTGTCGTTCTTTTTATATCCACACCTACCAGACGGTCGTAACGTGCTCCGAAAGGACGCCAATAGACATAAACGACATATTCGTTTTCCGTCTGCCAGAAACTACCATCCACGCGCTGGGTGGTAGTTTTATTTTGCGTGCCTTTGCCGGAGAACCAATATTGGTAGTCATAGCCGCCTTGTTTCACGAGCGCAGTAAGCCAATAGACCTTGTTTTCTACGTCGTATTGCATCCGGTTGCGCAGGCTTAACTCATTATTGAATATCTCTCCTCCCACATACAACGCACCGTCCAACCAGGGCCGCTCGCATTTGAGCGCCCAATGCACCCACATATACTCCGCTTCGGTGTCGCTATCCAGGGTACGTTCGGCATTGATGAGGTAGCTGCCGTCTGCGTCCGGGGAGAAGATATATCCGCTCGTATTAATCTCATCCATGAAAAGCGGAGCGTGATAATCACCCGTCTCGTGGTACACATGGTCTATTCCCGTTCCTGCAAAATAAGTGGAAAAAGCATCAAAATGGTGGTACTCGTTGCCCCCCTCGAAAATCAGCGCTTTATTATTGATATACCGCAGCCGTTTGGGCTCGATAAATGTCGGTTGTGTTATTGTTACAGCGTTGTCCTGCCGGTTGTTCTGGGTTACGACGATACGGAACTCCTGCGGCTGAAAGCTGATATTGGCCTGTTTGAGATCCACGTCTATGTCGAGTTGTTGATAGCGTCCGTTGAACTCTATATCGGTATTGCTGCGTATCTGCGCATCGATTTTCACCAGAGGCTCTACAACGCAGAAATACACCTCCGCAACCTTATTTTCCCGGTCGCCGTCCTCATAAACCGTCAGCCGGTAGTTGCCGCTCTTGGTAAGCACCATCTCTTCGTTCGGGAAGGAAAAACGGTAATGTGTGTATTCGCGGCTGGTATTGATGGAGTGCTCGTAATCCGTGATGTCCTGTGTAGTGAAACCCTGTATATACTCGGAGGAGAGCAAAGCGGAGTTGTCCGTCATTTCCACCGTATAGCTGTACATGTGTACGTCGTGGCTCATCTCATCGAACGAGATATCCAGCCTGTTCTCCGCCTCGGAACCATCTACTCTGCCCTCGTTCAAAACCAGCACCCGCCGCGCTACGCGCAACGTGCGTATGCGTTCATTAAAAGTATGCACGTGCGTCTGTGCCCAAACGGCACTTGCGCATACTAAAAATACTAATATGACCCTTATTTTCTTCATTTACGGTTGCAAAATTACAAAAAATATACCCGGAGCGTTCTCCCGTTAACGCGGGAGAAGCGGCCTCCGCCTAAGAGGGTTTTTATCCCTTTCGGGCACAAAATTACAAAAAATATACCACATACACAAAAAAAAAGTACAAAAAATTTGCGTATATCAAAAAAAAGCAGTACCTTTGTCGTCGATTTCGCCGATAAACGACTTCGTTGCTCTGCAACTCGTGTAGTTTTCGGGAAATCTCCTCTCCGATTAACACATCGTTTCACAATGTATTAATCGGGTCTAAACTTCGCTGCCACTTTGGCTCAGTTGGTAGAGCAACGCATTCGTAATGCGTAGGTCCCCGGTTCGAGTCCGGGAAGTGGCTCAAAGGGAGAAGACGTTGGTCTTCTCCCTTGCCATTCCAAGGACTCGAATCCGGGGGTTCTTAGCCCCTATAGGGGCACGATTATTGCACAAAGTGCAATGTTCGAGTCCGGGAGAATTGCGAGGCAATAATCGACAGAGCGTAGCGGCGGAGAAGTGGCTCACTGCTTGAAAATAAGCAAGTTACAGATGAGGACTTAAAAAATCTGCCCAAAATGACTTTCACAACTGTGGAAGTCATTTGCTGTTTATAGGACATTCATTAACTTTCACAGGCACCTAGCACCTTTTATTGTATCAATAGTTTTTCTGCCAAAGGAACATACCATATGCGCACCTCTTGTGCGGTGGGAGTATGTCCTCCGGGAAAATGGAATGAATGCAAATAGTATTTCAAGAAGAGTGGTTCAAAATGCGCCAAGGTATCTTGTTCGCCGAACAATCCCCACACTTGGTCACGGAGTTGAGGATTGCAGTTGTCGAATTGAGTAGCCTCCAGCGCAGCGAACTCTTTTACCAAGGCCTCATCAATTACAAAAGATTGCTTGCCATCCTTGCGTGGCGACTTGTATTCATGCTGACCTATGCGCTGTTTCAAGAACTCCGACATCTGGAAATGAGGATTACCAAGCAACGCAGGAATACCTACGACCGGAGCAATCATCTGCACATAGAAAGAGCCACAACTATTCCCTATCAGCAAGTCGGGCTTTTCTCGGTCAGTTAGTTCGCGAATGAAACGTAGCGCATCCTGTGGATGCATGGGCAAGTCCGGTGTCAGAACATCGGCACGCCCTGCGAATGCTTCACGTAACGCAACAGCAGGAACACATTGTCCGCTTGCATAAAAGCCATGTAGGAATAGTATCTTTTTCATTTCACTCGCAAGGTCTTTAGCAAAGCCTTTTGTTCGTCTGTGATACGGAAACTCTCAATGGCTTTCTGGATGGTTTTGTTGTGCGTATCTTTCTCCAAGCGATGTTGCTCGATATAAGGCAGTGTAGCATCCCATTGCTTTGCAAGCGCTGTGGCAAAGAACCATGCCTGCATCATGTGGATGTAGTACTCGTCGGACTTGATAGATGCCACCCATTCCAAGTACTCCGGTCGGAAAAAATCATCCAAGAAATACCGCATCAGCGTCCCTATGCCAAAGCGTTTCGTATAGATATGTTTGCTTCTCTTCCACTTGCGAATGAGCGGTAACAACTCTTTCGTATGCTTCTTAAAGCAACACGGCGATAGTTGGTCACATGTTGCCCAATTATCCACATACGGCAGGAACTGCTCCAGATATGCAATACAGGTGTAGAAATCTTTCTCTTCCGATAGGATAAACGCGTGCAGTTGGTTCTCGTCAAAATAGCGATGTGGCAAACTGTGCAAGAACTCTTGCGCAGCAGGAGTCTTGCAGATTTGCTTCGCCATTTTGCGTAAGTCCGGCGTCCGCACGCCTATAACCGTCTCGCGTGGCACTGTCGGCAATAACTTGCTTTGGAAGTCAGCATACGCCTTGTCTTGCAAGGCAAAGAGTTTAGTCTCGATATACGCACATCCATCCAGTCGCATAATCTTCACAAGACGGTCGTCGCCGAGATATAGATGACTGCATAGATTGAATGCGCCCGTATCGCGGAAGCCGC
>CACYKR010000091.1 GCA_902774995.1 uncultured Bacteroidales bacterium | reverse complement strand
CTTTTGAATGCTTTTGGAAATCGAAAATGCGCAGCCCCCGAGCCTAATGGCTCTTGCGCCCAAGTCCCTGTATGCCGGTCAGTAAGCAAGCTTCCTGCCGTCATTCATGCCCTTGGTCTCCATCGATTGCCTAAATAGGCACCGATGGACTGCTTACAAAAATATCCCTTCGGGATTGGAAAATAAGAAAAATCTATGCAGCGCGTAGGTCGGGGTTAAAGCCTTCAAAAGCACGCCAAGTGGGCACATAAAAAACATTGCTGATCAAATCAAAAAAAATGAATAGACTTATAAGTAACTATATAATAATGCTTTACATCTCACAAAACTTAAAATATCGCAACAGCAGTAATTATAAATCATAAATCACAAATATATGTCATTACAATGTGGTATTGTGGGTCTGCCGAACGTCGGCAAGAGTACCCTCTTTAACTGTTTGAGTAACGCGAAGGCGCAGAGCGCCAACTTCCCATTCTGCACCATCGAGCCGAACGTAGGGGTGATCACCGTTCCTGACGAGCGTCTCATCAAGCTGGGCGAGATATGCCATCCCGAACGTGGCGTCATCCCGACGACCGTAGAGATTGTCGATATAGCGGGTCTGGTCAAGGGCGCCAGCAAAGGCGAAGGACTGGGTAACAAGTTTCTGGCTAACATCCGTGAGACGGACGCCATCATCCATGTGCTGCGCTGTTTCGACGACGAGAACGTGGTGCATGTAGACGGCTCGGTGAACCCCGTGCGCGACAAAGAGATCATCGACGCCGAGCTTCAACTCAAGGACCTGGAGACCGTCGAGAGCCGTATCCAGAAATGCGAGAAAGCCGCCAAAGCCGGAGGGGACAAGGCCGCCAAACTGCAACTGGAGGTACTCGTCAAATACCGCGAGGCGCTGTCGCAGGGTAAGAACGCGCGTACCGTAGAGCTGGACAACAAAGAGGAAGAAGCCGCAGCCAAAGACCTCTTCCTGCTGACCAACAAACCCGTGATGTATGTGTGCAACGTCGATGAGTCCGCCGCCGTGAGCGGCAACGCCTATGTAGAGCAAGTCAAAGAGGCCGTCAAGGACGAGGACGCGCAAGTGCTGGTGCTGGCTGCTAAGATCGAGAGCGAGATAGCCGAACTGGAGACCTACGAGGAGCGGCAGATGTTCCTCGGCGAGATAGGGCTGGAGGAGAGCGGCGTGAACCGTCTTATCAAAGCTGCTTACGCGCTGTTGAAGCTCCGTACCTTCCTCACCGCGGGAAGCGACGAGGTACGCGCATGGACGTTCCGCGAAGGCATGAAAGCGCCGCAGTGCGCCGGCGTCATCCACACGGATTTCGAGCGGGGCTTCATCCGTGCCGAGGTCATCAAATATGACGATTTCATCGCCCTCGGCGGCGAAGCACAATGCCGTGCTGCGGGTAAATTAGGCATCGAGGGAAAAGACTACCTCGTGCAAGACGGAGACATTATGCATTTCCTGTTCAATGTATAAAACGCAGGGGAGAGGAGTAAACCGAAAATGCGCAGTCATTTTGGCCTACGCGGCCTGAGCGTACTTGACCTTTAGGGCGCGCTCACAAGCGAGCTTGCAGCGTGCCTAAATGCCAAATCCGCTGTTGACGCCCCGATGGGCGACAACAATGACTGCTTACAAAAATACGGGATTTCATCCCTCTAAAAAATAAAAAAAATTGGCTGACTACGGTAGAATCACCCTCAAATAAAACAAGTATATACTATGCAGACGAAAGAACGCATGAGTATTCATATAGTAGAAGAACCTAAGAGACAAGAACTTATACGTATCTGCTATGGAATTATCGGATGCATGCAAGAGGTGCATAATCAATTAGGTCCCGGACTGCCCGAATATATCTACCAGGAAGCGCTGACTACAGAACTGCATACCAAGGGTTTTAAGGTACATAAAGAGTTAGAATACCACCCGCTGTATAAAGGAAAAGAGATGAAATCCTATCTCAAGATGGATTTAGTAGTGAAAAGCAGTACAGGAAACATCATCATTGAATGTAAGGCTTTAAGTTCATTGACTGAAAAAGAACATTACCAAACATTCGGATACTTACGCGGGACAGGGTGGCCTATAGCCATTTTAGTTAACTTTGGAGCAAGCCCGAAAGCACAGATTGAGCGGTACTACTATGAGAACGGCATAATAAAAGTATTTTAATTGGAATTAGTATTATAAATTATGGATATAATTGAAAATCTGTTAGGTTATGGCTGGTGGGTCGGCGTGGTGCTGATTGTAGCCGGTTTTGTGGCGTTAGTGAAAGGTGCGGACTGGCTGGTGGACGGAGCTTCCGCAATAGCCAAACGGTTCGGAATCAGCGACTTGGTCATCGGCCTGACCGTCGTAGCGTTCGGCACGAGTATGCCGGAGTTTGTGGTGAACATGGTATCGGTAGCGGAAGGAAGCACCGACCTGGCCATCACCAATATCTTAGGTTCGAACATCATCAACACTTTTGTTATTCTGGGTCTCACGGCACTGGTCTATCCGATCACTTCTCAGAAACGCAGCCGTGATTTCGACATCCCGCTCTCCATCATCGCCGGCGTGCTCGTCTTCGCCTTTGTGGCGGTGCGTTCGCCGTGGGGCGATGTCATGCCGGCAGGCGACTGCGGCGACGACCGAGGCATAGGACGTATCGGCGGTATCGTGCTGCTGGCAATGTTCGTCTATTTCCTCTATAACACCTTCCGCCATGCCAAAGACCACCCTGAGGAAGGACCAAGTGACGAAGTACCAAGTACGAAGGTCATCACTGTTAGACGCGCTATCGCGCTGATAGTTGGCGGATTAGTCGGCTTAGTAGTCGGCGGCGAACTGATTGTGAAGAGCGCCGTGGACATCGCTACGCGGATGGGTGTGAGCGAGGCTATCATCGGTCTGACGATAGTCGCTCTCGGCACCTCCCTGCCGGAGTTAGCCACCTCCGTCATAGCGGCTACGAAAAAGAATGCGGACATCGCGTTGGGCAATGTGGTGGGTTCGAATATCTTCAATGTGTTCTTCATCCTCGGCACCAGCGCCGTCGTTCATCCCCTGCCTGCGTACGAGGGCATCGAACTGGACGCCTGGGCAGCCGCAGTAGGAAGCCTCCTTGTCTGGCTGTTCGTGAAGTCCAACCACGAGCGTCAGATCAAAAGGTGGGAAGGCGGAGTACTGCTACTGGTCTATGCCGGCTATCTGGCCTACCGGCTGATGAGTCTTTGAGCGTATTGACAGCGTACTGACAGTACTATAACGTCATTTATATGGTCTAGGTATGGTCTAGGTATTGTCTAGCCCTGACAGGTTTTTAGAAAGCGAAGAAAGTGCTCTTTTTCGCACAGCCCCCAACAAAAACGCACCTGCTTTTGAGCAAGTGCGTTTTTCGAACGGCGTTTATGTTCAGCCTTCGGGAAGTGTCTCCTGGAGCATGTTCTTCGCGAACTCCTCGAGGGCGGTGCTGGAAGAGAGACCGATGCGCTGGGCGATGAGTTGCCGGCGGCGGTAGAGGGTGCGTTTCTCCATACGCAGGATAGAGCAGACCTCCACATTGTCCATGCCAATACCCAAGAGGCAGATGACCAGCAGATCCAGCTCCGTCAGGTCGGGGTATTGTTTCTTGACCGTGTTGATAGGTTTCTGGTAGATGGAGAAGAGCTCCGTGCTCAGTTCCTCGATACCCTGCTGGTGGTAGATATATTTCGCCACAAGGTCCTCGCCGCGTGTCATCCGGTCGCGTGCTTCCTCGGTCAGCGCGATCTTCTCCTTGACCTTGTCGAGCATCTTTTCCCGCCACTCTTCTGACTCGGCTTCCGCCAGCTTGCGTTGCAGTTCCTGGGTTTCCGCTTCTCGGTTAGTAATATCATTCTTTAGAGAAAAATAGATATACAATAATATCATTATTCCGATAAAAATGAAGCCTAATATCATGATAGCTTCTAATACATGATCATTCATATTCAGTAAGATTTTATCGTGATTCATTTATACGTTTGTTGAGTTCCCCATATAGTTCTTTGGCATGGGCATATGTATATAGTACGTATTTCTGTCCTCCGACCGTGATTTCCAAGAGTCTGAATGGAGTGACGAGCAGAACTATTCCTTGTTTGGGTATCTCGCGCAGGTCCGTAAACTTCGGGGTGAATCTGACATTGGAAATATTGGAAATAGGTATTGTTAATTTAGCTTCATGAGAAAAGAAAGTCTCTTTAACAATTAGCTCATCTCCAGTTATTGCATATTCCCCGGTTCTAAACCTTTTGAAATACTTTGGTACGCAATATAATGGCTCATCATCTTACTATAAGATAACTGCGGATATTAACCTCGGTGGCAGAGAATGGACTTATCATCAAGACAAAACCTTCAATGGGCATCTTATTGGTGATAAGGGTAATGGAGCTAAGCCTGTGATCAGCAATTATGAAATCATTGTGCCTAATAATGACAGATGCTATGGATTGCTTGGTTCAGTCAGCAGTGGTGAAATCAGGAATATCGGTGTTTCTACGGTTTCCGTAACCTTTGGTGTTAATATTAGTAATTCAGTAAAGGTTGGTTCATTTATAGGAAATGTGGAAAGTGGTTCGTTGGTGGAAGATTGTTCTGCTGAAAATATAACAGTCAATTCAGGTTCGGCATCGGCCTCTACATCATATTGTAGTGGCTTTATTGGCAGAATCGGAAATGGATATTCTGTTGTTCGGAACTGCTCTGTAAAAGTGTGTACTTTCACTATTTCTGGAAGTATAGACAAAGGAGGTAACTATGCCACTTTGGTTGGTCGTATGGACAATGGATCGTTGGTTGAAAGTTGTAGTGCCGAGGATATTACGATTACTGCCAATTATTCACTCACCGGACCAAACCTATCGGGTTTGGTGGGGAGTATGTATGGTAGTAGTTCATCACGTGCTGTAATCACCAAATGCTCCGTTAAGAATGTCAGGTTTAATATTGGGGGAAATTTGGGAAAGATGGCAGTTGGTGGTATCGTTGGTTGGGCAGGAAAGGACGGAAATGCGTTTGGATATGCAGACATAACGCGATGCAAGACAACAGGATTGAAGATATATTTTTCTGGTAAACTGAATGCATCAGCTGTTACCGCTGATATCCGTATTGGTGGTATGGTGGGTAAGTTGGAGAAAGACTGCAAAGTGACAGACTGCTTGCTATACGAAAGTTCTGAATATGGTAAGAACTACATTGGGTCAAACCCAAATGTAAATGTAAACAATACGTTTTGCAGAAATATCTGTATGTATGTTGGTGGTGTTGTCGGCAGTACTGTGGATCAGGGCAGCACGAATGCCGCCAATCAAATAGTTATTGAGCGATGTGTGGCATATTGCGACTTCGAC
>CACYKR010000090.1 GCA_902774995.1 uncultured Bacteroidales bacterium | reverse complement strand
GAAACTGAGTCCCTGCTGTTCCAGCATCCGCGTGATATGATAGCCGCCCTTGGGTATCACTTTGTTCAGCAGGTACTGTCCGCCCTTGTAGGCTGTGAGGGTGGTTGTCTGCGCTCCCATGTCCAATACGGCGCAACCGTTCATCAGCACATGATTGCCGTCGCATGTAGCGAAAGTGGACAACAGACATTCCGGACGGACGAACGCGTGCTCGATGCTACGGCCGGCCTGCGAGAATGATTTCTGCAACTGGGTGTCTATCGCCTTGCGTCCGTAAAAAGCGATATAATGCGCTTCCACCAGCGCGGCGCGCTGTTCGGCAGACGGCAGTTCGTCCTGCTCCACCCCGTCCAGTTTGAAGAAACTGGGCACCAGTCCCAATACGGCCACCTCGGGGTTGCGCGACTCGATCTTCTCTTTGCACTCGCGCTCCATCTCGTCCAGCAGTTCCTGGCTGATTTCTTTGCGCCGTGCCTGGTCCCGCCGCGAATGTACGGCTACTATCTGCATCGACTGACCGCCCACGCTGATGAAAGCGGTGGGCAGTTCGTCCACGCCTATCCGGTTAGCCAGCAGTTTGAGCACCTCGGCGATGACATAGCCGGCGTTGCTCGACTGGGTGATGATACCTTGCTCTACGCAGAGATTGCCTAATTTCTGCGGCCGCTCCTCTACGCCGAGAATACGGAACAGATCCGGTGCAATCCTTTGCGCCGCCATCGCACGCACGCTGTCGCTACCCAAATCAATAGCTACCAGCGGCAGTGAGTCTGTTGTCTGTGTTTGTCTTTTTGCCATTTTCTCAATTCAGTTAAGGTTTATTTTCTTCCTATTACTTGTCCGCGGAAGCGGATGTCCAGTTCGTAGTATTGCTTGTCCCGGGTAGCCTCAGCGCTGTTGTCCAGGAAGGTACGCAGTTTCTGCAGTTTCTCTTTGTATCCGCCCATGGTGCCTATCAGTACTCGCGGTTGTTCTTCTCCGCGCAGATAGAGATAGACCCTGTTCGGCGATTGCACCTGCAAATAACGTATCCGGCTTCGCCAATACCTATTCCCTTGCAGCCATTGGGCGAAATCCGCCAACTCGTGCGACGCCATATGCACTCCCACCGTTCCTGTCACTACCGGCACGCTGTCGCGTACCGCAGCCCTGGCTTGCATCACTCGCCGGTCCGTATCAATGATATAACTCTCGCCCATCGTCTGTACGCGCAACAGGGGTACGCGCTGTGTCAGATGCACTTCCACCTCGTTCCGCGGCGTGACAAAACACTCGGAGGAACGAACCATTGGATGGTGTGCCACCGCATGCTCTATCCGATGCAGAGAGATACTATTCACCTGTCTTCCCACAGGGTACAGATCCTCCGTTTTTAGCAGCCGGTCCAACTCGGTCTCAGTGAGATACATCCGCTCCTCCGCATCCTCGATGGTATAATGGAGCGCCACGCAAGGAAGAGAGGTCGGCGTCATCTGCCATCCCCAGAGCACCGCTCCTATCATCAGTCCGATGGTTAGACCGATGCCCGCGCATTTCCATATCACACCTGCGGTATTACTCATTTCTTTAACATCTTAGTGATCTGAGGTACGAGTCGGTCAATGTCTCCGGCTCCGACGGTAAGGATAACAGCTCCTTCGTCCTTACGGCTGCTGAGGTATTCCACAAGCGCCGCCTTCTGTAGGATTTTCTTGTTCGGGTTGGTGATCTTGTCCAACAGCATCTCACTGTCCACACCGGCTATCGGTAACTCCCGTGCCGGGTAGATAGGCAGCAGGACGACCTCATCCAGCGTAGAAAGCACGCGCGCAAAAGCATCCGCAAAGTCGCGTGTCCGGGTGTACAGATGCGGCTGGAAGACACCTATCAGGCGTCGTGAGGGGAAGAGCCTGCGAATAGAGTCGATCGCAGTAGCTATCTCCTCCGGGTGGTGGGCATAATCGTCGATATAGGCAACCTCCGGCGTGTTCACATGGATGTTAAAACGCCGCTGCACGCCTTTGAAGGAAGCAATGCCGCGCCGCAACTCCTCTTCGGTCACCCCGTTGAGCCACGCTACCGCCATCGCCGCTACCGCGTTCTCGATATTCACCCACACCGGCACACCCAGCCGCACATCAGGCAGGACAGAAGCAGGGGTATGAAAATCAAAATCTATCCGGCCGTCACCCACACGGATATTATCGGCGTAGAAATCTATGTCATTGGAGATTTGGTCATTCAGCACTCCGTACGTATAGCATTTGACGCCGGGCTGCAAGCGGGGCTCTAACGCAATGCCGTGCTTCATCACCAACGCGCCGGAGATGAGCTCCGTGTATTGCGCAAAAGCTTCGCGGTAGGCCTCCGGCGTACCGTATATATCCAGATGATCCGGATCCACCGCCGTCACTACCGACATATAGGGTCTCAGGTGGTGGAACGAGCGGTCGTACTCATCCGCCTCAATGACGACCATATTACTATTCTTGTCCAGCAACAGGTTCGTGCCGTAGTTGACACTAATGCCTCCGAGGAAAGCGTTTCCGCCCACCTCCGACTGATAGAGCAGATGCGCCAGCATGGTACTGGTAGTTGTCTTCCCGTGCGTTCCGGCAACACAAAGTGCACGCATCTGGCGCGTCACGATACCGAGTACCTCTGCGCGCTTGCGGATGTCGTATCCTTGCTCGCGAAGCCGGGTGTAGAGCACACTGTCCTCCGGCACCGCCGGCGTACGGACTACCAGCGTGTGCTTCGCGTTGTAGGCCGCAAAACGGTCTTCCATAACCGATGTCTCGTCATCGTAGGTAACCTGTATCCCTTCTTTCTCCAGTTCTTTGGTAAGCGGCGAAGGCGTACGGTCATACCCCGCCACCTCATATCCGCGGTGATGGAAATAACGCGCAAGGGCACTCATGCCGATGCCGCCTATACCCAGGAAAAAGAGTTTTTGTATGTCCGATTGTTGTAGCATAATCTTTTTTGTCCTTATTTCGGTCCGCGTCGCTTGGGCTGCACGGTGCCTGTTTCTGCACATTCCACCAGATTCTCAAGAATCGTCTCGAACCGCCATTCGATAGCATTGTGCCACATCTTATCGGATACAAAAGCCGACAGCACTTTGCCGAACACCAGCCGGAACTCGTAATGCACTCTTGTCTGGTTCTCCGAGAGAGGCTCCATCCGTAAGATAAAATCGCCGCCCTCCAGAATCGAACCGCTGTACGTAGCCGTCATATGGGCTGTCAGCGGATACTGCGCATTCGCAGGACGGGTCAGACGGTATTTGGAACCGAGATGCTGGTCTTTCCACCAGCGGATGCCCAAGACGTAGATGTCTATCGCCACGTCGCCGGTCTTATGCACCGGGTCATACACGCGATCCTTGTACCGCAGCTGTATCACGTCGCGGCTCTCTTTGCTGGACGGTTTCACTTCCTCCTCACCCAGCCCCAGGTACGCCCATTCGAACAATGAATCGGGGCAAGCCTGAAACTGATAACAGAAGCGGCTTGCCACGGCGCGCATCTCATGAAGAGGCGCATTGCAAACGGTATCAATCACCACCGCCCGTTTCTGCGGACGGGCACAGACAGAGCCCGTCATGAGAACCAGAAAAGCAATCAGTATTCCTCTCTTCATCGTCTCAGCACTCGTAATCCAGACACGTCCTCAACTCCGTGTTCGGACGAACAACCCCGTTTGCCACCGCTACATGCGCCGGATGAACGGCATAGCCTTTCAGTGCCTCCTCCGACTCTAAGGTGCTGTCCAGCATGATATCGCAGTTGCTGCTCTCCAGCCGCCCGTCAATCTGCACATGGATATCTACCAGACCCGGCACCTGACCTTTAAGTCCCTCCAGCCCCTGCTTGATTGCCAGAGCTTTCTCCCGTTTCTCCGCGGCACTCATCTCCGACCGCAATTTCCAAAGAATAATGTGTTTAACCATATATGATTGTATATTATTTATGATCTATGATTGATGACTTTCGTGCCCTTATAGACGGTGGCGAAGCCAAACGTCATGGTTGTGAAATGCTCCTCGCGGAAACCGGCGTCGTGCATCTTCTGCGCGAATCTTTCTCCCCAGATGAATCCTTTCACGCTCTTGTTGAGATAGGTGTACGCCGTCTTGTCGCGGCTCACTACCCTTCCCACGAACGGCAGTATATGACTGAAATACAGGTCATACGTCCACCGGATGAGTCTGTTCTCCGGATACGAGAACTCCAGGATAACCACCTCTCCGCCGGGCTTCAGCACACGGTACATCTCTCTCAGTCCGGCCTCCAGGTCGCTGAAATTACGGCACCCGAACGCACAGGTCACCGCGTCAAACCGTTCGTCCTCGAAAGGCATCTCCTGCGCGTTGCCATAGACGAAATCCACGTTTAACCTTTCACCTTTCACGTTTAACCTTTCACATTTCTCCTGACCTATCCGCATCATCTCCCGAGAGAGGTCAAGCCCTGTTACGTGCACCGCCTTACCGCGACGCAGCATCTCGATTGTCAGGTCTGCCGTGCCTATAGCTACATCCAGCACCTCCCATGCACCGGTCATCTGCGCCACGGTCTTACGCCGCCACAACTTGTCGATATTCAGCGACAAACCGTGGTTCAGACCGTCATACGTACCGGCTATCCGGTCAAACAAAGAGCCTATGTGTTGTTTCTCGTCCATAATTCCGTGCAAAGGTACGAAAAAAAATCGACATATGCAAGGGCATATGAAGAAAAAAATTTTTTTCTACAAATTTTTTAGAGCATTTCTATGAAAACACTCCGCTTAAAATTGCCGATTATTAAGATTCGCTAAAATAGAGTTTAACACCGTCCGATTCGCATATGCCTTATTTTCAATATTTTACATACACTTATCGGAGGCAAGTAAGAGTTAAGTAAGGGTTAAGTAAGAGTTAAGTAAGGGTTAAGTAAGAGTTAAGTAAGGGTAAACACGTACTCACTTCCAAAAAAAGAATGTACGATTATTAAGATTTTGCCCTTTTTCAGGGTCAGTCCAGGAGGTTCCTAACGTCAGCGTAAGGTCTGCTATTTGAACCGATTTTGTAACGTCCGCAAGGGACGAGGGGTTATAAATCGCCGGACCAGCCGTGACCTAAATCCCAATGTTCATCATAAAGGAACTCGAAATACGGCAAGGCGAAGTATTTTTCCAATAATGCAGTCAACTCGTCCTCTATATCCTTTGCCCACCGGCCTACAAAGACCACGAAGTGATCCACACTCCAAGCCACACGTCCTCGCGGAACTTGCGTGTAATCGCCACTGAACTTGGTCGGCTCATGTTTCGCCAAAGCCTTGAAATACTGCCGCTGCCAGACTTGACGATGAAGCGTCTGATAGTTAATATAAGGAAGTCCTTTATCTGCGGCATCCTCTACCATTTTAGGCGTCAGTTCTTTCTTATATACCTTTCTTATATACCCCGAAAAAATCATGTTCCTCCGGGTCATACCAGAAGATACCGACCGCCGGCATAGGCTCATCAAAGGACTTCATATCCTTCATAATGGCTTCTTTCTCGCTTTGCGTTAGAGTGGTCATGGTTATTTTATGATTTCACGGTGCAAAATTAGTAAAAAATTTTGATATGTGCAAAAAAAAGTGTAACTTTGCCGAAAATTTCAAGAATATGACCCTTCCTTCCAATCCCGACATGCTGGTCAGTTTCGTAAACATGAAACTGCGCGACGAATACGCCTCGCTTGAAGCGATGTGCGAGGATCTTGACCTCAACCCCGACGAACTCATCCAGAACCTGCGCAACGCCGGCTATGAATACAGCCCCGAAGCAAAACGGTTCTGGTAAGTTGAATGTTATTTCTGCCATTTTGTCAGTACACACCAACTTGGCACAACATTTGCCCTTGTCATGGCAGAATATTTCTAAAATCAAGATACAATTATGAGCAAGATTCAACCATTGGCAGACCGCGTGCTGATTAAGCCCGCTGCTGCAGAAGAGAAGACGGTCGGCGGAATCATCATCCCCGACAGTGCGAAAGAGAAACCGCTTCGCGGCGAAGTACTCGCCGTAGGCGAAGGAACCAAAGACGAGGCAATGGTTCTCAAAGCCGGAGACCGGGTACTGTACGGCAAATATGCCGGTACGGAACTTGAACTCGACGGCGAGAAATACCTGATTATACGTCAGAGCGACGTGCTGGCGAAAATTCAATAACTAGTAGAACTAGATTAACTAATCAAACTAGAAGAACTAGAAATTTTTTAAGACTATGGCAAAAGATATAAC
>CACYKR010000089.1 GCA_902774995.1 uncultured Bacteroidales bacterium | reverse complement strand
ACGACCATTTATCTCCGAAAGTGTTGTTATCCATGCCGCAAAAGTACTGCTTTTTTCGCAAATATGCAAGAAAAACGTAAAAAAATGCCGAATTATTTGGTCAATTCGTAAAATTGTTGTACCTTTGCACGCTTTTTTGCGAGAAAAGGCGCCATAACAGGCCTCTGGCGATTGCATTAGGTCCGACCGAATAGTAGTATATGCCTGTTGTGTCATTACTAATCCATAAAAAAAGAAATAAATGGATTTGATCAAAGTAGCCGAGCAAGCATTTGCCGGCGAGAAGAAAGAGTTCCCTGCGTTCAAGGCAGGCGACCAGATTACGGTAGGCTACCGTATCAAAGAGGGTAACAAAGAGCGTGTTCAGGAGTTCCGCGGCGACGTGATCTGCATTCACGGCAGCGAGGACAAGAAACGCTTCACGGTTCGTAAGATGAGCGGAAACATCGGCGTAGAGCGTATCTTCCCGATGGACAGCCCCTTCATCGAGAGCATTACCGTGAACAAGTACGGTAAAGTACGTCGTTCGAAACTGTATTACCTCCGCGAGCGTACGGGTAAGAAAGCCCGCATCCAAGAGCGTCGCGTTAAGTGAGCTTAAAGGGGTCTCATCTGAGATCCCTTTTTTGTTAGACATGTTCCGGTTAGAGAGTCCATACAAGCCTACGGGTGACCAGCCTCAAGCGATAGAGGCGCTGGTAGCGGGTCTGAACGCCGGCGCGGAAGCGCAGGTGCTGCTCGGCGTGACGGGCAGCGGCAAGACGTTCACGATAGCCAACGTCATCAAAGAGGTGAACCGCCCTACCCTCATCATGAGCCATAACAAGACCCTTGCGGCGCAGCTGTATTCGGAGATGAAGGCGTTCTTCCCGCACAACGCGGTGGAGTATTTCGTCTCCTACTACGATTACTACCAGCCCGAGGCGTATATCCCTTCCACGGACCTCTATATCGAGAAAGACCTGAGTATCAACGAGGAGATTGACCGTCTGCGCCTCTCTGCCGTAGCGGCGTTGCTCTCCGGGCGGAAAGATGTCATCATCGTCAGTTCGGTCAGCTGCATCTACGGCCTGGGCAGCCCGCAGGACTTCACGCAGAACGTCATCGAATTGGAGCGGGGCAAAGCGATAGCGATGGACGATTTGCTCAAACAACTCGTCTCCGCGCAATACGTGCGCAATGATATAGAATTAGCGCGCGGGCGCTTCCGCGTGAAAGGCGACACGATAGACATAGCCCTCGCCTACGCCGATTATATCGTGCGGATTGAGTTTTTCGGCAACGAGATAGACGCTATCCTGACGATAGACCCTATCAGCGGGCAGGTGATCGAGGAGTTTGAGCACTACAACCTCTCGCCGGCAACGATATTCCTGACCTCCAAAGAGCGTATCGCCGCCGCCAAAGAGCAGATACAGGAGGACCTCGCCAAACAGATAGAATATTTCACCTCCATCGGCGAGGAGCTGTACGCCAAACGTATCGAAGAGCGGGTGAAGTACGACTTGGAGATGCTGGACGAGTTGGGCTACTGCTCGGGCGTAGAGAACTACAGCCGCTATTTCGACGGCCGGGAGGAGGGTACGCCACCGTACTGCCTGTTAGATTATTTCCCGAAGGACATGCTGCTCGTCATCGACGAGAGCCACGTGACCGTACCTCAGATACGCGGCATGTACGGCGGCGACAAAGCCCGCAAGGACAACCTCGTGACCTACGGTTTCCGGCTCCCGGCGGCACGGGACAACCGTCCGCTGAAATTCGACGAGTTCGAAGCCAAGACCGGACAGACGATATACGTCTCCGCTACGCCGGACGAGTACGAGCTGAACCGCTCGGAGGGTATCGTCATCGACCAGCTCATCCGTCCGACGGGACTGCTCGACCCGGAGATAGACGTGCGTCCGACGGAGAACCAGGTGGATGACCTCATGGACGAGATCAAGACGCGTATCCACCGCAACGAGCGTGTGTTAGTGACAACCCTGACCAAGAGGATGGCGGAGGAGCTGGACGAGTACCTGCGGCGGTACGGAATCAAGTCCGCCTATATCCATTCGGACATAGACACCATCGAGCGCGTGAAGATCATGGAGGACTTACGGCGCGGGGAGTACGACGTGCTGGTAGGCGTGAACCTGCTGCGCGAAGGACTCGACCTGCCGGAGGTCTCCCTTGTAGCCATTCTGGACGCCGACAAGACAGGTTTCCTGCGCGACCAGCGGAGTCTGACGCAGACGGTAGGCCGTGCGGCGCGTCACGTGAACGGCAAGGCGATCCTCTACGGCGACAAGATCACGCCCGCCATGCAGGCTACCATCGACGAGACGAACCGCCGACGCACCATCCAGATGCGTTACAACGCCGAGCACGGCATCACGCCGACGGCTATCAAGAAAGAGATCAACACCTCCGCGTTAGCGGGCCTCTACAAAGACCCGGAGGCGGAGAAACAGCGCGTAGAGGCGGCCATCCGCGAGAGCTGGAAGACAGCCGAGTGGCAGAAGATGAACGCCGGGACGCTGGAGAAAGCCATCGAGAACAAACGCAAACAGATGCTCGCCGCCGCCAAGGCTACCGATTTCGAGACGGCAGCCCGCTTACGCGACGAGATGATCGAGATGCAGAACAAGCTGCAGGCACTCAGCTGAGCAGCATTCCCACCTGATACACTACAAACGACACGAGCCATGCGAGGGCGAGGGAGTGGAACACGGTAAACCACGCCCAGACACGCCCTGCCTCGCGGCGAAGGGTAGCTATAGTCGCCACGCAGGGGAAATAGAGTAGCACGAAGAGCAGGAAAGAGAACGCCGTGAGCGGCGTGAAACCCGCCGACGAGAGGTCCCCGCCATAGAGGATTGCCAGCGTAGAGACGATAGCCTCTTTCGCCGGCAGGCCTGTGAGCAGGCAGACCGACATCTTCCAGTCGAAGCCTAACGGCGCCAGCAGCGGGGAGACCGCCTTGCCGATCATGGCGAGGTAAGAGTTCTCAAGGTCATTGAGGTCCTGCGAAGGGAAATACTCCAATGCCCAGATGATGATAGACGCCCAGAGGATGACCGTACAGATCTTCTGCAGGTAATCCGCCACGCGCTCCCATATATGCGCCGCAGTGGCACGCGCCTTGGGCATCCGGAAATCCGGCAGTTCGTTGACCGAGTCGTCACGTTCCTGGCGGAACCACGGCGTACGTTTCATCACCGCCGCAAAGAGGACGGACAGGCATATACCTATAGCGTAGAGGGAGATCATGACGAGCGCCTTATGGCTCGCGAAGAACGTATCCACAAACAGCATATACACCGGCAGCCGTGCCGAGCACGACATATACGGCACCATGAGCATCGTCAGCACCCGGTCCTTGGGGTTCTGGATGTCCCGCGCCGCCATGATAGCCGGTACATTACAGCCGAAGCCCATCAACATCGGCACGAACGAACGGCCGTGGAGCCCTACGCGGTGCATGACGGCATCCATGATATACGCCTCACGCGCCATATATCCGCTGTCCTCCATGAGGGAGATAAAGAAAAAGAGAATAATGATATTCGGCAGGAACGCCAATACCGCCCCTACCCCTTGCAGCACGCCGTCGATGAGCAGTCCGGAGAACCATCCGTCCGCCATATGGGCGTGGCTGAAGTCGCAGAGGGCGTTAATACCCTGCTCTATCCAGTCCTGGGGGTACGCGCCGAGGGTGAAGGTACACCAGAAGACGAAATACAGGATACCGAGCATGACGGGGAAACCGAGCCAGGGGTTGGTCAGCACCTTGTCTATCTTCTCCAGCCGTGTCTGGTGGGCGTCATTCGGGGCGTGGGTAAGCGTCCGGGTGAGCACGCCGTGGACGTAGGCTCGGTAGGCGTCCTCCTCCGCCTGGTCGCGGAGGTGGTAGATAGGGTGCGCCGTGGAGAGAGGCCGTTGCGCTGTGCTGATAAGCGTGTGGAGACACTCGTCCAGGCCGTAGTTCTGCCGCACCGACACCCGGCAGGTAGGCACGCCGATGAGCTGCTGCAGCGTGGGTATATCGAGCGAGTGGTCGGTAGCCAGCAGGAGGTCGTACCGCCCGATAGCCAGCACAATCTTCTCATGCTCGTCGATGATGTGCGGGGTGAGCATGAGTGACTCCTCCAGCCGCGTCGAGTCCAGCACTTGCAGCACCAGGTCGTAAGCATGCCCGTGCAGCTCATCGGGGTGGTGCACCTCGGTAAACTGCAAGGCGTAACCGCCCTCCTGCGCCAGCTTCTGCAAAGCCAGGGTGAGGGCACTCTTCCCGCTCTGCGGGAGTCCTATAACGGCAACTCTAAACATGGTGCAAAGGTACTGCTTTTTTGCGACGTGTGCAATCCCCAATTATAGGGATTTGAGGGTTTGGCAGAGCCAGCGGTAACAGCGTTCGGTGGAAGGAATGGAGAGACGCTCCTGGGGCGAATGCACGCCGTACATCTGCGGGCCGACGGAGACCATGTCGAGGTACGGGTATTTCTCCAGGAAGAGTCCGCACTCCAGTCCGGCGTGGATAGCCAGCACTTTGGGTTCGTCTTTGAAGAGATCGGTATAAGCTTTCCTGACCGTCTCCAAGAGCGGCGAGTGGGGGTTCGGTGCCCATCCCGGATAACCGTCGCCGTGGGTCACCTCGTCGCAAGCCATCGAGAGCGCCTGCTCCACCGCCCATTTGAGATGGTGCTTCGCTTCCTCCTTGGACGACCGCTGGGAGGTATTGATCTCGATAAATGATCGACCATGCATGGTCGATTCATGGCACATTTTGATGGAGGCGAGGTTGGTGGAGGTTTCAACGAGTCCGGGCATGTCTTTGGACATGGCAATCATGCCGTGGGGGCACTCGCAAAGCGCCATGACAAGGCGGTAGGCTTTGTCGGCAGGGATGAGCGTTGCGGGCATGTCGGTGGTTTCCAATTCCAGACGCATGTCTTTCTCCACTTCTCCGAAGACGCCTTCCATCTGCGCCACGTAGCGGTTCCACTCGATACGTATCTGCTCCTTGTACGCCATCGGAATCACCACCACCGCCTCCGCCTCGCGGGCGATGGCGTTACGGAGGTTACCGCCTTGGATGGAGGCGAGTTGTAACTCCGTCTGCGGCCATATACGCGCCAGAAACCAGACGATGAGCTGGTTGGCGTTGGCGTGACCTTTGTTGATATCGTCGCCGGAGTGACCGCCCAATAAGCCATAAACTTTCAGTTTGACGGCTAATTTATTCATTTGGTCATTTACCATTTGTTCATTTACCGGCTCGTAGTGCATCTTGGCGAGGGTGTCGATACCTCCGGCGCAGCCGATGAATATCTGGCCGTCGTCCTCGGAGTCGAGGTTGATGAGCCGTTTGGAACGCAGCATGCCATCCTGCAGTTTCATGGCGCCGGTGAGTCCTGTCTCCTCATCGACGGTGAAGAGGCACTCGATAGCGGGGTGCTGCAGTTCGGGATCGGTGATAGCCGCGAGCGCCATGGAGATACCGATACCGTTGTCCGCGCCGAGCGTCGTACCTTTGGCTTTCAACCAATCTCCGTCTATATAGGTCTCAAT
>CACYKR010000088.1 GCA_902774995.1 uncultured Bacteroidales bacterium | reverse complement strand
CAACCATCTGGTTGCCGTTGTGTTGGATAGTTGTTTCCATATATTTTTCAAATTTCAAATATCAGTTTTCAAATATCAATTCTCTTAACCAGTGTCAGTACATTTTTCTCCTCCACCCGCTCGTACCGGATCTCGTCCATCAGCCGGCGTACCAGGTGGATGCCCAAGCCGCCAATGGCGCGTTCCTCGGCGGAGAGGGATATATCCGCTTCCGGCGCCTGCGTGGGGTCGAACGGCACACCGCTGTCGGAGATAGTGAAGACAAGAGTCTTCTCCTTCTCGTCGTGGTTCTCGGCGTACTCTACAAAGACCTTGCCGTCCCGTTGACCGGGATACGCATAGAGCATGACGTTCGTCACCGCCTCCTCCAGCGCCAGGTTCACTGGCATATTCAGCTCCATCGGGATATCCAGGCCTTCCACCCATTCGGAGAGAGTCGGTATCTGCTGGATATCATTGCGCATGACGATTGCCGGGCGTTGGTAACGGACCGCAAGCATGGTCAGGTCGTCGCTCTGCTGCGCCTCGCCTACGTAAGCCGTCACCGCCTCCTGCATCTTTATCACCAGATTACGCGGTCCCAGCACCTCGCCTTTGGCGGCAGCCAGCACCCCGTTCATCCGCTCTTCGCCGAAGAGCTCGTGACGTATGTTCTCCGCCTCCGTCAGACCGTCGGTATAGAGGAACAGCACGTCGTCCGGCTGTATCTTCGTCTTCTGGGTTTTGAACTCGAAACCGCTCATCACGCCCAATGGCAGGTTCGGCACCACCTCCACCTCCCTGATCGAGCGGTCGCTCGGCAGGAGCACCGGCGCGTTATGACCGGCATTGCAGTATTCCAGCACACCAGTATGCAGGTCCAGAACACCCAGGAAGAGCGTCACGAACATGTTCTGTTCGTTGTTCTCCGACATAGCGTCGTTGATCTGACGCATGATAGCCGCCGCTTCTTCCTCATGCGAGGTGATCGTACGGAACAGCGATCGGGTCGTAGCCATAATCAGCGCCGCCGGAACGCCCTTGCCGCTCACGTCGCCGATGCAGAAGAACAGCTTCTCATGGCGGATATAGAAATCATACAGGTCGCCGCCTATCTCCTTCGCCGGCTTGACAGAACCGTATATATTGAGGTCCCTGCAATCCAGGAACGGCGGGAAGACTTTCGGCAACATGGCGTTCTGGATGGTCTGCGCAATCTCCAGCTCGTTCTCCATGCGCTCTTTCTGAGTATTGACCGTAATCAGACGCTGCAGATTTATGCCGGTGCGGTACATGATAAACACCAGCAGCACCAGACCCAAAAACATCAGTATCGCGATCAACACACTTAATTTGTGCAGATCGGCATACAGAATATCTTCGGGAATGATGATCGACATATGCCACCCCGTAGCGTCTATCTCCTCGTCGAAAGTCAGGTACTTGCGTCCCGGCGTGGTGTCCGGACGTTGTACCAAGTCGGCCCCCGTAGAGGAACGGATGGAATAATAACTATCCTTGAACACCTGCAGGTATTCGGACACTTTGGTCAGTTTGCTCAGCGAGAGGTCGATGCACACCACCGCAACGACCTTCCCCTCCCGGCTATGTACGGGATACGAACAACTGACAACCATGGTCTGCGCCCCCGCATCGTCAAGATACGGCTCGCACCACCACGCGCTGTCGATACTAAGACCATTATGAAACCACTCCGCCCGGAAATAGTCATGCTCCGGTCCGCCTATCTGACGGGTGTATATACCTCCCGGTGCATCCGCGGCACGGCTGCTGCACACCTCGAACCAATGGCCGCATCCGGGGTAGTAATCCGGGATGAAAGCGATACCGGCGCTCTCTACATTAGGCAGCGTATTCAGCAGGATACGCGTCATGCCGTACATCATTTCCGGCACTTCTATATGGTATTCCGCCATAGCGGCTAACATCTTCGCAGCCGCTTCCATCTCGACAGTGTGCACGTTGATTTCCAGCTCCGCTGCGCGCAACTCCGTCCTGGCGCGGGTACACGCCTCCTTCCGGATTGCTGCACGGCTGGTAAAATACTGGATGCACGCAATGCTCTCCAGCAGCACCGCGGCCACCAGCAGAATCCAGAAGCCGGACTTCGACCGGATCGACACTTTCGATGATTGTTTTTTCATTCGTTTTCCACTTTTTGGCAATGCAATCTTATTGCGGGTGCAAAGTTACAACAAAAATTGCAAATATGCAAGCGTTCGGGTATTTTTTTGAGAGATTACGTTTTCAAAATCACGGGATATATACTATGTATATATAAGGTGCGGTAGGATACGATTGAGGTCCGATTCAGGTCCTATTTTAGTCTGATGCGCTCCTTACAAGAGGGCTACGGGAAGGCGGGTTTGGCCAGCGGACCTATACCAACACGGGCATTTTTTGCAAAAAACACCCGAACGCTTGCAGAAAAATGAATTTTTCTTCCTATGCACTTGCAGAAAAATGAATTTTTCTTCATATGCATTTGCAGAAAAAATGAATTTTTCTTCATATGCATTTGCATATGTCGATTTTTTGTTGTACCTTTGCACTCGCAAAGGTTTTAACGGAGTAAATGAAGATAGCTTTTACCACAGAATTGCCGGCGGAAGGGTTCAGGCGGCTGGGCGGACAGACAGAAGAGACTGTAAGTCTGCTTATGCCCGGTGAGGCGGATTGGACGGATGCGGAGGTGCTGGTGAGTACGTTCGACTACCGGGTGCCGCGGGAGCTGATAGAAACGATGCCGAACCTGAGGCTGATAGCGAATTTCGGCGCCGGGTACAACAATATTGATCTGGACGCGTGCCGCGAGCGCGGGATACGCGTAACGAACACCCCGCAGCCGGTGATCGAACCCACGGCGGAGCTGGCTTTTGCGCTGATGATTGATGTGGCGCGGCGGGTAAGCGAGTTTGACCGTGAGATGCGGGCCGGTACCAGCCGGTTCGGCGTGATGCAGAACCTCAGTCACTCGCTCTACGGCAAGACGCTCGGCATCATCGGCATGGGTCGAATCGGTCTGGCGCTCGCACGACGGGCGATCGCCAGCGGAATGAAGGTGATTTACCATAACCGGAAACCTATTGATGTACAAAGGGACGATGTACAATGTACAAAGGGTTGGCAGCAGACGGTGATTGAAGAGGCGGAGTACGTCGATTTCCAGACACTATTGCAGGACAGCGATTTCGTATCGCTCAACCTGCCTTACACGCCGGCAGTACACCACCTGATCGGCAAGCCGGAGTTAGGGATGATGAAACGGAGCGCGTACCTCATCAATACCGCGCGCGGAGCACACGTGGACGAGGCGGCCCTGACAGAAGCGCTCAAGAGCGGGATCATCGCCGGCGCGGCGATGGATGTGTATGAACACGAACCGCAGGTGAATGCAGAGCTGCTGAGCCTGCCCAACGTAGTCCTCTCGCCGCACACCGGCACCGGCACATGGGAAGGACGGATAGCCATGTGCGAGAACGTAACGGACAACATTTTAGCGTTTATGAATAACGACATTAACAAAATGAATATAGTATTATGAAAAAAAATGTGATTTTGACGGCAGCCGTCATTCTGCTGAGCGGCTGCGGATTCATGCAGAACAGCACCAGTAGCAATGTACAAAGCAACAATGTACAAAGTACGACAACTCCGGCCGTGACAGTCACTCAGGGCACAAACGCCGCCATGGGCGCTGGCCAGGGAGCAGGAGCCGCCATGCAGGCGCTGTACAAACAGTACAAAGCCGACGGCAACAAGTACGACTACACCAACCTCCAGAACGCGATGAACACCATCACGCTCATCTCCAACTGCCAGGGACTGAAGGAAAACTACAAGGACAAGACTTACCTGACCGAGTTCGGCAAGGGTCTGATTGCCTCTTCGTTAGGTCTCATCACCCAGAACAACGTACAGACCGTCACCAACAGTCTGGCAGAGATGGTCAAGAACAACGAGACCGTACAGAGCACCACCACCAAGATCAGCGAGGGCGCTAACACCGCCGCCCAGTACGCCAACACGGCAGCCCAGTACGCAGGCGCACTCAGCACATTATTAGGAGCTTTCGGAAACAAATAATCCAATAACCCCACCCGACCTCCCCACAAGGGAGGAGAGACAGATGAATATAGTAGATAGATTTCTGAAATACGTATCGTTCGAGACCACGAGCGACGAGAACAGCGGCAAGACCCCTTCCACACCGGGCCAAATGGTCTTTGCGCGTTTTCTGGCGGACGAGTTACGGGCTATCGGTCTGAGCGAGGTCACGCTGGACGGAAACGGCTATATCATGGCGACGCTGGAGGAGAATCTAAACCCCACCCCAACCCTCCCCTCAAGGGAGGGAGACAAGATTCCGGTAGTTGGTTTCATCGCCCATATGGACACCTCCCCCGACGCGAGCGGCAAGGACGTGAAGGCCAGTATCGTCAAAGGCGAAGAGCGTGCGTATATCGACGAGCGGTACCACGGCCAGGACGTGATTGTGACGGACACCACCACCCTGCTTGGCGCGGATGACAAAGCCGGCATAGCAGAGATAGTGACCGCCATGGAATACCTCATCGCCCACCCGGAGATCCCGCACGGCAAGGTCCGTATCGGCTTCACGCCGGACGAGGAGATAGGTTGCGGCGCCGACCATTTCGACGTAGCGCAATTCGGTGCCGACTGGGCCTACACCATGGACGGCGGCGCGGCAGGCGAGTTGGAGTTCGAGAACTTCAACGCCGCGGCGTGCAAGATACGCATCCACGGCGTGAACGTCCACCCGGGTTCAGCATTCCGGAAGATGCGCAACTCGATGTACATCGCCAATGAGTTTGCCTCCATGCTTCCCCCGAGCGAAACGCCGGAACAGACCCGCGGGTACGAAGGGTTCTTCCACCTCACGGGGATGAGCGGCACCGTAGAGGAGTCCACACTCAGCTATATTCTCCGCGACCATGACCGCGCACGCTTCGAGAGCCGCAAGCAGGCCATGCAAACCATCGTCACGCATATCAACGAGAAATACGGCGAGGGCACGGCGGAGATAGAAATGCGTGACCAGTACTACAACATGCGGGAGAAAATCGAACCGGTGATGTACGTAATCGATCTGGCCAAAGAGGCTATCGAGGCAGCGGGCGTGACACCGGTTATCAAACCCATCCGCGGCGGCACCGACGGCGCAAGGCTCAGTTTCGAAGGCCTCCCCTGCCCGAACATCTTCGCCGGCGGAGAGAATTTCCACAGCCGGTACGAGTACCTGCCTGTTCCATCGATGGAGAAAGCGATGGAGGTGATTCTACAAATCGTTCAAATGGTCGCAAAGCGACATTAAACAATTCATATTATGCTAAAAACCACACCGTTTACTGACATTCACATTGCGTTAGGCGCCAAAATGGCCGAGTTCGCAGGTTTCAACATGCCTATCCAGTACCCCACGGGTATCAACCGGGAGCACATGATCGTCCGCGAGGGCGTGGGTGTGTTCGACGTGAGCCACATGGGTGAGTTCTGGGTCAAAGGCGAGCACGCGCTCGATTTCCTGCAGTATATCACCACCAACGACCTCTCCGTCATCGCCGCCGGCAAGGCGCAGTACACCTGCATGCCGAACGGCAAAGGAGGTATCGTTGATGACCTGATTATCTACAAATATTCCACCACGAAGTACCTCATGGTAGTCAATGCCGGCAATATCGACAAAGACTGGGAATGGGTCAATAAGGTACTAAGGGACAAAGTACAAAGTACCAACCCCGAATGGGCAGATGTCAAGCTTGAGAACGCCTCCGAGCGTTACGGCCAGTTAGCCGTTCAGGGCCCCAAAGCCGTGGAACTGCTGCAACTGCTGA
>CACYKR010000087.1 GCA_902774995.1 uncultured Bacteroidales bacterium | reverse complement strand
GAGCGGAGGCAATGGTCGCACTTGCCAATTAGCAGAGCGGTTTGGCTCTTGCGATCCATTTGCCTAACGCGAATCTTAAAAATCGGCAATTCCTTTTTAGCAAATGAGCAGGTATTAATTCTTACTTGCATAGCACATGCCTCTTGGTTTACCCTTACTTGCCTCTTATAACCATCTTATAATCCGTTGTAAACAAGGCATTTAAGGATATTCCATAAACAGAGCTTATTTTTGGCAAATCTTAATAATCGGCAAGTTTGTACTTCTTTTCAAACACCTCCATGTGCTGCTCATGAAGATGAACGGCGAGTGGAAATGTGTAGCCAAGGCTTACAATCAAAACTCCGACACCATCAAGATTTAGGCGCTTATACCAAGTCGCTGACGGTCAGAGGAACGTAGTCAATCAGGTCTTGTGGGGCGAGGCGGAGCTGCATGCCGCGCTGTCCGGCGGAGACGTAAATCTTCCCGTGCAGCAGGCATGTCTCGTCGATATAGGAAGGAAAGGCTTTTTTCATACCTATCGGGCAGCAACCGCCGCGGATATAGCCGGTGAGGGGCAGCAGTTCTTTCTGCGGAATAGGTTTGCAGGATTTGTTGCCGCTGGCGCGTGCGGCTTTCTTGAGGTCCACCTCGCAGGCTCCGGGAACAACGCACACGAAATGCTTGGTTTTGTCGCCCTCCAATACAATGGTCTTGAAGACAGCATCAATATCCTCGCCCAGTTCCTGCGCCACATGTACGGCACTGAGGTCGGACTCGTCCACCGCGTACTCAATCAGTTCGTAGGCTACGCCTGCCGCGTCCAGTAACCGGCAGACATTCGTTTTCTGAATCTTCTGAGCCATCTTCACAACGCGTGTTATTATTCGCTCACAATCTGATATTGGCTATCATTGACCGGTTCGAGCCATTCGTTGGTGGCTCCGGGCTGCTCCTGCGTATGGATGGCGAGGTGTTGCATCCAGCTGTCCGCGGCGGCTCCATGCCAGTGTTTGACGCCTTCGGGGATGGCAATCACGGTGCCGGGTGTCAGAGGAACGGCAGGTTTGTTCCACTCCTGATACCAACCCTTTCCGCTCACGCAGATCAGCACCTGTACCGCTCCGTGATGGACATGCCAGTTGTTGCGGCAACGGGGTTCGAAGGTCACGTTCGCCACACCGCCGTAGTACGGCTGCAAGAAACTCTGCCCCACGAAATACTGCGCGTAGGCATCATTGGGTTTGCCTTGCGGCCATTCCGTTTCTAACAGTCCGGCGAGTCTGCCTGCTTCATCCAAGAGACCGTTGGCCGCAAGGGCAACGACGATGCCTTGCAACTGCTCCTCCGTCACGCCCATGTTACGCGCACCGGCGATGTGGGCTTTGAGTTGCGGTTCCACGCCCTGCAAACCGCTGAGCGCAGAAACGGTAACCAACTCACGGTCGGCGTAGGTCAGGTTGTCGCGGGCAAAGATGTCTCCGAAGAGGTGCGCCTTGAGGTAGTAATCCGTCGCCGATGCAAACTCGTAATTGAAGGGTTTTCCCGTCAGTTGCGTCTGTACGCGCGTACCTTCTTTTAAGGCGTCGTAATCATCGCTCAGCGGACCGGCGTCCTCGCCCGGCAGCACTTTGGCTCCTTTCGCTTGGCGGTCGCCGATGACGCGTTGCAACGTGCCTAAGGCATTGAGACTGCGCGGAAAGCCCGTATAGGCATAGAGTTGCGAGAGGGCTTCTTTGATCTGGCTGACCGTCAGTTCGGCTTCTAATCCGCCATGTATTGCAGATTCAAGCGCCACGAGGTCACCCTTGGCTTCATTGCAGGCGATAGCAGACATACACGCCGCCTGCTCGGTTGTGAAAGAAAGTTGGTTCATATCCTTGTTTTCCTGCGTCTGCTTGGGGCAGCAGCCTATGAATAGTACTGCCGCCGCCAAGCATATGAATGGGATCGTTTTCATTGTGACAAATTATCTCAGATTCTTATTGAAGAACTCAGCTAACTTGTCCCACGGGATGAGGTTCTTGGGGTCGCCGGTTCCGGCAGGGCCTGTAAAACCGCCGTCATAGAGGTCGCAATGCGAGGCTCCGGGAATAATCAGCAGCTCTTTGTTCTCCGGTCTGGGATTAGGAGCCACGACAGTCTTGTACCCCTCCGCCTTACCGTCCACCATGTAGTGGTACGCAGCCTCGCCGAAATAACGGCTGTGGGCTTTCTCGCCGTGCATGACGAGCACCGCCGAACGGATCTCGTTGATATAATAGAGGAACCGGCTGTTGGCGTACGCCTGCGTGCCGATGACGCGCCAGCCGTCGTTGGAGTTGCCGGAACGGACGTGGTAACCGCGGGCGGTCTTGTAGTAATCGTGGTAGTCCTTGACGAACTGCGGTGCATCGTCCGGCAGCGGGTCAATGACACCGCCTGCCATCGCTGACGGGTCTGCAAGACGCTGGGCTGCAAGGGCTTTGCGCGCTTCGTAACGCGCCTCTTCGGTGTCGGCAGAATCGAAATAACCGTTACCGCTGACGCGGGTCATGTCATACATCGTGGAAGCCACCGTCGCCTTGATACGCGGGTCGGCAGCCGCTGCGTTGAGGGCTATACCACCCCATCCGCAGATACCAATGATACCGATACGCTCGGAGTCCACTTCGGGCAACTTGCTCAGGTAGTCCACCGCCGCCATGAAGTCCTCGGTGTTGATGTCCGGCGAAGCCGTTCTACGGGGTTCGCCCGAACTCTCGCCCGTGAAGGAAGGATCAAATGCCAGAGCGATAAATCCGCGCTCCGCCATCTTCATGGCATACAGACCGGACGACTGCTCTTTGGTCGCGCCGAAAGGGCCGGAGACGGCAAGCGCTGCACGCTTGCCATTTACTATTTGGTCATTTATTTTCGCACAGGCGGCAAAGAGTACAGCTGCGAGTGTAAGGGTTATTAATTTTCTCATAACTTTGCTACCAGGTCAATGATTTTCTGTTTGGTAGCGTCAGTCTTCTGCTCATCGATCTTGGCAGTTACGACGCCTGTGTTCTCTGCGTGCCAATAGTTACAAATGTCGCGGAACTCAGCCGTTGCACCGTCATACACGCCCGGCGAATAGGACGAAACGAGAAGCGCCATCTTCTTTACTTTAGCCGGCGCATTGACGCAGTACATACGCTGAATAGCAGCCTGGATCTGTGCGCAGAGCGTGAAATAATAGATTGGCGCAGCGAGAACCAGCACTTCCGCCTCCGCCATGAGCGGATAGAGCTCCTGCATGTCGTCTTTCTGGATGCAGGCACCGTTGCCCTTGCCGTGGCAGTATTCGCATGCCAGACAGCCGGCGATGTGCTTGTGTCCCACATTGACGATGGTTACGTTGTGACCTGCAGCCTCTGCTGCGTTCTTGTACTCTTCCGCCATCCATGCGGTGTTACCATGGGCTCTCGGTGAAGCCTGAAGAATCAATACGTTCATAATGAATTATATTTGATGTTAATATTTCTTGAAAATCAGCGGTACGAATCGGGAATAGCGTGTACATGGTAGTCAGTCAAGCCATTTACCATTTGGTCATTTACCATTTGATCATTTTGTTTTGTGCACGCCGCAAACATGAATGCTGCCAATGCAAGGGTGAAGAATTTTCTCATACATTCTTGCCCATTTCGTATGCTTCTTGCAGTTTGGCGTGGCCGCTTATCTCACGTGGGTCATTCACGCCGCCGCAGAACTGATGTCCCTTGAGGGCGCATTTCTCATAGCAGTCAATCCAGCCCTGCAGACCGCTCTCTGCGCGTTCCGGCACGAACGGTTCGTCCTCTGCCGCCGTGGTCAGGAGGTAGATGTCGCGGAACCGGTAATCCTTCGGATACATGGCGTTCATGCGGTCGATAAGGGTCTTCATCTGGCCCGACATCTCGTAATAATAAATCGGTGTTGCCCAGCAGACGACGTCGGCGTTGAGCACCGACTCCATGATCGCCGGCACATCGTCTTTGAAGACACACGCGCCTGTCTCCTGACATTTGAGACAACCGATACAGAACTTGATTTCTTTACCGCGAAGCGAGATTAGTTCTACTTCATGCCCTGCGGCTTTTGCGCCCTCGGCGAACTGCTCCGCCATCGCGTGGCTGTTCGACCCCGCCCGCAGCGAGGTGGATAAAACGACTACTTTTTTACTCATATCTTTTGTTATTTTATTTCCTGTCCTTGTACATTGTACATCGTCCCTTTATACTTCAAATAGACCTGTCCGTTTTTGATGAACTTGGTAGTTGGTTCTTGGTTACTTGGTATCTGCACCGAGAGGTTTTCCGTGGTTGCGCTTTTCTCGAAGCGGACACTCACATTGCCGGAGCCGAGGGCGGCGGCAAGGCCTGCGGGATTGTCTATGGAGCCGATGCGGGTGTAGGAATAGGAGCTGCTGAAAGTCTCATAGAACAGCACCACGCAGTTGTTGCCGTACAGCATCAGGTCGCCTACATGAATCGTGCCGGGCCGATAACTGTCGGTCGGCAGCGAAGAGTCCAGATAGTGGTATTTCTCATTGCCGTTCAGTTCGGTCATTGTAACCGTCATCGGCAGCAGTTGGGCAAACGCCCTGCCGGTCTCGCTGTCCGCCAAAGTGGCAGTGAAGGTCTTGGTGCCTGCAATGACATTGATTTGCATAGTATTTTCCGTATTATACGCCACCAGGGTCTTGCTACTCGCCGCGGCAGACAAGCACACCGCCGCAAGAAAAAAGAGAATACGTTTCATGTGTTTTTAGTCTATCATCTTAATCAGTTTGGCAGGTACACCGCCGACGATGGCGTTGGCAGGCACATCCTTGGTGACTACGGCACCGGCGGCAACAATGGCGTTATCGCCGATGGTAACGCCTTGCAGGACGGTCACGTTCGCGCCGAGCCACACTCTCTTGCCGATGTGTATCGGTTTGGCCGTCATGCCTGCCCGCTGCGCCGGGTCGGGGATGTGATTGAGCGTGCAGAGCGTGGCGTTATGCCCGATGAGGGCGTCATCATCGATGAAGATACCGCCTTGGTCTTGGAACTTACAGCCCATATTGATGAACACCCGTTCGCCGACATGCGTGTTCTTGCCGCAGTCGGTGTAGAAAGGCGGGAACATGCCGAAACTATCGGGCACGTCGATTGCCCACAGTTGGCTTAACAGCCGCCGCAGTTCTTCGGGTGTATGGTACACGCCGTTTATCTCGGCGGTGATACGCAGGGCTTCCTGCGAGTACTTGTGGAACTCCATGTGCAAGTCCGAGCCGCCTGTTATCGGCTCGCCCGTCGCCATGCGTTCACGAAATTGTTCTATTGTCATATTTGAAATTTTTGCTGTAAACTCAATAAATAACCCCGTATGCTATTCATTTTTAGAAGTACCCTTGATTATTTTGGCAGGATTACCTGCCACTACTACATCATCAGGGATGTCGTGGGTGACGACCGAACCGGCTCCTACGATGACGCGGTTGCCGATGGTCACGCCCGGACAGACGATCACTCCGCCGCCGAGCCAGCAGTCATCGCCGATACGTATCGGTTTGCCGGTCTCTATCGTCTGACGGCGCTCCAGATAGTCATGCGGATGGTCCGGCGTCAGCAGCTGGCAGTTAGGTCCGATGAGGGTGTGCGCGCCGATGGTGATACCGCCGCCGTCCAGAAAGACACCATTGAAATTGACCATCGAGCCTTCGCCGATGGAGATACGGTTGCCGTGGTCGCAATGGAAAGGAGGACAGATGATCACTGACGGGTGCGCATCAGGGATGAGTGCCTGAATGCAGCGGTGCAGTTCGTCCATGTCCCATGCGCCGCATTGATTGAGGTCCCGCATGGCATAATACGCCCGAAGGATATTCGCCTGAACCTCCTTGTCCGTATAGTCATACGGCAGGTTATGAAGCATTTTCTCGTATTCGGTCATAGTTCGTATTTTAATTACCAAATTACGCAGAGCAGGGTGCGCCAGAGGGTGCTATACCATTTGCGTCCGAACAACTGCTGGAAGTCAATAAAGGCGATGATATTGATAAGAAAACCGGGATAAGCATAGGGGTGGAATTCGAAAGAAGGAACGAACCATCCTGCCACCAACACCCACACCACATTAATCATCTGTAGTTGCGCAATAATAAAGATGAGTGCTGTAAATATCTCCGCGAAATTATAGTTGACTTTGTTGCCTCCGGTGTCATCAGCAATGAACGGACATCCTTCGCGTGGCGACTTGCGGAAGAGCAGCCATGTTAAGAAGATAAACAAAATGGATTTGATGAGCAGCCCCATTGCTAAATGCTCGTCAAGCCACTCGTAATACGCATCCGCGAAATGCGCGACTTTATGCACGGCGTTGTTATAGGCTTCCGTTTCTTCAGGGGATAAATCCCGCGTATAGTTCTCATCCGCCAACTGCTGACTCAGACTTGTCTCAAGCGAGACAAGCGGTTTCTTCTCTGCCGGCACAATAT
>CACYKR010000086.1 GCA_902774995.1 uncultured Bacteroidales bacterium | reverse complement strand
GCGCTCACAAGCGAGCTTGCAGCGCCCCCTAACTACCAAATCCGCCGTTGAGACCCTTGATAGGGCTCAACAATGACTGCTTACAAAAATACGGGCTTATAGCCCTCACAAAAATAAAGAAAATAGACCCCCTATAGCGGGGAAGACCTAGGACGACCTAAGTTGTTGAGCCGCATGGATTTTCTTAATTTTTGTAAGCGTTAGCGCATTTTTGGATGGCGGTAGGGCGGCACTATCAAGTGCCGGACAAGAGGAAGATTATTAAGGCGCGTATCATGCTCGCATGAATACGCGAATTAAGAAGATTACGCTCAAGGCCGCGTAGGCCGAAACCGCCGCATTTTCGATTAATTCAATTATCAACTCTTATTGTACCATTCTTCGAGCCGTTCGTTGAAACTGCGTCGGTCTATTTCCGCAGCCAGTCGGCGGAGTTCGTCTGTGTGGTCCTCGAAGACCATGGTCACTCTCCGCCGCCATTGCCACTGCTTGGGTCGTAGTTTGGAGAAGCGGCTGGTCTCCAGTCCGCGCATCCGGCAGAGGATCACGCGCACGCCTTCTGGCAGCTCGCGGCACACCTCGTATGCCATGCGCCGGTTTCCGATGCTCTCGCGGTCCACGGTCTTCACGTGGCCCGAAGGGTAGAAACATATCTCCTTGCCTTCCGCCAGGCTGTCGATAGCTATCCGGCTGAGTTGCGATGCGGCAGCCGCCCCTTCTTCCCGGCTCATGGCGCTTTTGCCGAGGTCGGGTACTTCGATGGCGTCCGCCAGGCGCAGCACGCGTCCGTAGAAGGGGTGGCGCATGAACAGTTCGTCGGCCATCGGCCGGAGAGGCAGCCACCACTCCTCGCTGAAGAGCAGCAGCGGGTCGATATACGCCGTGTGGTTCGGCAGCACCAGGTGCACCCGTCCGTCGCGTAACAACTCCTCCCCTGTCACCCGTACGTCATAATGCAGGTGCAACAGGAACTTGCATATCTTTCCCAATGTAAACCGGTTCATATGTTTTTTGCAATTAGCGTGCAAAGGTACAACAAAAATTGCACATGTGCAAGAAAAAACGGAAAAACCGCCCCCGGAGATTCAAATAGGCAATTTGGAATAATTCTGGCATTAAAAATTTGCATATGTGGATTTTTTTTTGTAATTTTGCAGCCGATTTGTAAAGTATGAATAGAGCATCAGAGTTTCAACATATTAAATCTGCGGTATCTTCTCTTGTTTTTAGCGAAGGAGATAACGCTATTGTTATCAATGATGATTCCCTGAACGCATTGAAGTTCATCCCAGATCATTCGGTGTCGTTGATACTAACAGATCCTCCTTATCATAGTACCAAAAAGGAAAACATTATTAATGATAAGTCTTTTGGTACAGATGAGGAATTTATCAACTGGATGGAATTGTTCTCAATTGAGTGGAAACGAATATTGAAGCCTAATGGCTCCGCATTTATGTTTTGTTCCTCTGCGATGGAATCCCAGTTAGATGTGATGTTATCTAAACGATTTAACATCTTATCTCATATTGTATGGACAAAGCCGAACGAGCCAGGGTATGATGGTTGGAAAGGCAAGATGAAGAAAGAGGCATTACGTCAATGGTATCCTCAATCAGAGCGTATCATTTTCTTTGAGCCGGCAGAAGATGGCAATCTTCATAGATCCTATTTTGGTTCGTTATTAAAACAAATTCGCACATCGTGTGGTCTTTCCGGTCATGAGTTAACCGAGAGAATCGGAGCATTTGGTAGTGTCAACCACGGCGGAGCAGTATCCAATTGGGAAACGGGTCGAAATATTCCAAACCGCGAACAGTACTATAAGATGCGTGAGGTGTTTGCTTCAATAAACAGCACATGCAATCTTCCTGAATACGAAGATGCTATACGCCCATTTGAAGTTAATTCTGATGTTGAGTTTACAGATATATGGACATTTCCCTCTGTTAAACCATACAAAGGCAAACATCCCGCAGAAAAGCCTATAGACATGTTGGAACATTGTATCAAGGCAACAACATATGAAGGGGATGTTGTGTTGGATTGTTTTGCGGGTTCAGGAAGTACAGGAGTCGCCGCATTACGATTAAATAGACGAAGCATCAGTATAGAAATTGATAAGAATTGGTGTGAGTCAATAGCACAACGCATGGAGTCCATCAAAGCAATTTCTCAGGATGTATCTATACCTATTTCTATTATTATGAAGGGTACGGGCAAAAAACAAGAAACACAGACATTGTTTGATTTTGCCTGTGTTCCGTGTTAAGGTATTATACCATTTTGTTGCGTTGTAGTACTTCACGCATCCATTCCAACGTTTTAGTTATTCCAGAATCTTTTACGACGACATTGCAATGATGATGTCCCCAGCCTAAGTTATATGGTCTGTGGTTAAACTCCCCTGTTCGTAATTCATGAATATGGAAGAGGCTAACTTCCGTAACAGTTAAATCCGGTACTTCTCGTCCTTCTGCTTGCTGAATTCTATCGCAAAAGCCTATAGCGGATATATGTTTGAGGCATAGCGGACATATTGTATATCCATCCTCATCAATAATTCTTGCGGCGATTAAATTTTCTTTATCAGCTAATCCTTTTTTTTGCGCTTCTTCCTTTATAGATTTTACTCTTTCTTTTACCGATTCAGGATCTAGACCTTGAAGTTCAACTAACTTATCAATATCCTTACATGACCAAAAGAGATATTCTAGTTGCAATTTACAAAGGTTAATGGTGTCAGCATCTGCATATTCATATACGCGGATACCAGCTCCCTTCATTTTGGAAGTAGTAAAGCCTTCTATAATCTTCTTTTCTCCGGCAGAAGTAGTGGCTGGTATTCTGGCAACATATTGACCCTTTAAAGGATTCTTACGTGCAGATGCGGCCTTCCATCCTTTTAGAATCGGATAGTCCTTCCATTGCGCTCTGGTTTCGTAGAACACAAGTAAATTCTTACCAAGACAAAGACCGTCTGCTTTGAGCGATTGCTGGATTTCAGGATTGAAATAGTCTTCCGGCTTAATTAAGACAATAAAACCATTTTCGTACTTACCGTTTTTTGTCGGGGCATTCTTACATAATTGATAGTCCTTATATGGAATAAGGGCTGTACTATTTCTCAAAACGCGATTTTGGTAGATGACATCGTCATCAGCTCCACGGGTTTGCCCAGTTTTGTACAATTTTGTACTTACGGCTTTAGGTGTTGGATTACTCATATAATCTCCAGTATATTAAACAATCGCCTATTCCATAGGAACAAGCGACATCAACTTTATCCCCAAAAAGGGACATAGGATACCAGAGTACGGAACAAAGTCGGCGAACTCAGATGACATACCCCAATAACCTACGCCCTCAAGCATAGATAGTCGGGACACATATCCTCGTCATCTAAAAGTATTGCCGACTTTGTTCCTAAGATATATGCCAAACTATTTTACAGATTACAATGTGTTTCTGCAAAACTGCTGCAAAGGTACTACATTTTTTTGATATATGCAAGAAAATGAGGGTCTTTTTCCCCAAAAGTTGCATTTTTTGAAAGATTTGGGTGAGAAGCGAGAAGGTTAACACTACCCATACAAATAATTCTCGCCAAATCGCTTTTTTTTCTTTTGATTTGGCGAGATTGATATTAGTTTGCCCGCGAAAAAGATATTTTTTTATTTATTTTCGCGCTGTTTAATTAAATTTGCGGTGCGAAAAAGTGATTTTAGAAACGATTTTCGCACCAAATTGTACTAACAACAAAAAATGCCCGCGGTGGCTATGTCCCGCAGGACGCGACTGTACTTTCGAAGGCTAGGTGTCCCCGTTAATCGGGGAAACCGTAACACGGGAAGGGGCTATATAAACAATTCATGGGGGAGGAGGTCGAAGGTACAAATATTGCATATATGCAAGAAAAAAGTACACTCCTTCAAAAGATTTTTGCCCAAATATTTGGTTATGTGAAAAAAATGTTGTACCTTTGCAACGAATTTTAAGTGCAGAAGTGTCTCATGCCTGAGAAGAAAGGAGAATAGTATGGGAGCTTATATCATGTTCGGTTATTTAGGAATCGTGTCTTTGGCGGTAGTGATTTATCTTCTTTCTCCTAAAGGGAAAGAGTGGTTGAAGCATAATAACGCCGAATAGGCCTACCGCTCACTAAAATGAAAAAACTGATATTCAATTTTACCCCCCCGGTTACGCAAATGTCGTATTAGGCGGTAAATTAGGGATAAGCAACGCCACAGGCGGTGCTCACGTTTCGTGAGTGCCGCCTGTTTGCGTGTAATCGGAGTAATCGGAGAAGCAACCAATTTAATCAAAAATATTAAACAATTATGAAGAAAAGTTATTTTCAACCGGCGACGGCAGTTGCCGAAGTAGTCATGGAGAGCCAACTCTTGGCGGGCAGTCCGGCAGCGCCGGCGGGTGCTCCGGGAGTGAACGGCGCACGCAGCAGTTACGGAACAGGAGAAAGTATTGACTGGAACTAACAAAAGGAGGACAAAACAATGAAAAAGAACTTATTTACCCTTAGTGCATTGTGCTTAGCCACTTTGTCATTGATTTTCTCCGGCTGCAAGAAGGAGAACAACGATCCGCAGGAGCCTGCCAAGGTGCAGACCTACAAAATGAGTATCCAGGCCTCCAAGAGTGCAGACAGCCAAGCCAACGGTCCGAGACGCGTGCTGAGCCTTGACGGAAACACCCTCAATGCTACATGGGCGGAAAACGACGCTGTAACCGTTTATAATGAGACTAAAGGTGCGGCATTGGAGGGTACTCTGAAGGCCGAGACCGCAGGCGCAAGTGTACAGTTCTCCGGAGAGGTCAGCGGCGAGGTAGAGGCAGGCGACAAACTGACGCTCAAGTTCCTGGCTCCGAGTTATGCAGATCAGAAAGGTACGTTGGCATATATCTCCGCCAACTGCGACTATGCGATAGCAACGGATGTAGAGGTGACCGGTATAGTCGACGAGACGATTTACACCGACGGCGAAACGACTTTTGAGAACCAGCAGGCGGTGGTAGAGTTTAATCTGAAGGACAACAGCAATAATGCCGCTATCAGTGCCTCCGAGTTGGTTGTAAAGGTCGGTACAGCCACTTATACCGTTAAGCCGGATGCAGCAGCGAGCAAGCTCTATGTGGCTATTCCTGGCTTTGCAGGCGAGACCGTGACCCTGACCGCCACTGTCGGCAGCGACACCTATACCTACGAGAAAACCGGTGTTACTTTTGCAAACGGCAAGTTCTATCAGATTACCGCTAAGATGACCAAACAGGCAAAGGAATATGGTCCGTTCTCTGTATCGTCCATCCAAAAAGTCAATTTCGCGCAAGGTAACTTGAAGTACACTAAGTCAACCGGCAAATTCGAGTTTATGACCAATCAGTATGATATGGTGGAGACTAAAAATCAGAACGTCGGTGATGATTATGCTTCTCAGGATGTAATAAGCCTCTTCGGTTGGGCAACGAGTAATATCAACGAGCCGGCCAATACCTATTATCAGCCGTGGAACACCAATACCATCTATGTTTCTTCTTACGGTAGCGGTATCACTTCGGGTAATGTCAACTGGGCAACGGCTCATGCCAATTATGACTGGGGTAAGAACATGGGTGACGGCTGGCGTACGCTGACCACAGCCGAGTGGCAGTACCTGTTCAATACACGTCCCAATGCTTCTAATCTCCGAACCTGGGCTACCGTCAATGAAGTACCGGGCATGATTCTCATGCCGGATGGTTGGACTGCCAATGGAGTATCATTAACCATCGGTACCGGTTTCGGCACCAACGACATAAACACCACGAACTTGGCAACACTTGAAGGTCAAGGCTGTGTATTCCTTCCCGCTGCGGGCGGCCGCAATGGTTCGAGTGTGAACAGTGTCGACGAGCTCGGCCTCTATTGGTCTTCCACGGCTTACGACGAAACGATGGCGTACATGGTGTTCTTCCATGGGGGAGCCTACGGATGGGGCGGAACGACGGATCCCGTATATAACGGACAGAGTTTTGCGAAGGCTCACGACGATGTTATCATAGTAACCTGTAATTATCGTCTCGGGCTCATGTCGTTTGCGGATTTTTCAAAGGTCGAAGGCGGAGAAGAATACACGGATATCAACCTCGGGATCCGTGATCATATCGCCGCGTTGCAGTGGATACAAAAGAATATAAGCGGATTCGGAGGAGATCCCGATAATGTTACCATATTCGGTGAATCGGCGGGCGCATGGTCCACTACCGCTCTGACGATCTCGCCCAAGGCAAGAGGATTGTTCAAGAGAGCTATCGCTCAGAGCGGACAGGTTGCGCCCAAAAGCAGAGAAGACGCGCAGAAATATGCAGAGTTCATCATGCAATCAAGCGGCGCAAAAAACATGAAAGAGCTCTTGGCAATCTCCGGTGAAGAGTGGATGAAAATCGACGCCGAGAAGATGATCGCCGACGAATGCTGTTATGTGGTTAGGGTGACTGTAATAA
>CACYKR010000085.1 GCA_902774995.1 uncultured Bacteroidales bacterium | reverse complement strand
CGCAGGGCTGCATATTGACTTGGACATGATTCGTGAGGAACTTGCCCGCCGCGCCGGCAAAATGTCAACTGTCCCCACTCCCCCCGTTTCTCCTCGCGCCCTGCGCGAACCCGACGAGGTGGAATGGCTCTCAGGAGTCATTCCCTTTGTACATTGTACATCGTCCCTTTGTACATTAGGGACTCCTATCGCTTTTATCATCCGGAACAAAGACGCGCGCCCGGAGGACTACGAGTGGCTTAAACACTCCTACCGCACCGGGCACGCCGACAAGGTCTATGAACTCAAATACGGTATCCGCGACTGGCGCGGAGGAGGCAGAGCCTCCGCACGCGAGACGGCCGCACGCGTCGTAGCCGGGTGTATTGCCAAACAGCACCTCGCCGCCAAAGGAGTGCGCATCCATGCGCGCTTAGTCCAAGTAGGCAGCGAGACCGACCCCGCACGTTTCGCCGAGACCATCGCTGACTACCAACGCCAAGGCGACTCCATCGGCGGTATCGTCGAGTGTACCGTCACCGGACTGCCTGCCGGCACAGGCGAACCGCTCTTCCATAAGCTCCAGGCGGAACTGGCGTTCGCCGTCATGTCCATCAACGCCTGCAAAGGCTTCGAGTACGGCACCGGCTTCGCCGGAGTCACACAGCCCGGCTCCGCTATCAACCACCTCTCCGGAGGTATCGCCGGAGGTATTTCAGACGGCACACCCCTCACCTTCCGCGCCGTCTTCAAACCTACCCCCACCACCCCCAAGGCACTTGCTAAGGTACAAGGGGACGATGTACCATGTACCAAGGTCGGTCGCCATGACCCCTGCGTAGCGGTGCGTGCGGTCCCCGTCGTCGAAGCCATGACCGCCCTCGCCCTCGTCAATTTTCTCTGAGAAAATTGTGAAATAATCGTGCCCCTTGTGGGCTAAGAAATATACCTGAAAGTTGAACCTCAATAAATTCGCAGCATCAAGGCGGCGTGTAGTCTCGTACTATGCGCTGCCTTTTTTTGTACATAAAAAATATACGATTATTAAGATTTGTCCTCATCGGATTTTTATCGGACTTTTATCGGAGGTTTATCGGACTTTCATCGGAGGTAATACTCACTGAGTGCGCCTCCAAAAGATATACGATTATTAAGATTCATAACAACAATAACAATCTAAATCAACAAAACATTATGAGAAAATTATTTTGTCCACAGATTAAGCAGATTAAACGGATAAAAGAAATTTTTGGATAATTGTTGATAATTTTTGACTGAAGGAAAACAACAACAACAAACAAACAACAAAATAAATTAACAACAAGTTTAACAATTAAAAACAAAAACAATGAAGGTGCGTGCAAGTCGAGTGTAAGCTTGCTTACCCGACTCGACGAAGCCGAAGCTCCAAAATTTAAATTCATTTAAATTATGAAAAGACTTTTTTTTTCTTACTCGCGCCTTAGCGGCACGAAAACGAAAAATCTTTGCCCTTTTCTATTTTTTTTAGCCTAAAACCTTGCATATCTCACAATTTTTTACTACCTTTGCACACTTTTTTATATCAATGATATAATGCTGACCGCAACCGACATACGCAACTTACTCTCAAAGGGCGAGCATCTCACCCTTGAATGCAAGCGCTGTGAGAACCGTCTTCCGAACAGCCTTTGGGACACTTATTCCGCGTTCGCCAATTCGTATGGCGGCTATATCCTGTTGGGTGTCGAGGAGCACCGCACGGAGACCGACCCGTCTAAACGCTTCACCATCCAAGGTGTCGCTACTCCCGACAAACTCATTACGGACTTCTGGAACCTTGCCAACGACCCGAATAAGGTCAATATCAATCTGCTCACGGACGACGATGTGCAAATAATCACTCTCGAAGGTAAAGACATTATTGCCATCCATGTACCCCGCGCGGACTACCACATGCGGCCTGTGTATATCAATGGCAACCCGGCAAAGGGTGCATTCCGCCGCAACCATGAGGGCGACTATCATTGTTCCAAAGGAGAAATATCTTCCATGTTCCGCGATGCAAGCGATGAAGGCAATGACGGGCTTTTGTTACGCCATTATTACATGGGTGACTTGGATGCGGAGACGTTACGCGCTTATCGCCAGGTGTTCGAGGTGCGCAATCCGGGACACCTCCTCAATGAGTATAATGACAAGGACTTCCTTTGCAGCTTGGGAGGATATGTCATCGACCGTGAATCGGGGGAGGAAGGTCTGACGGCAGCCGGTTTGCTGATGTTCGGTCAAGGGCAGCCTATCCGGGAGCGGTTTGACAATATCCGCCTGGACTATGTGGATAAGACTAATCTGGCAGGAGACATGCGCTATTCGGACCGATTGACGTATGATTTCTCATGGGAGAACAACATATACCAGTTTATCAAACGTGTGCTGCCACGCCTTACGAGCGACCTGCCAAGGCCATTTGTACTCGAAGGAATGCAGCGTAACGACGACACGCCCTTGCACAAACTGATTCGCGAGGCTCTTACCAACATGATTATCCATGCTGATTTTATGACAACAGGTGTCCTGCGTGCCGAGAAACGGGATGACGGCTTTTACTTCTCTAATCCGGGTACTGTCAAGTTGCCCATAGAGAATGTATATCAAGGCGGTGTCTCGTGTGCCCGTAATCCGCGTATGCAGAACATGCTGCGTATGATTGGACTGGGAGAAAACCTCGGAACCGGTTTCCCTACAATGGTGGATGCGTGGAAAAAGAAGTTCCGTACACTGCCTAAATTAGAGGATAATCTGCAAATCAATTTTACGGAACTTACTTTCAGTGGCATGCATGCTTCATCACGGGAAGAGACAACGCTTCGTCTTACCGAATCGGAAAAGACTTTCCTAAAAGATTTCCTAAAAGAGAAACATGCGGAACTGACAGAAAGACAACGGGATATAGTGCTTCTGATAGCCGATAATTTCCTAATAACAAACGCGGATTTAGGAAAACGGCTGCGAGTCTCTGATCGAACGATTCGTACGGATACATCTGTTCTTCAGGAGGCAGGAATCTTACTTCGCCGGAACGGACGTAAAAGAGGACAATGGCAAATAGTATTACCAAATGGTAAATGAATTGTTTTTTAGGTTTATGTCTTTGAGTGCTTTTTACTCGCAGAGTTGCCAAATTGGTAGTAAAAACTATCTGGAAGCTTGCTTGCAAGGAGTTTTTAGTAGCATTTAGGATAAGGAGCATCGCTTCTAAAGCACTCAAAGGGTTTTGTTGGTTTTTGTTTATTTTTTTTAGTGGACAGTAGTGGGTTTTTGTTTAATTTTGATGCATCAGTATTAAGAATATATAATTGCCTCTGTGGATGCATACTGAGCTAGACCATACCTAGACCATACCTAGACCATATAAACTACGTCACCGGTACATCACTCCCCTGTCCTTTACCCCTGCAACCCCCACCTTTCCGTTTTACACTTTTCCGCTGCAAAGGTACTACATTTTTTTGAATTATACAAGTTTTTCCGCATAAACATCCCCAAAATCCACACAAAGATACAATAATTCGTCTTAGCCACGAGGGCACGATTATTTCGCAAAATCCTGCAAATGGCAAAATAAAATCAATTTTATTTCTTATTTCACTACGTTCAAAGAGGGCTGAGCCCTCTCTTTTTTGACGCTTATGCAGTTCCCTTCATGCGAGCATGAGTGCTCTATATAATCATCAAAAAAACGTAGTGAGAACACTACTTTTTTGCAAAAAAATCCCTTCCCCCTTGCATATGTGCAATTTTTGTTGTACCTTTGCACCCGAGTTGGGTGCATCAAACGAATCGGTCACAACTTGTGACCAGTTATAAACTAAGACATGGCTAAAAAGAACGACATAGTAAAAGCAGAGGCAGCCGCCATCCAATCGGTGGAGCAAATAGAAAGTCTCATCCTTTCCATCCGTGGCAAGCAAGTGATCCTTGACCGCGACTTGGCACGGTTATATGGAGTAGAGACAAAACGACTGAACGAACAGGTAAGACGTAATAAAGAGCGCTTCCCGGAAGACTTTATGTTTCAACTTACAAAGGAAGAGTTTGAAAATTGGAAGTCGCAATTTGCGATATCCAATTACGATGAAGACATGTCCTCGCAAATTGCAACCTCAAGTGATGAATTTTTAAGGTCGCAAAATGCGACCATAGAAACTGAGGATGACTTTTTAAGGTCGCAAAATGCGACCATAGACATGCGCGGTCGTCATCTAAAGTACCTCCCTTACGCCTTCACCGAAAACGGTATAGCTATGCTAAGTAGTGTTCTCCGTTCGCCGATGGCGATTGCTACTAACATCCATATCATGCGTGCGTTTAATGCCATGCGTCATTTTATCGGTTCGCAGGCGCAGGTGTTCCAACGCTTGGAAGTTGTAGAACGCAATCAGTTAGCACTCACTACTCAAGTTGCTGAGAATAACAAAAAACTCGAAGAGGTCTTCCGTCGCTTGGATGACCATTCGGAGAAGCCGGAAAAGGGTATCTTCTATGACGGTCAGATTTTTGATGCTTATACCTTTGTTGCCGAGCGTATACGCGAAGCCAAGAAACGCATTGTGCTGATTGATAACTATGTGGACGATAGCGTGCTGACGATGTTGGATAAGCGGAACAAAGGCGTGGAAGCGGTTGTTTATACCAAGAATATCTCGCGTCAGTTATCGCTTGATTTTGAGAAGCACAATGCGCAGTACTCGCCCATTGAGGTTAAGCAGTTTGACCGCGCACATGACCGATTCTTGTGCATTGACGATACCGTCTATCTCATCGGCGCAAGTCTCAAAGACCTTGGCAAGAAATGGTTCGGCTTCGTCAAACTGGAGCAACCAACCGATGAATTATTGAGTAAGATGTAAGATCTTTGATATCACAATTTGTGACCATAAAAAATAGCTGAGCTCAGCAGCGTAAAAAAAAGCGGTGAAAGAGAAGAATTTAACAAATGAAATATACTGTAGTCATAGAGGAGATATTGCGAAAAGAGGTCGTTGTTGAGGCAGAAAAATTGTCCCTTTAATCTGACCCACTAATTCGGTTGCAAAGGTACACAAAAAAAATGACATACACAAATCTGTATGCCATTTTCTTTGGAATTTTTGTTATTTGGTTCAGTTTTTGACTACTCTACGTTCTTAACCAGGCGCACCGAGTAACCGCCGAACCGATAGTTGATGTTATCAGGAGTCACTACGATCCCATTGAAGCCCACGCTGTACGCTTGCTCATCGCTGTAAGACGTGGAAGACCAATAGTAGCTGTCCGACCCGACACTGTACACACCCGTACCATCGCGGAAGCCCGCAGCGGGAAGGAAGACGCAGCCTTTGGTCTGCAAGTCAGTCCATTGTAAAGTAGTACATTGAGTCGTATAATTTGCATCTCCTGTATTAGGAGACCCTACCGCAGTAAATTCACTTGCAGCAAAAGTACCGCCATCAGGGAACAGGATAATACCTTTTACTGCTGTCCCATCCGTATTAATGGTAGCTTTTGTATATCTGCAATCGGCTACACTATTTACAGTCGCTGCCTCATCGCCGGTACGGCTTTCAAACAGATACACCCATTCGTCTTTGGTCAGCGTACGCCAGCCGGTACCGAGATCACCCGTGTTCGCTCCCCAATCGTAATTGGCAAATTCATTTTCATTATCACTCCAATTGACATTAGCAGTCTTGATACCGCTACCGTAAAGCATACCGGTTTCATCGGTTTTGGTCGGTAAATAATAGGTATTGGTTTTCAGAGTGTTGATATTGCTCGTTGCCCAACCGAAGAGGCTTATTACTCCCTGATTAGCATAATCATTACCTACGTTCTGATTATTAGTCTCCACCCTATCATACTGATTGGTCATAAACTCGAATTTGCCGGTTGACTTGGTGTACTTCAAGTTTCCCTGCGCGAAATTGACTCTTTGGGTGGACGATACAGAGAACGGACCATATTCCTTATATGCAGGAGCTGTCTGTTTGGTCATGCTCACGGTGATCCGGTAGTACTGACCGTTTGCCAGAACATCATCTTCAATTGTTACTGCTTTGGTATAAGTACCGTCAGCCGCAGTAGCCGTCAGAGTTACTGTCCGAGGTCCAGAATAGGGCTCAAAAGAAATAGCTACATACATCTCGTTCGTTGCCGATTCCGGAGTAACCGTATAGGTGTCTCCGTCTACATTAACTATAAGTTCCGTTGCATTCAGCTCTGCGCCATTTGCATTGTTAAGAAGCGTGAACTTGAAGATAGCCTGCTCGTTCTGGAAAGTAGCATCAGCGTCCGTAGTGATAACTCCGTCGTTCACCGCAGTTACTGTAACCGTTGCGGTCGCATAATCGCAGTTGGCAGAGATATACTCTAACGTACCGTTCTGGTTTTTATATTCTGGATTGTACTTGTGACTTGTCTGATATCTGAGCTGCAGATTGTCACCTACCTCGACCGTACCGGACAGAGTACCGGTCAGCAGGGTGTTTACGCCATTGCTCTGTGCTCTTAGTACGCCTTCAAGCTGTTGTAATTTGGTAAGATTAAACACGCTTACCACATCGCCTGTTTGCCATTCAGCAGTAAGGGTACCGCCATCGCCCAGACTGATTACGCGTCTCGGACCGTTGGCTTGGTTGTCTGCTCCCTTTGAAGCTTGGATACTCATTTGGT
>CACYKR010000084.1 GCA_902774995.1 uncultured Bacteroidales bacterium | reverse complement strand
TTGTGCCGCGTAGGCGGACGCATGGAGATATTTCTTTGCCCATAGGGGGTCTATTGCGCTGAAATGGTCTGTGCTGAGCAGTACGCGTCCGCCTTGGTCCAGATACCCCGAGAGCGTGGCTTGTAGCGGAGCGCTTAGAGGCGTGAGGTTCCTGCCGCAGATGACATCCATCAGTTGGATATCGGTACTCAGCGGCCGGTAACTCTCTGTCATGCCTGCCGTGCAGGAGGCGTAAGAGATTTTCATCTTTCGCAATTCCCATCCGTGCTGAGAACTCCAGTCATGCGTGTTGCCTACTGTCAGTTGGCCTGCATGGTCACGGTAGCAGGCTCCCAATCCGCAGTTGTCGTCGTTCGTCCAGACACTGTTGCGCCGGTAGTCCCATTGCTGACCGATATACGCGCAGGAGAAACCGTCTTCGCAGGCGTACGAACCCGGTACGATACCTGCGTACGCGGAGTCGGCAAACCATTCTACGCCATATACTTCGTCAAACGCATCTACCACCAGTGCAAAAGTCTTATTTCCTGCTTCGTCCGGCATGGCGGCGCGATATGCGCTAATCACCGGCGAGGGAAAAGAGAGACCTCCTTCGTTGCCGGCTACTACATAATAGTCGTACTTCACGCCGCGTTGCAGTTCTACCGTGAGCATGGTGTCATTCTCTACCTGCTGTATGTCCCATTCGCCGTCATTGGCTTGGATATAGACCATGTAATAAGCCGGTTTTGCGCTCTGCTCAAGCGTGTCCGTGACTGGTCTCCATCTCAACTCTCCTTTGACGGTAGTATCGCCGCCGGGTGTGAACCGGATACCTAAATCCTTGACGGGGAGCGGCTGTATGACTGCCGACTTGCCGTTGAGGTAACGTAGGATACCTTTATATACCGCGCGCGCAGCTTTGAACCGGAAAGCGGGATCCAGACCATAGCGCATGTCCGCCATGTTCTTATGGCTCAGCAGCTCTAAGATGATACTTGGTACTACCGGCACACGGCTCTCGCAGTAATTGGCTTCTTTGAGCTGCCTTCTGGTCCACTTCGGTGCTACAGCCCGCAGGTCCTGCGTCACTTGTGTCTGTATCCGGTCCGCCAGATTACGGTTGGTCTTCTCGCGGTCACGGCCGTCACGCAGTCTTGTGTTTCCCTCGTCGTCTTTCGCCGTGTAGATAGCCAGCGTGCCTACAATCGTACTGTCATTGCCGCTGTCCAGACCGTCGGTGTGCAGAGCCAGACACAAGTCAATCTTCCCCGGAAGCGAGTTGACCCACATGGCACGGCATTTCATGTCGTCCTTGTACTCGTCCCCCTCATAGAGATTCCATAGCGTTGAGTCTGCTCCTTGCGAGCTCAGCCAGTATCGTGCGCCCTCTGTCCATTGCGGCATGCCGGAAAGCCCGGGCTGTTGCTGCTCAAGACCGGCACGGGGGGAGAGCACCGTAGCTCCGGCGTTCTCCAGCATTCTGCTGATCAGACGTACGTATTCTTGGCTGTACAAATCCTCCACGGTTGTCCAGAGGGTCGCGCGTTGCCAGATCCATTCGTCGCGTTTGTGGTTGAAATACAGACCATGGCTGGGGTAGAGTACTATCTGCCGGTCAGTCAGGTCGGCTTGTTTGTAAAGACCGTTCCCCGGGTTCTTGGCGCACTCGGTGACCAGCTCCTCGATATTCGTTCTGCCTGCTTGGATGGTTACTTTGCCTTTCTCATGACCGAGTACCCACCGACTGACTTTGCGTTTGAGTTGAGCCACGCTCTCAGGTGTCCATCGTACGTCGCGGAGCGTGGTATTCGTTTTGACCGTCACGTTGTTGCCGTTCACCCGCAGGTTCTTTACCCGCACGGCAGGAGCCCACACGGGTGAGAAACCCGTATAGACCGTCAGCGAATCACCTAATTCCTGCATGCCGATCTGCGCCTTGGCGGGGCAGAGGAGCAGGGACAGTATCCCTAAGACTATGAGATGTTTAGAAATCCGCATCGCTCATGTCGCTGTTAGCTTTCTGGTTCTTGCTAACGGCTTCGTTATAGGACTTCAGTAAATCGGCTGCCATCTTCGGCTGGTAACCTTCGGCTATGTCGTAGTCTTTTGACTCGTTCTCCTTGAATACGATGCGCACTTTGATGATGGCGGTACCGGCTTCCAGCGCTTCAATCACCTCCGGCAAAACTTCATATTCCGTCACGGTTTCGTAATATGTGATGGTAGCAGTGCCGTTTTTCTTGCTGTACTTGCGTGTGCTGACGGCCGAGCCGGGGACGCGGGTGAGTCGGACCATCTTACCGTCCGTAAAACGCATCAGAACCCGCGATGCGTCGGTGAACTCGTTATAACCGTTTACGTTTACTGTCTGAACCAGCAGGGTGGTGACCTCCTGCCCTTCCGCCTTCTTCTGACTGAAAGCTAGTTGCGGCTTGAGGTTCTTGTTGACCGTAGCATCCACGTGGATGAACTTGCCGCGTTCTGCAGCACTCATTGTGGCAGCAATCACAAGTGCTGCGCACATCCATAACATCTTTTTCATATTACCTTATTTGATTTTTGTATTTCTGTTCACAGGGCGCACCCGGTAACCGGCTGTGCGCAGTTGGGCAATCAGTCCTTTGTCGCCTCCTAAATAGATGGCATTGAGCGTAATGAACACCCCGCCTTTGCTCAGATACGGTTGCAGCCGCTTCACCCATTGTTCGTTCCGCCGGCAATAGACCTGGTAGTCCGAGTAGGATATTGAGGTGTTGTTGTTCGGGCCTTCCACTTGGTAGGATATATCTGTCAGCCGTCCGTCGCGGTACATGGCTTGGATGGCCCGCTCTTGTTTCACTTCGTTCTCTGGATATTCCACTACTTTGAGCAACTCGCGGCATTGCCATTCGAACGGCTCACGGTCAAAAAGCATATACATCGTCTCGCCTATATTGTCCAATCCCGTTACCGGAATATCCTTTTCTGCCGCTACCGCTTCGAAGAAACTCTCCATGGATTTCTTCTCGTCGTATTGCATCCATTGCTTCATCAATTCCGTCCGGAAAAGCTCTGTCAGATACGATGGCTTCATCCGGCATAATTTATCCATGCCCATTCCTATGTTAATGCGAAGGCTGTTGTCTATCTCTTGATATTCGCTTTCGCTGTAGAAATTACTCAGTTTGATAGAGTCGGGGAGCAAGGCGGCTTGGCGCAAAGCGGAGAGGGCTTCGTAGTCCTGCATGGCAAACTCCGTCAGCACGCGGTTGCAGCGGCTGAAGCATTTGAACACGTTCGGAATGGTGTCTATAAATTGCATCTCTACAAACCGGTTGGTAGCCAGCAGGTAGGATTTCTGGCGGGCACCTTTGCCGCTGATCTCATAGAGCAGTTGTGCCTGGCATTCCGAAATACACATAATGCAAAGAATCGTTACCCACAGCCACTTTTGACGATTATATCTCCTTTCTCCTTTCACTTTTCTCCTTATTTGAATCGCGTGATCATGTTATAGGCCTGATACATGCCCAGTTCTCCGGCTTTGGAGAGATCCGAGAGACCTTTCTCATTCTCGCCGGTATAGACATATGTCAGTCCCCGGTTGAAGTACGCTTCCGCGCAATCCGGGTCTATCTGGATGGTACGTGTGTAATACTCGATGGCATCTTTCCATTCCCGCTGGGCGCAGAGGATATTGGCTTTGTTGTAGTATGCAAACGCAAAGTCCGGCTGGCGGCGGATGACCTGGTCGTAATCGCGCAGCATGATGTCATAATCCATATTCACGGTATTCTCCTGTTCGCCCGTGGCGCGTTTGTACTCCAGTAGTCTGTACCGCCAGTTGGCGCGGCAGAAAGTGATTACCGTAGCCAGTTCAGGAGCCGTCTCCTCGAAGTTGAGTGCGCGTGTGCAGTCGTCTATGGCGCTTGCATAATCCTGTACGATAGCAAATTCAATCGCACGGGTGAAACACAGCTCTGCGGTGGGTGCTTCATCGATCATGCGGGACAGCCGGGTAATCTCCGAGAAATGGAAATCGACCATCTCCGCCGTCAATGCCAGCTCCTGGGGCGTGAACCGCAAGGAGGCGGGAAGCACCCCGCTTTTATTGATGATATCTACTATTGGATGGTAGTAGTTGGTTCGTCTCAGACTCATGTCCTGGCTGTAATAACTGAGCACGATATTGGCTTCGTTCACTACATCCTGGTATCGTTTCTGCACGGTGCCGCGGGTCTCCGAGTCGTATTTCTGTTCTTCGTCCGGTATGTCGTGGCGGTTCTGTGCGGTGGAGGCGGAGAACTCTTTGCGCCGGTCTTTCTTCTGCGGCTGTGCCTCCGCGATGGTCACATCTGTATGGGGCTGTGCGGATTGCAGCGACTGGATCTCGTCCTTGCGCTGCTCCAGGTCGTACGCTTTCTGGCGGTAGCGGTACGCCGTGGCGGTGTTGCCCTGTTGCGTGTAAGCCTGTGCCGCCATGTAATACGCCGGTAGGAAATACGGATAGCGGGCTATCAAAGTGTCCAGATCGGCGATGACGGCTTTCCATTGCTTGAGCTGCATCTCCACCAATGCGCGTTGGTAGCGCATCTCCGTCCGGTCGGGGGCTAAGTCGATGGCCGTGTGGAAGTCCTCCAGAGCACGGTTGTAATCGCCTACTTCTTGTCGCAGCACACCGCGGTTGTAATAGCAGTCGGCGTCGCGGGGCGCCAGTTTCACCGCCTGGTCGTAATCCGAGAGTGCCCCGCGGTAGTTATGCCGGTGATAATGGATTACACCGCGGTTGATGTAGTCGCCCGCCCATTTGGAACCGAGGTTGATAGCTTGTGTCAACTGTACATAAGCATCCTCTTCATGCTCCATCATCAGGTTCGTCACGCCCAGCGCAGACCATACTGCGGGATTGGTCTTGTCGTATTTGGCGGCCTCTTCAAAAGCCTCTAACGCGCAAAGCGTGTCTTTTTTCAGAATACAGATATGTCCTTTCTCGCCCCATACGGACGCAGACTGCGGCTCGCGTTTCAGCAGCTGCCCGATATCCTCCAATGCCGCGTCGTACTGCTTGTTCTCCGCACGCGTGTCTGCACGCAACAAGATATAGGTCCTGTTCTCCGGGGAGAAATACAGTGCTTCTGTATAATCGTTCTCCGCCTCCTCCAGACGATGCAGCTGGCGGTAGATATACCCGCGGGTGTAGTAATAACCCGGCGAGAACGGGTTACGTTCTATGGCGGCGTTGCAGTCTCGGAGTGCGCCTTGATAGTCCTCCAGTTGTATCTTGGCTATCGAGCGGTAGAAATACGGTTCGGCAAGGTACGGCTTGAGCCGGATTACTTGGTTGAAATACTGTATAGAGAGCACGTAGTCCTCAAAATACAGAGCATTCCTGCCGATCGCCGTAATACGGTCGGTATTCAGCTGCGCATGCAGGGGAGTGAAGATAGCTGCGCTGAAAGAACAAAGGATAACGAATATGTATGGCTTAATTTTCACCTTTCACTTTTTTCACTTTATTTGCATCCTTCGTTGGGGTCGAACCATGCGGGTACGTCAAACTGTTCGTTCGGGCTGTAACCTAATTCCTCGTCGGCCAGCACTTTCTGCATGTACAGAGCGCAGATAGGCAAGGCCATAGAGGCGCCCTGACCTTCCGCCATGGTGTCAAAATGGATGCCGCGGTCCTCGCCGCCGACCCACGTTCCGCTGACCAGAGAAGGCGTGAAGCACATGAACCATCCGTCAGAGTTGTTGTTCGTTGTGCCGGTCTTTCCGCCCATAGGAGCCGTGATACCATATTTGAAACGGGCACGCACACCGGTGCCGTGGTCCAGCACTTGGCGGAGCATGTAAATCATCTTGTATGCGGTACTTTCGCTGATGATCTCATGCGTGCGAGGCGTGAATGTTCCGATTACATTGCCGTTGTTGTCCTCGATACGTGTCACGTACAGCGGCTCCGTACGGATACCTTTGTTGGCAAACGTCGTATAAGCGTCCACCATCTCTTCCACGCTTACCTCGCATGGACCCAGACAGAGTGATACCACGGGGTCCAACTGCCCCTGTATTCCGAATGATTGCATCATCTTCACTAACTGTTCCGGCGTGAAGAGGGACATCAGATAGGCGGAAATCCAGTTGGATGAGTATTGCAGACCCCAAGTTAGCGTCACTGTGTCGCCGCGGTACTTGTCATGCGTGTCACGGGGAGTCCATTCGACGCCGTTGCCGTCAATAAGGGTGATTGGTTCGTTGACGGTCTTGTCGCATGGCCACATGCCTTCGTCCATCGCTAAAGTGTAGAGGAACGGCTTCACGGTAGAGCCTACCTGACGCCGGCCTTTGGTGCACATATCGTATTGGAAATGAGCGAAATTAGGTCCTCCTACATACGCCTTTACATAGCCTGTATGGGGATCCATGGACATGAATCCGCAACGCAGGTAGCTTTTCTGCCACCGGATTGAGTCATACGGACTCATCGTCGTGTCTATCATGCCGCGGTCGTAGGTGAACACCTGCATCTCCCGCGGCTCTTTGAACGAACGCATAATGGAGTCGTGGCTTGCACCGGCGCGCTTCATGTTGCGGTAACGGTCAGTCTGTTTCATGGAGCGGTTCATGATTCCCTGGATTTCCTCTTGGGTCAGAGACGAAGAGAACGGAGCCGATTTCTTGCGTTTCAGCTCTTTGAAGAATGATTTCTGCTGCGCCTGCATATGTTCGCTTACGGCCTCTTCTGCATAGCGTTGCATGCGCGAGTCAATGGTCGTGTAGATCTTCAGACCGTCCTGATAAATGTCGTATTTGGAGCCGTCAGGCTTGTGGTTCTTCTCGCAAAAACCGTACAACGGATTGTTCTCCCATTGCCATAGATCCAGTTTGTACTGCTGTTTGTTCCACTCCGAGTAGTCGCTTTCTTTAGGCTCTTTGGCGGTCAGCACGCCGCGCAGGTACTCACGGAAATAAGGAGCTGCGCCTTGCTTGTGATCCACCGAGCGGTAATGCAA
>CACYKR010000083.1 GCA_902774995.1 uncultured Bacteroidales bacterium | reverse complement strand
CGGGTCGAATGGCCATACCCCATCCGCCGGAATGAGTTGGTAGGTGGAGATAGCTGTCCATTGCCCTCCCTCGCAGATGTTCACCTTGCCTTCCCGGAAGAACTGGGATGCCCATCTGCCTCCTATAGTGGCGTACACTTTTCCGTGTGCGCTGTGTACAAAGTAGCCGAAATTGCTGTTCGGGCCCTCCGGATGGAAATACATGTCCCCCTCGTTGCTGAGGCGTATGAGTCCCCAGCCCTCTTCCGCCATCCAGTATTCGCCTTGGCTGCAGACGGCGTCGTTGGCTATGTAACGATCAGTAAGCCCTGCCAGACCATACTCCTCCGTGAGTTGGAACAGCCCTTCCCCGAGGATATAAGCCAGCATCCGGCCTTCACCGGCATGGATCCATGATAACTTCTTCGTCATGGCCTGCACCCATTCCCCTTGCTCGCGGTGATAGAGCACGCTGTCCACCAGGACATGCAGCTCCCCGCGGAAGATACCGGCATGTGTCATCTCTCCGTCCGGCAGCGTAGTGCGATGCCAGAAATGGTAATCCACCAGATTGTCCGCCAAAGCTGCGGCATACATATAGCCGTTGGCGAAGGCATAGAGCGAGTCGCCCGCTTCGATGATCTCTTTCACCTCTACGTTGCCGGCTTGTTCGCCGATATAATAGGTGTCGCTGATTTCGGCTTTGCGGGGGTTGATAGCCAATATGCCGAAGGATGAACCTATGTAGGCGTGATGCTTTCCCGGAGTGATACAATGGGTGGTGACATCTATGGCGCCGGATTTCATATACAGGTCCGGTAATTGGGTCACACGGCCATTTTCGTCCGTCAGGTCAATACGGCCGTCTTCATAGGCAATGATTAGTTTTTTCCCGTAATTATCCCATGCAATATGGGAGATAGAACTGCCGTTGAGTCCGTCCGATTTATCCCAGTAATGAAGTGTGTAATCGTTTCTGTCCAAGGATAACAGCGCTCCGTTAGCTACTGCGTAGATATGCTGCGGGGAAGCGGTGAGCATATTCGGACTGCGATATGAGAAATGCAGTTTCCATTGCATCAGGCTTCCTAATTGCTTCCCTTCTTCATCTATCGTCCGACCGATGCTCTCCGCACTGCCGTCAGGGTCGTACTGAGCCAGGCCGTCTGCTGTGCCTACGTAAACACAGCCTCTCCCGTCGCATGCCAACGAGAGCATATTGTTCGAGGGCATGGAGGAATTGCCCGTCGTATAATGGGCGATGATCTCTGTGCCTTCCGGGTTCAGCACATAGACGCCTGATTTTTCGGTGCCTACCCAGATGTTTCCTCCGTTGTCCTCGCACAGGGCATATATGACTGCCTCCTCCGCTATCGGATTCAGTCCGTTCTCATCTGTTACCTGCGGCTGGACAATAGCGTCAGAGCTGAAGAAATCTACCTCTTGCGGGATGTATGCTACGCCCAGATCGGTGCCTATCCATACTCGTCCGCGACTGTCTTGTCTCATTGTGTAGATGAAACCGGGAGCGAACTTTCTGCCTTGCCGGTTCGTCCATTGGGCGCGGATAACCACTTTGTCGTCCGACTCGTCGAAACGTGTGCCGCTGTCGTCCAGCAATCCCACGCATGTGTTCACACGCGCTGTGGCGAACCATTTGTAATTCGGATTATGATTATCCAACACCAGCTCTGCCGGGGTGTACGCAGGGAACTGCTTGCCATCGACCGTCAGGGTTATTCCATGCCAGTTACCGGAGACATCTAAGCATTGTATCTGAGAGCGGCTGCCTGCGTTCAGAAACCACAGGTTACCTTCCGTATCGAATGTGGCGTTGTCTATGCGTGTGTAGCGCGTAGGATCTGTTGTGGCAGAGACCATTGTGTTCCCTTCGCCGGCGATAAAATGGCGCACCAGCGTATCATGGTCAAACTCATACAGGCCGGTACCGTAACTGGTGACATAATAATGGTGTATATTCCGCGGATCGACTGCCACGTTCATGAAATCCAGCACCGGAAGTCCGGTCTTGGCTGCTATATCGGAATGCTGTATATTCGTCCAACGGGAGCCGTCATAATGCATGACCACGCCGGGCCTTTCATACTGCGCTGCCCAACGTCCGCCCGGTACCACCCATAGTTGGTTTTGCGCGGCGGTGATGCGGTAAGGCATATTGTTGAGCGGGCCTTGGGGTTTGTAGGTCACCCTTTCGGTGGCTGTCTGGCGGACTATGCCCTCGGAGCCACCGGCGTACCAATGGGAGACGGCGTCCTGGTAGTGCTTGCCTTTTTCGCTGTCGGGGCGGAGGCGTGCGGAGCGTTTCTCTCTCTTCCAGTAGCTGTAGTCTGTCAGGTTGTCACTCTTCGCCGCGCAGAACATACTGTCGCTGCTGAAGGCGTAAATGCTGTCTTTCGTGACGATCACATCTTCGATATCTATCTCCTGTCCTCCGGGGCGTAGCCAGTAGCTGTCCACCAGCTTGCGTTCCCTCAGGTCCATGGTCTGCACGCCGTATGGGGTGGAGAGATAGGCGGTGCGTCCGTCCACTGTGATGTTATGGATGGTCTTGCGCTGTGTCATGTCTTTCTCGTACAGCGCACTGATATAATGCACTCCGCGTTGGTCCAAGATGTCTATCTTTCCGTTGCTGTAACCGATGAGCAGCTGTCCTCCCTTTTCGTCGTAGATGATGCAGTTTGCGCCGGAACTGCTCAGCCGGTCATACTTCCGGGTGGCTTCCGTCATCTTGTCCACGCTGAACAGACTGCCGTCCGACAGACCATACACCACGTCTGGTGCCATCGCTATCTGCGTGACGTTGTTATACGCCAGATGGGATATCCATCGTTGTGCGCTGGCGGAAAGAGCAATACAGACACAGGCGATAATGGGTATAATTCGTAAATGTTTCATGAATAGTTTGACAGCTTAAAATTTAACAATCCAGCAACTTCACCAGTTCCTCTAACGCTTTTGCGCGGTGGCTGATGGTGTTTTTCAGTTCTGCGGGCAGCTCTCCGAAGGTCTTGTCATAACCGTCCGGAATGAAGACGGGGTCGTATCCGAAACCGCCTTTGCCGTGCTCCTCTTCCGCTATCCGTCCGCGCACGACTCCTTCTACCTGTATCGTTTCCGGCTTTCCGGTGAGCAGGGTGATGACGGTGCGGAAGCGGCATTTCCGGTTCTGCTTGCCTTCCAGTTCGCGCAACGCCTTCAACCGGTTGAGCCGGAAGATTTCCTGTTCCGGCAATGCGCCGGTGCAGGCGGTGCACTGCCCTGTGCTATCCGGTATGCTATACCACCGTGCGGTAAACACGCCCGGGGCGCCGTCCAGCGCGTCTATCTCCAGTCCCGTGTCGTCGGCAAACACCCCGTCGATGTCCTTTGGTACATGGTTCCACACCGTCTGCGCTTTGATAAGGCTGTTCTCCTCCAGGGTGGAGCCGGTCTCCGCTATCTCCTGTTCGAAGCCTATCTCATGCAGGCTGAGTATTTCTATTCCGGCGGGCATCATCTCCCGAACCTCTGCCAACTTATGCGCGTTATTCGATGCAAAAACGAGTCTCATCTTATAGGTTTATTTTTGTAAAAAATAATTCGGCTGCAAAATTACAAAAAAAAATGCACATACGCAAGGGTTTATACAAAAAAAAGCATCTCCTTAATGGAAATGCTTCTGTCTTCTGTGCGCAGGATGAGACTCGAACTCACACGATCTTGCGACCACTACCCCCTCAAAGTAGCGTGTATACCAATTTCACCACCTGCGCGAGTGCCCGGAACAGGACTCGAACCTGCACACCTCGCGGCATGCGCACCTGAAACGCACGCGTCTACCAATTCCGCCATCCGGGCAAAAAAAAAGGAGCGGAAAACGAGACTCGAACTCGCGACCCCGACCTTGGCAAGGTCGTGCTCTACCAACTGAGCTATTTCCGCATACTTCTCTTTTAATCACGTAAAAGATCGCTGCTCCGAACTTCTTGTTTTTCGAAAGCGGGTGCAAAGGTACTGCTTTTTTTTGACATGACCAAATATTTTTGCAAAAAAATGCAAAAAAAATGCATTTTGTATGTTTTTTACAGCCAACCGAGGCATGCAACGGCCAATGTGGAGAACATCAGCACCGGCATCTGGCTGTCCAAATCGCTTCCCTCATGACGCCATATATACGCCAGATGCCACACCCACAGCGGAGCCACCGCCAGCGTCCACCAATGACCCATCGCCGCGAAGACCGCCAGGGAGGTGACCAGCAGGAGGGTGTGGTAGATCCTGCCGCCTACGGGCCCCAAGAGGCTCGCGAACGTCCGTTTGCCGTGTGCGCGGTCGTTAGGCATGTCGCGTATGTTATTGAGGTTCAGCACCCCCACGCACGGCAGGCCGATAGCTATGCCGCACCAGACGACCTCGGCGTTCAGAGTCTGCGTCTGCAGGTAATATCCGCCTAAGGTGCTCAGCAGGCCGAAGAACAGGAACACCCCCAAATCGCCCAGCCCCATATACCCGTAGCTGTGTTTGCCGAGGGTGTAGGTCATGGCGCCCGCGATAGCGAGCGCACCCAGGAGGAGGAAGACGCAGACCTCTCCCCATCCCTCTGCTCCGGGACGGGAGAAGGGCCGGAAGGCGGAGAGGACCAGGAGGGTGCCGAAGAGAACGGACAGACCGACGAAGAGCGCAATCATGCCTTTCATCTGCCGGACGGTGATGGTGCCGGACTGCAAGCCGTAGGCGGCACGTCCGTGCTGGTCGGAGTCCGTACCTTTCTGCGCGTCGCCCAATTCGTTGCTCAGGTTACTGAGGATCTGCAGGCTGAGGGCGGTCAGGATAGCGAGGACAAAAGTAGAAAGGGAGAACACTCCGGAAAGGCCCATGCCGAGGATGATGCCGGATACGGAGAGGGGGAGCGTACGCAGACGCAGGGATTGGATATAGGGAGACATGAGAGTTGAGAGTTATTTGAAACCGAAGACGAAATAGACGGCGCCGATGAGGAGCAGGCAGGCCACGAAATGGTTCCATCGCAGCGGCATATGAAACGCCAAGGCGGAGAAGAGGACGAACACCATGAGGGTGATGACCTCCTGGATGACCTTCAGCTGCATGAGCGTGAAGGGACCGCCGTTGCCCTCGAAGCCGATACGGTTCGCCGGCACTTGCAGGCAGTATTCGAAGAATGCTATTCCCCAGGAGAGGAGAATGACGAAGATTAACGGCGTGGCGGAGGTGAAGAAACCGGTCTGTTGCAGTTTCAGATGGCCGTACCACGCAAGCGTCATAAACACATTCGACGCCAGAAGCAATAAGATAGTATAAAGCGCGTTCACGAGATTTGTGAATTATTAATTGGCAGATAATCCGCCTTGATATTGGTCATGGCTCCGTAGAGGGAGTCCACGGCTTCGGGGTTCAGCGCCTTGATGTCCGCGAGCAGGCCTTTGACTTTCTCCCGGGCGCTGACGTGCTCGAAGGGGCATAGTTTGGCTTGTTTCCGGTAGTGCCGCATCTCGGCGTAGGTGACCAGATCGGCTTCGTCGATGAGACAGAGCGGACGGATGATCTGCAGGGGCATTTTCTCCAGTTGGAGGACAGGCGGCATGGTGGCAAACGTACCTTGGTAGATGAGGTTCATCAGAAGCGTCTCTATCAGGTCGTCCCGGTGGTGGCCGAAAGCGATCTTGTTGCAGCCTAACTCCTGCGCCACGTTGAAGAGCGTCTTCCGCCGGTACCACGAGCACAGGAAACAGGGGTTTTGCCCAGCTGCTTTTGTCTTTCTGCTTTCATCTTTTGTCTCCTCACCTATCTCTACGTCCCGCACGATAAGCGGCACGCCGGCTTCGGCGCAGAACGACTCCAGATAACCGAGGTCGGTCTGGTAATCCCGTTCTTTCACGCGTACGTGTAACGCGCTCACATGGAAAGAAGGTACGTGTATGCGTGCGCGACGGCCTAACAGCTCCGTCAGCGCCAGGCTGTCCTTGCCGCCGCTCAGTCCGACCAGAATATGGTCTCCGTCGGCGATAAGGCCGTACTCCGCGCAGGCTTTGTGAAACCGCTTGGTCAGCTTCGCCTGCTGCCGCTCCAATGCTATTTGTTCGGGTGATTTGGTCATCAAGCCGCTTATTCAGGGTCCGCAAAAAGTATCTCTGCTACCTTGGAGGGCTGTCCGTCTGGTGTGAAGGCGCCCATGGTATAGCTGTCCCAGCCGAGGGGGATATACTCCGCGGGGCGCCATCCGCCATAGACCTCCGGCTCCCAGTAGAAGATACCCATGCAGGAGTCGATAGCGGCAGCGCGGCGTACGAAATCCGCCATGACGGTCTCGGAGAGCGTGTCGTTGGCAAACGTGCCTATCTCGGCTACCATCACGGGGCAGTGCAGTCCGCGTATCAGCCGGCGGATGTTCACCTCTGCCGAGTCGTTCATCTCCTGCCAGCTCTTGCCGCCGTTCCAGGCGCTCATCATGGGATAATGGCTCAGACCTATCATGTCCCATTTGCCGCCGTAGGCCTCCATCTGTTCCCAGAACCAGTCCCGCCGCTCGTAGGCGTTATCGACGTGGACAATCACGGTGATCTCCGGGAACACCTCTTTGGCGGCCTCGTAGCCGATACGCGTGAAGGCGGCGTATTGCTCCCAGTTGCCCTCTGCTTGGTGCACTTTTCCCATCGGCCAGAGTATTCCGTTGGGCGTCTCGTTGCCTATCTGCACCCATTCGGGCTCGATACCTTCGTCCCGGAGCGCCTGCAACACCTCCACCGTGTGGCTGCGCACCGCTTCGCACATCTCTTCGAACCCGTACTCCGCCCACGCGGCCGGGGTGGTCTGATGGCTGGGGTCGGCGAAGAAATCCGAGTAATGGATATCGATCATGAGTCGCAGGCCTTTGTCCGCGGCCCGGTGAGCGAGGGAAAGCATGTCGGGGATGTTGCTCCATTGGGTGGAGTGGTTGACCCATACGCGAAGGCGGACGCTGTTCATGCCGAGCTCCTGTAAGATGTCGAGGCAGTCGCCCTCCTTGGTACTTTGTACATTGTCACTTTGTACATGATAAAACTTCACTCCGTCATGCTCCATCTCGCTGAGCCAGCTCAGGTCGGCTCCTTTCGCCCATCCGCCGCGCGTGGGCTCCGTCTGCCTGCTGCAGCCCGTGAGAACGGCGGCAGCCAGCAGGATAGCCGATAGATAGGTAATCTTATTCTTTCTCATAACGCTAATTTTGACTGCAAAGGTACTACAAATTCTGCACATATGCAAATAAAAAACAGAAAAACCGCCCCGAAAGACGGTTTTTCTTGAGTAGGCTGCTTTCCCCTCCCCCTCTGAGAGGGGGTCGGGGGGTGTCGGGCTCTTACGCGTGCTCCGCGTCGTACTCTGCGCCGCAGACGGCCCAGAGGTAGGCCCGCATGGTGCGCTTGCCGGTGGAGGAGTAGCGCTGTGCCTCGAAGGCCTCCTGGTCGGCGGAGATCTTGGAGAGGTCGCCTTGG
>CACYKR010000082.1 GCA_902774995.1 uncultured Bacteroidales bacterium | reverse complement strand
CGGCATCGGATGCCGGCTTCTCTTTGTCGGGTGCGCCGCACGTCTGAGCGGCGGATACTTTGTCCATTGCGTCGGGATTGAATCCCGACATCAAGTATACCTTCGCGCTCCTGATCTTCCGGATTTTCCAGAAAAAACCCAAAAATCCCCTCTCCCTCTTGCATATGTCCAAAATTTGTTGTACCTTTGCAGCGATTTTTATTTGGATTTCTTCCGAAAATAGCAAATTATTTGTTTGGATTTTGTCCAAATACAACGAATTATTTGTTTGGATTTTATCGGATAAGGTACATTAAAACGCTTATAAACAATGTATAAAGAACGAAAAATAGATGCTGCATTATTAGAGTGGGCTAAAAGCAGTAACCACAAGCCTTTGTTATTACGTGGTGCACGTCAGGTAGGAAAATCAACCGCTGTCCGGCATTTGGGAGAGCAGTTCGAGAGTTTTGTGGAGATTAACTTTGATAAGCAAAAGTCTTTCCATCCGCTCTTTAATGGCGACTTGGATGCACATGTGATTGCCTCACAAATAGCCAATCTGGTCGGCAAGCAAGTGCAACCCGGCAAAACATTGCTGTTCTTCGATGAGATACAGGCATGCCCCAATGCGATACTTAGCCTGCGGTTCTTTGCCGAGGATTATCCTCAGTTACATGTGATTGCAGCCGGTTCGTTATTGGAATTTGCATTAGCCGAACTACCCACTTTTGGCGTTGGTAGAATGAAATCGCTGTTTATGTTTCCCATGAGTTTTGATGAGTTCCTTATGGCGACAGGGAAATCCGGACTGATCGAGGAACGCCAGAAATCATCGCCTCTGCAACCGCTCAACACGGTGTTCTATACACAACTGGTGCAGCAGTTCCGCAACTATATCATGATTGGCGGTCTTCCGGAGGTCGTCTGCAAATGGGATGAGACAGGCGATTATTTGCAATGTCAGGAACTGCAGGACGAACTGATTCTTTCCTATGAGGATGATTTTGCCAAGTATAAAAAGAAAGTCGACCCTGTACTTCTGCGTCAGGTATTACGTAGTGCGGCATCACAGATTACCAATAAGTTCGTCTATACGCAAGCATCAAGCGAAAAGGCTTCCAAAGTGCGTGAAGCACTGGATTTGCTAATAATGGCAGGCCTGCTGATTCCTGCTACGCGTACATCGGCTAATGGTTTGCCATTAGGGGACGAGGCGGATCGCTCCTATCAAAAGATATTATTGTTTGATAGCGGTATCTTGCTCCGGCTTTTGAATATGTCGCTCGGTTCGGTTCGGCAGATTACGGAGGATATTCTGACTGCCTCTGAGACCGATTTGGTCAACAAAGGAAAGATTTCAGAGATGATAGCAGGTCTGGAGATTATCAAAAACAGGCCCTCTAACCTGCGGCATGAGTTGTACTATTGGACGCGGGAAGAGAAAAACAGCCAATCAGAAGTGGATTATCTGGAACCCTTTGATGCACGTGTACTACCAATCGAAGTCAAAGCAGAGACACAGGGAGGAATGAGAAGTCTTTGGAATTTTATGCGCGAGAAGAACTTAAATTATGCCTTGCGATGCTCATTGGAGAATTTCGGGCAGTTTGATTACGAAGACAAAATGGCGGAAGGCGCTGTTCGTCATGTAGATGTAATTCCTTTGTACGCCATAGCACAAATGCCGATATTTCAGTAGCCGACTATGTTAGAAGACTACCGTTTTAGCGAAGATATGTCCTATGCGTTCCACCGTCTAATGGTTCGCAGCAAGGACATCGAGATCGGCGGCGTGTTGGGTCCTGTGTTCGGCATCTCCGTTGCCGAATAATCGCCCCCGGTTTCCTGTGCCCGGCATCTCTGTTGCCGAATAATCGCCCCCCAGCGTCCTGTGCCCGCGAGTTCCGCGAGCGGGATTCCTTTCTTTCGCCCCTTTCTTCTTTTCTCCGGCATTCTTGCTACCGGCTTCTCTTTGTCGGGTGCGCCGCACGTCAGAGCGGCGGATACTTTGTCCATTGCGTCGGGATTGAATCCCGACATCGGATGCCGCTCGTCCGTTATTCTATTTGCCCCTTTCTTCTTTTACGCGGGATAGTATCCCGCCGTATATTCTCGGCAGTTACAAGCGTTTGCCAAACGCCGCTTTTTCTTCGTTCTGTTCTCCGCGGTATTCCGCGGAAAAGATTCTTTGTATTGTGCCGACTGCCAGTCGGCGTTTTCTTTGTCCTCTCTCGCCTAAATCTGCCTATATCGGCCTAAAGTGGCTTATTTATGCCTGATTATGCCGAAAAAAAGCACCCAAATCTTGCATATCTCAAAAAAAAGCAGTATCTTTGCGGCGAATTTTGCTTTAAGAATGGTTGCAATTGCAACTAAATTTGAACCAAATAGTATGTTATGGATATACTAAGAAACGACTATGTAGAACGACTTTACGCCAAAAGTTGGAATGGTAAAGTGAAGATTATCACCGGTATACGTAGATGCGGAAAGTCTTACCTGTTGTCCCGTCTGTATAAGCAATTTCTTATCAACAAGGGAGTAGCAGAAGACTGCTTTGTGGAGATAGATTTAGAGGACGACTCCAATGCAGCCTATCGTAATCCGCAAGTCTTGTCAGAATATGTGAGGGCTAAGTGTAAAAAAAAACGACGTAAATATTATGTCTTTATCGATGAGATACAACGCTGCTCCAAGGTATTGGCTCCGAATGTAGATTTATCGCGAGTAGCAGAAGAAGACAGGGATTCGTTATATATTACTTTCTACGATGTCTTAAATGGACTACGGAAACAGCCCAATATGGATGTTTATGTAACCGGTAGTAACAGCAAGATGCTTTCTTCGGATATTGTTACTTATTTCCGGGACCGCGGAAGTGAAATAAAAGTCTATCCGCTCTCATTTGCGGAATTCTATGCGTTTGCGGGTTTGGAAAAAGCTGAAGCTTTGGATTTTTATTTGAATTTTGGTGGAATGCCTCTGGCAGTACTTGAGCCCAATGAACAAGAGAAACGGAACTATTTGGCAAACCTGCATAAAGACGTGTATATGAAAGATATTGTTGATCGCTATAACTTGAAAGACGATGTCATAATTGATGCCTTGACTGATGCTATTTACTCGTCTGTAGGCTCTTTGTCTAATCCGCATAAGTTAGCCAATACCATAACTTCTGTCATGTCATTACCGACCACTGATCCGACTATAAAAGTTTATTTAAGTTATCTGGAGGATGCCTATCTTATCTCGGTTGCAGAACGCTATGATGTTAAGGGAAAGCGCTATTTTGAGAATATTAAGAAATACTATGCGATGGATTTAGGCTTGCGTAACGCGCGACTTAATTTCCGCCAGCAAGAGCGAAGCCATTTGATGGAAAACATGCTGTATAATGAACTCATTCGTCGTGGTTATAGAGTGGATGTAGGTGTAGTAGAAGTACAAAGAATGGTGAATGGTAAACGTCAGCAAGCCCAATATGAGATTGATTTTATCGTCAATACCGGTTTTGAGCAGATCTATATACAATCGGCACTTAATATTGACACTCCGGAAAAGAGAGAGCAAGAGACTTTCTCGTTGCGAAATACCCGTGATTCGTTCCGAAAAATAGTGGTTTTGGATGGTTATACTCTCCCTTGGACCGATGATGCTGGAGTGACATATGTAGGTATAATTCCTTTTTTACTTGAAAAGGTGATATAAAAATCTTCATCCAAAGGTTACTTTTGGCAAATGGATGACATGAATAGATAAATGATCACAACGGCGTTTCCTCCTTTGCATCCGCCAAGTTTGGCGGATAGGAAACGCCTCTCACCCCTTCGTCTATTGCGTCGGGATTTAATCCCGACATCGGCTCTATGAGCCGCGTTCTGCCTTCGTCCGTTCAATATAAATATTTTTTGCATCCAAAGTGCAGATTTTTTTGTCTATTGTCTTTCTACTTTTGTCTAAAAATCTTTGATTATATTTGCACATATCAAAAAAAAGCAGTACCTTTGCAGCCGAAAGTCGCTTGAAAAATACGGATAACGGCAAAAAAGTCGTCCCAAAAAATACACTAACGAACAAAAAAGTCGTTCCAAAAAATACACTAACGAACAAAAAAGTCGTTCCAAAAAATCTCATAATCACGCTTAAAAGGAAGACTTATAGTATCATATCTCACAAGCTTTCAAACTTGGAGACTACAATGTCGGACAAACAGGTAATGTATTAACACTGCCTCTTTACATGGCTTTTCTCTTAACTGCTCGATAGCCATTTTTGTACCTTTGCACCGTGGATTGGACAATATGTGCACAAATATGTCCTTTACATTGGGCAAAAACACTCTCTAATCACATTTTTTTCGCTTAAATGTTTGCATATATGCGCAAAAAGTTGTATCTTTGCGCAGAATTTTGAACATTAAGTACAAATACACGTATGAAAAGAGCACTATTGCCTAAGCACGAAAGATTACTTCATGATTTAGGAGAAAACATCCGTTTGGCTCGGTTACGGCGTAATTTGCCTTCTGAACAAGTGGCGGAAAGAGCCGGTATAGCGCGCAACACCCTTATCAAGATAGAGAACGGCGATGAGGGAGTGGCGATAGGCTATTACCTGCGTGTGCTCATAGTGCTCGGTTTGGAAGAGGATTTGCATTCCGTTGCGCAAGATGATATCCTCGGCCGCAAACTACAAGACGCAGGGCTAACGATCTCTAAACGCGTGACCAAAGCCAAATAATCTATGCAAACGATATACATCTATTTTGACGATTTCCGCGTAGAGACACCCGTTCTAATGGGGCGTCTGTTTGCGCAACCTTCACGTGGAAAGGAGATATTCTCGTTTGAGTTTGAGCCCGAGTGGTTACAGACTCCATATTGCCGTTTGTTAGACCCGGATTTGCAGTTGTTCAGGGGACGGCAGTTCTTGGCGGATGACAAGGCCAACTTTGGTATTTTCACAGACTCCGCTCCGGATAGATGGGGGCGAGTGTTGCTTGAACGCAGAGAGTCCATTCACTCAAAAGATGAGCAACGCCCTCGGAAAACACTCATGGAAAGTGACTTCCTCTTAGGAGTTTGTGATAGCACGCGTATGGGTGCGCTACGCCTGAAAACAGATATTAATGGACCTTTCCTTGATAATGACTCGCAATATACGACACCGCCTTTCACTTCCTTGCGCGAACTGGAACAAGCCAGCTTGCATTTGGAAAACGATGATGACCCCAATATGCGCAAATGGCTGCAAATCTTATTAGCCCCCGGTTCTTCGTTAGGAGGAGCAAGACCGAAAGCGAATGTGCAAGCACCGGATGGCTCCTTGTGGATAGCCAAATTTCCGAGTAAGAGCGATCGACAAGATATAGGAGCATGGGAAGCGGTTGCGATGCAATTAGCCCGTGCTTGCGGCATTACTGTCGCCGATTTTGATTGCATCCGGTTCAATCAACACGCGTCATTCTTGACACGCCGTTTTGATCGCACGCAAGACAACAAACGTATTCATTTCACATCTGCGATGACTATGCTCGGCTATCATGACGGTCATACGGATGGGTGCTCTTATCTGGAGCTCGCCGAGTGGATTGCACGCAACAGTTGCCAAGCGCAAAAAGACTTAGAGGAACTATGGAAACGGCTGGTCTTTAATATCGCCATCAGCAACTGCGACGACCACCTGCGCAATCACGGCTTCCTGCTCTCTAAAGAAGGTTGGAGACTTGCGCCCGCCTATGATTTGAATCCTATGTATTACGGCACCGGATTAAGCCTTAATATTGACGAACATTCCAATGCTTTGGATTTTGAGCTGGCTACTGATGTCGCTCCGTACTTTGGTATTGATGCTGCTGAATCTGCTCAAATCGTTGATTCCATCAAACGGCATGTGACTGATTGGCGCAAATGGGCTATGCACTATCACATCCCCCGCGAAGAACAAGAACTAATGGCACCGGCATTCAGAGTGGAATAAATCTTTGTCCGACTATGTTAGAAGTTTCTTCTTTTCCCCGGCATCGGATGCCGGCTTCTCTTTGTCGGGTGCGCCGCACGTCAGAGCGGCGAATACTTTGTCCATTGCGTCGGGATTGAATCCCGACATCCTGTATAGCCTTCGCACTCCGGATCTTCCGGATTTTCCAGAAAAACCCCAAAAATCCCCTCTCCCTCTTGCATATGTCCCAAATTTGTTGTACCTTTGTACAAAATTTCGTGGCATTTACGACAGTCGAACGACGGTCAAACGACGGTCGAACGACAGTCGTAGCCTACGTATGAATGATGTTAAACCGGGGATTAGACCCCAAAACAACCAAAATTTTATGTCACAAGTTGTTCCTGCAGCCTCTATTGATGAGATTCACGGAAAGCCTTATGGCCGGAGTGACGGCTATTTCTATCAGTCCAAGAAAACAGGCAAAACATTCTACCGTGAGCGAGTTGAAAACTACCAAAAGAACCAGTCGCCACGCCAGAAATGGAACTCCACGGCTTTCAAAGCGGCGAATACCCAACTCAAACTTATTCTCAACAACCCTGATTCCAAAGCACAAATGGAAGCGGATTACGAAGCGGCAAAACATATCGCCTCCAACGGCAAGGCCTATTCTACCCTCCGGGCATGGAAATTCAACTCCCTCCTCCACGAGTACAAACTCTCTCACCCTTTCGTACAACCTTAAAAACAGATACTTTTATGTCAAAACACAATTTTTTATTCCTTTGTACATTATCCTTGATGGCTTTGCCGCTTACTGCCGCTCCGCGTAAAGTTCACACGATCGGCGACAGCACCATGAGCGATTACAAACCCGCTGCGACTCCAAAACGCGGCTGGGGCATGTACCTCCAGGCGTTCTTCAACCCTGACTCCGTGACGGTCAACAACCGCGGGAAATCCGGTGCCTCCACCCGTACGTTCTACGAGACGGACAACCTCTGGCCGTCCGTCAAGAGCCAGATGCACGCCGGCGACTACCTCATTATTCAGTTCGCTCACAACGACGAGAAATGCAAGGGAGAAGATGTGTATGTTCAGAACGCCAAACTGCGTGCTGAAGGCAAAGATACACTCACTGACATGCGCGGCACAGAGCCCAACACAACCTACAAGGAATACCTGCGGACCTATATCCGCGAGGCACGCGAGATGGGGGTGACGCCGGTTCTGATGAGTCCAATATGCCGCGCATACTTCGGCAAGGACGGCCGGATTAACGAGGAAGGAAGACACAAGTTACAAAGTGACAATGGACAAAGTACGAAGGACAAGGACTATGTGCGGTGCATGCGTGAGGTGGCGGAAGAGACAGGCGCGCCGTTTCTGGACATGACCGAGCGGAGCCGGGAGGCATTCGAGCAAGCCGGCAAGGAGTTCTGCATGGCTACCTATTTCAACTGCGGCGACAAAACGCACACCTCCGCCGCCGGCGGTATGGCTGTCGCTTCGCTTGCCTACGAACTCATCAGCCAGGCTCCGGAGCTCGCCGAACTGCAATCATGGACCTTCTTCCCCTCCAAAGAGCAGTACACCGCCTATGCGCAGAATATAGAGGAAAGCGGCAAGAAAGCCGCCTTAAGGGAACGCCGGTTGAGTTACGAATGACGAATGACAAATTACGAATGCTGAATATGGAGCTCGGGAAGAAAGGCTATGTAGCGGCAGGCGGTCTATGGCCGGCAGGAGAGATAGACGAGGTAGCCAACCGCTATATCGAATATACCATCGCCGCGGAGAAGAAGAAAGGGCTCGTCATCGAGCATATCACCCTACCCCTCAAAGCCAAAGGCGGCGCAGGCATGAATATCCATATCAACTACGGTTTCGGCGAGGAGTTCAGCGGCGTGACTACTATCTATGAGAATACGGCGCTGCCGAAGAACAAAGAGCTCGTCATTAAACTCGACCAACCCATCCTGGTACCAGCCGGACAGACGCTGCATCTGCGTATCCTGCCCTGGTACGACTCCAACGGCAAGCCGCAAGGCAAGAAATACCTGCAAATAGGAGAACTGAAAGTAACAGGAAAACGGCTGCAGTAAGCCGACCGTCCAACACAATGAAAGCCACCCGGAAAGGTGGCTTTCATTGTGTTAAGGAACTACGCCTTATTAGTAACTGGTGCGCTGGGTAGCAGCGTAGCTGATCTTCAGTGCATAAGCGCGACGGAGCTCCTGCTTGATATCTGCAATGATACCCATTCGGGTCTCCTTATCGGCCTTGATGGAGACAGTCATCAAACCCTGGTCGCTCTCTTTCATGGAGGAACGCTCGTTGATGATATACTCGCCTATCTCCTTCACCTCTGCAAACTGGTCGTTGAGCTGGATACGCGTCTCAGCTCCGTACTGCTTGCGGAACTCTGCTGTCGGCGTACCGACGTAGATATAGCGCACAAGGGATTTGTTCTCCAGCTTGGTGAGCTCCGTTGCCTGCGGGTTCTTGAACTGCACCTTGTAGCTGACCTCTTTCATGGACGTAACGGACATGAAGAAGAACAGCAGCATGAAGATAATATCAGGGAGGGACGACGTATTCAACGCCGGCATCTCACGTTTCTCATTTCTACGTATCTTTGCCATAATCAGTTACCATAATTTTTAGGCTCAGCCTCTGAAATCTTCTGAGGATAGATCTTCTGGATCCGTTTCTGCTGGTCCTCTTCAAGTTCAGCGTAAGCTTTGTGGAAATACTTCTGCGCGCATTCTTCACGCAATTCATTATAAGCCGCTACGAGTTCGTTCTGGACGTCGAGGTATGCCTGATACTGGGTATCCACATCGTTCTGGACGGAGATGACATGGTCCTTGGTGTATTTCAGCACACCGAACGGAGCACCAAAATCTTCCTCCACGAGTTTCGGATAGTAGTCCGCATTCTCTTCGTTCTTAATGAACTTCTTAGCGTTCTCTCTCAGTTGCTTCACATCCATCAACTGGCCTTGTACCATCAGTTGGTTAGCCGAGTTAATCTTGACTACCAAGAGGTTGCGTTTGTTGATATCCTTATCCTCCGCTTTCTGGTCGGGAGGAATAGGAGCAGGCAGACGGCGAGCCAGTCCCTGGTTCACATCCATTGAGGTGGTAACCAGGAAGAAAATCAGCAACAGGAACGAGATGTCCGCCATGGAGCTGGCGTTGATCTGTGGGACTTTCTTTGCCATGATAAATGTGAATTATTTCAGTCTTTTAGTATGGACATAACCCCAAATCATCGTACCGATGGTAGCGATAACGAGGATGTAGCAAGCGTAGATAACGGCGTCGGACATCTGAGCCCAGAAGCCTTCGTTATCGGTACCCTCATAGCCGATGATGTCGATTTTCTCCGGGCTACCGAGGAACCAGCAAACGCATGCCAGCACAACAAATCCGCATACAACGCCGAGCGTCATATAGGCTTTGCGGCGGTTATATTTCCAGTTATTGATGAAATCTACTACAACCACGCAGAGCGTGATCAGAACTACGATACCGAAAAGGATGTAGTTCCAGATGAGGAATGCATCGGTGAAGCGAGGAATATCCAGGAAATCACCGGCCACCTCCAAACTACCGTTCGAGCCGCCGAGGAAGAACATCGCGATGAACACGATGCCCAGCGCCAGAAGGCTCCAAAGGGTAATTTTCGGTAATAATTTATAGTCTTTCATATTTGCTCAGAATTTATAAATTTATGGTTCACGTGCGTACGCGTACCTATATTATTTTTTCTGGGCAGCGTCGTACTCTACTACGATATCGAGCAGGCTAATCGAGCTGTCCTCCATTTCGTTCACCAGACCCTCAACGAGGCTGAGAATATAGTTGTAGAACAACTGAAGAACAACGGCAATAATCAAACCGAGGAGGGTAGTCAACAGAGCGACCTTGATACCACCTGCAACAACCGTAGCAGAGATATCACCTACCTGCTGAATCTTATCGAACGCCTCGATCATACCGATAATGGTACCCAAGAAACCGAGAGACGGAGCGATAGCGATGAAGAGCGTGATCCAGGAGAGGTTCTTCTCCAAGAGACCGAGCTGTACGCCGCCGTAAGAAGCAACCGTCTTCTCTACCACGTCGATGCCCTCGTCATAACGGCTCAGACCCTGATAGAAAATCGAAGCGACAGGACCACGGGTATTGCGGCAAACCTCCAGTGCTTTCTCGATACCGCCTTCTTTCAAAGCAGCCTCTACGTTAGCCAGCAGGGCTTTGGTGTTGGTTTTGCTGAGCGAGAGATAGATGATACGCTCGATGCAGAGAGCCAGACCGAAAACGAGCGTAACGAGAGTCAGAGCCATAAAGCCGGCGCCACCTTCGATAAACTTGGTCTTCAAAGTCTTGTGAAGAGCTACAAGACCGCCGGCCTCCTCAGCAGGAGCCTCTGCTACCTCTTCTACTGCCTCAGGAGCAGCAACTTCATCTACGTTTTCTACAGCAGCCTCCTCAGCAGGAGCAGCTGCCTCTTGTGCCATTACTGCTGCGCTACCGAAAGTCAGCATAGCCAGCACTGTAAGGGTTGCAAATACTTTTTTCATGAGAATAAAAATTAATTTAAGTTATTGTTGAATTTGTGTTTCGGTTAATGTGTGTTTCTATCCGTGTCCGTAAGCAAGCTTACTTCCCCGACTCGATGCAAAATCTTTGCGGAGAGACGGGGATTCGAACCCCGGAAACCCTTTTGGAGTTTACACGCTTTCCAGGCGTGCCTCTTCAACCACTCGAGCATCTCTC
>CACYKR010000081.1 GCA_902774995.1 uncultured Bacteroidales bacterium | reverse complement strand
TAACTCCGATGGCGCACGAAACGCCCATCTGGACGCACCCGAAGTAATGATCTCGCCGGACGGCGTACCCCAAGAGAACTACGGACGCGTGCTCGGTGCTGCCCTCTGTTGGTCCGGCAACTTCGAACTCCGTGTAGCAGCTACCGACGAGAAAGGTTTTCATTTCTATGCCGGTATTGACCCTATGGCGTCCGAGTATGTATTGGAACCGAAGAAAGTCTTCTCTACGCCCCATCTGGCTTATACATGGTCGAACGAAGGCATGGGTGGTATCTCCCGCGCTTTCCATCGCTGGGCACGCACCTGCGGTATGCTCCATAACGGCAATGCCACCCGCGACATTCTCCTCAATTCCTGGGAAGGTATCTATTTCGACATCACCGAGGAGAAGATCCTTGCGATGATGAACGACATCGCCACTTTCGGCGGCGAACTGTTTGTCATGGACGACGGTTGGTTCGGTGGTAAGTACCAGCGCAACTCCGACAATGCCGCCCTCGGCGACTGGGTGGTCGATACCCGCAAACTGCCGAATGGACTGAAAGCACTAACCGATGCCGCCAAGGCTCGCCACATCAAGTTCGGTATCTGGATCGAACCCGAAGCCACCAACACCCTGTCCGAACTCTATGAACAACACCCCGACTGGGTGCTGCAGGAGCGCAACCGCGAACTCAAACTCGGACGAGGCGGCACCCAGCTCGTGCTGGATATGACCAACCCCAAGGTGCAGGATTTTGTCTTCAATCTGGTGGACACGCTGCTCACCAATAACCCCGAGATCTCTTACATCAAATGGGATGCCAATGCCTCTATCCAGAACTGCGGTTCGCCCTATCTGGATCAAACAGCGAAGCGGTCTAACAGTGCATACGGTCTGACTTCTAACCTCTATGTGGACTACCACCTTGGTCTGGTCAAAACCCTCGAACGCATCCGCGCCAAGTACCCGAATGTGGTCATCCAGAACTGCGCCTCGGGCGGCGGTAGAGCCAACTACGGGTTGATGCCCTATTTCGATGAGTTCTGGGTATCAGACAACAACGACGCCCTCCAGCGCGTCTATATCCAATGGGGCACCTCGTATTTCTTCCCCTCCAACGCCATGGCGCAGCACATAGGCGGTTCTCCCTACCTCATGACCGGACGCACGACTCCTATCAAGTTCCGTTGCGATGTAGCGATGTCCGGACGCCTCGGTATGGAGCTCCAGCCGGCGCACATGACCGATGAAGAACGCGCCCAGTGTACCGTCGCTTTCGCTGACTATAAGGAACTGCGCCCCCTCATCCAGTTAGGCAACCTGTACCGTCTTGTATCTCCGTACCAACCTGTGCCGGTAGTGGAGAAACAGCAAGTGGCTTCCCTCATGTACGTCTCGGACACTAAAGATCATGCAGTCCTTTTTGCCTATGGTCTCTCCTCTTTCATGAAGCAGGCAAGCCGTTGCATCCGTCTGGCAGGTCTCGATCCCGACCGCACCTATACGCTCCATGAGAAGAACATCCGCGTAGCCTACCACCATGACCGAAACGCTTGGGGAGAAGGCGAACCCTGCGAGTTAGACGGTAAGTCTTTCACCGGTGCCTACCTCATGTCCGTCGGACTGGACATACCCCTCTCCACGGAATATAATATTGATTACCCCTCCCGCATCTTTGAACTAAAATGAGAACACTACTTTGTACATTGTACTTTGTCACTTTGTCACTTTTCGTTTCTTGTTCGCGACAAGAAACAAGGGTGCTTTTTGGTCACCAGGACGATGTGGTTTATGGCTCCGGCTGGCAGCGCCTCGCGGACAGCACCTATGCCGATACCCGTTCCTGCATCCATGATCTGACCGGCGAATGGCCCGACCTTATCGGTTTTGATATCGGAGGAATCGAACTGAACCACTCCCGCAACCTCGACTCAGTGCCGTTCTCCCGCATGAAAGAGGAGTGTGCCCGTCAGTTCGAGCGCGGCGGCAAAGTGACGCTCTCTTGGCACGCGCGTAATCCCCTTACAGGCGGTAACTCGTGGGACACCACACCCTGCCTTGCGCAAATCGTCGATTCCTCTACTGCCGTGCATGACACCATGCAGGTGTGGATAGAACGCGCTGCGGCTTTCGTGGCGCAAGTAGCTGCACTCCAGACCCAACCCGACCAACTCATCGTCCGTCTCTGGCATGAGCAGTCCGGCAACTGGTTCTGGTGGGGACGCGAAGCCGGCTCGGCGGACGACTATATCGCCCTCTGGCGTTGGACACGTACCATCATGGATGAACAATTATCCCTTGTACATGGTACATTGTCCCCTTGTACATTAGTTTTTGCCTATTCGCCGGACAAACTGACGCTCTATGAAGATACGCCCGAAGGGGCATACCGCGAGACCGCAGAGTGGTACCCGGGCGACGAATACGTGGACATCATCGGCACCGACTGCTATCACCACGGAGGTGCCGAAGGCACAGAGGACTATCTCTATCGTGCCCACCGCCAGTTAGACGCTGCGGCAAGACTGGCAAAGGAGCACGGCAAACGTCTGGCGTTCACCGAGACAGGCTGTGAGGCGCTTCGCTGCCCTCACTGGTACACTACCGTCCTCCTGCCGCTCCTGCGCGAATATCCGGACATCGAATATGTCCTCGTCTGGCGCAACGCCTGGGATATACCCACCCATTATTTCCTCCCACAACCCAACACCGCTGAGGCGGAAGATTTCAAATCCTTTATCCAACAAATCTCAAATCACCAATGACCAATTACCAATCTAAAATAGCTTCTCTCCGTGCCGCGCACGAAGCACTCCTTACTCGTCCCAATGAGCCGATGGCGGAAAATGGGCTTTCGACAGGCTCTGTCCCGTTTCGACTTTCGACGGGTATCTATACCAAATACCAATACCCGATTCTCACGGCGGAGCACACGCCGTTGGAGTGGCGTTATGATTTCAATGAACAAGACAACCCCTTCCTCATGCAGCGCATCATGATGAACGCGGTGCTCAATGCCGGTGCTATCCTTTTTGAGGGCAAATACACCGTCGTAGCACGGGTTGAAGGCGCTGACCGTAAGTCCTTCTTCGCCGTAGCCCAGTCGCCCAACGGCATCGACAACTGGCGCTTCTGGCCCGAACCAATCACTATGCCTGATGGCAATAACGCACCCGCAACGAACGTCTATGACATGCGCCTCACGCGCCACGAGGACGGCTGGATATACGGCATCTTCTGCGTCGAGCGCCATGATGAGACCAAACCTTTCGACACATCCGCAGCCACTGCAGCTGCCGGTATAGCCCGCACCAAAGACCTTATTCACTGGGAACGGCTCGATGACCTTAAGTCCCTCTGCCAGCAGCGTAATGTGGTACTCCATCCGGAGTTTGTGGACGGGCAATATGCGCTCTACACCCGTCCGCAGGACGGTTTCATTGAGACCGGCAAAGGCGGAGGAATAGGCTGGACACTTACCCCCGACATCACCCATGCCGAGGTGCGCAACGAACGCATCATCTTCTCCCGTGCCTATCACACCGTCTATGAGGTCAAGAACGGCGAAGGACCTGCGCCCATCAAGACCTCCAAAGGCTGGCTCCACCTTGCTCACGGCGTACGTGCCACCGCTTCCGGGCTCCGTTATGTGCTCTATATGTATATGACCGCCCTTGATGACCCCACACGTGTCATTGCCCGACCCGGAGGCTGGTTCCTCGTGCCAGAAGGATACGAGTATATTGGCGATGTCATGAATGTCGCCTTCTCCAATGGCTGGATAGTGGAGGAAATGTCAAATGTCAAACGTCAAATGTCAAATGACAAAGACACTCGCCGTGTCTTTATCTACTATGCGTCAGCCGATACAAGATTGCATGTGGCAACCACTACCGTGGAGCAGCTTCTTGACTACTGCCTCAATACCCCGGAGGATGGCTTGACGACATCTGCTTCCGTGGAGAAGATCAAAGCCCTCGTCGCAAAAAATGCCTCAATGTCTAAATAAATGACCCAATGGTAAATAACCAAATCGTAAATAGCAAGTGGTTTCGCCACGTAGGCTATGGTTTCGGCGATATGTCCTCGTCGATGTTCTGGAAAGTCTTTTCCTATTACCTGCCGTTCTTCTATAGTAATATCTTCGGCCTCTCGCTCAAGGACGCAGGTATTATCCTGCTTGTCACGCGTATATGGGACGCAGTCTCGGATCCGATGATGGGTATTCTGGCAGACCGTACGCAAACACGTTGGGGCAAGTACCGTCCGTACTTGCTCTTTGTGGCGCCGCTTTTCTCTATCGCAGGTATCTTGCTTTTCACTACGCCGGACTGGGGGTACACCGCCAAACTTGTCTGGGCGTACGCCACCTATATCCTGATGATGACCGTTTATACGGGTATCAACGTGCCCTATGGGGCTATGCTTGGCGTGATGACTGCCGACTCGCAGGAGAAAACGGTCTATTCGTCCTTCCGCATGTTCTTCGCTTATGGAGGTTCGTTCCTCGCCCTCTTTCTATGGGAACCGCTCTGCAACGCCCTCGGTGGCTACAATACGCCTCAGGGCTGGTTCTGGGCGATGGTAGTCATTGCGGCTGCCTGTTTCGTCCTTTTTATCTGCTGTTTCCTGCTGACGAAAGAGGAACTGAAGACCGTCTCCACTGTCTCCATCGGTTCGGATTTCAAGGCACTGCTTTCCAACAAACCCTGGTGGATACTCATTGGTGCAGCCCTCTGTTTCAATCTCTTCTGTACCGTCCGCGGTGCTACCGTAGCCTACTACTTCGCCGACATCATACCTGCCGGAGCGCAACTGGCTATCGGTCGATGGTCGTTCTTGTTTTACGCCGGCTTGTTCCTTGCTATAGGCGAGGTGTCAAACATGATCGGTGTCGCACTCTGTGTGCCTTTGGCTGCGCGGTTCGGCAAGAAAACTACTTTTATAGCCGTCAATATCGCCCTCTGCATCCTCTCCGTCCTGTTCTTCTTCATTCCTGTCTCACAGACCGGCTTCTGGCTCATGCTCCTCGCTCAGATACTTATCTCCATGCTCACGGGAGTGATGTCTCCTCTGGTATGGTCGATGTACGCCGATGTGTCCGACTATGCCGAGCAGAAATATAAAACAGCCTCCACCGGTCTTATCTTCTCCTCGTCCTCCATGGCGCAGAAGTTCGGCGGTGCGATCGGCGGTTCGGCGGCTCTCTGGCTCCTTGCCGCCTGCGGGTATATCTCAAACCCTCAAACAATTTCAAACCTTCAAACAGGCGAAGCTTTCACCCAGCCGGATTCTGCGCTCCTCTGCCTCCGATGCCTGATGTCCTTCATACCGGCTGCGGTGAGTATCATTGCCGTGCTGGTGGTATCGTTCTATCCCCTCACTACGGCACGCATGAAAGAGATCGATGCCCAACTCAAAATCCAAAGAAATGAAAAAATGTGAAAATGAGTAAATGTGTAAATCTTCGAGCCGAGGCGCAGTCTCTGCTCGAAACCAATATCCTGCGTTTCTGGCAGGAACGGATGGTGGACTACCAGCAAGGTGGTTTCTACGGACGTATAGACGGGTATAATGTATTGCATCCGGATGCAGAGAAAGGAACTGTGCTCAATGCGCGTATCTTGTGGACTTTCTCTGCGGCAGCGCGTGTGCTGCATAATACACCTTACCGCATACTGGCAGCAAGAGCCTACGACTACCTCGTGCAGCGGTTTATAGACCGCGAACAAGGTGGTGTCTATTGGTCGCTCAATGCCGATGGTACCCCGCTGGACACCAAGAAACAGACCTATGCGATTGCTTTTGCCATATACGGTCTGGCGGAGTACTATCGCGCTACCCAAGACCCCGAAGCCCTCAATGCCGCCATCCGCCTTTTCGAGGATTTGGAGACACATGCCTACAAATGTGAAAATGCGGAAATGGGTAAATGTGGAAATGGCTATGTGGAGGCTCTCACCCGCGACTGGCAGCCGATAGCTGACATGCGTCTCTCCGAAAAAGACGAGAACGGTGTCTTCACCATGAACACCCATCTCCATGTGCTCGAAGCGTACACGAATCTTTATCGCGTCTTAAAGAATGTCCAAAGGGACGATATACAAGGTACAAAGGAGAGGGTTGCAAAGCAACTCTGTAATCTTATTGACATCTTTGCCAACCGTATCTTTGACCCCGCAACCGGTCACTTGATGCTCTTTTTTGACGAGAAATGGCAACCATCCAACACCCATACTTCTCCCGGACATGATATAGAAGCGGCATGGCTGCTGCATGAGGCATTGGAGGTGTTAGGTGATGAGGTTCTGCTGAATCAAACCCTGCCGGTCATTCATTCATTGGCGCATGCAGCGGAAGAGGGCATTATGGATGAAAAAGAGTGGTGGTGTTTTGCTGAGGCGGTGGTGGGATATCTCGACCAATGGAAACTGTATCAAAGGGAAAAACCTGTAGAAAGTAATATCAATCTTGAGTTGGCAGAAACAGCATTCCTTTATATCCAAAACTGCTTGATAGACCGCGAGAACGGCGAATGGTTCTGGTCCGTCCTCCCTGACGGCACCCCCGACCGCACCCACGACAAAGCCGGCTTCTGGAAATGCCCCTACCACAACTCCCGTATGTGTATTGAGCTAATAGAAAGACTTAATTCGTAATTTTTAATTCGTAATTCGTAATTTTTAATTTTTAATTCATAGTGAAACCATATAAGTTTGCTCCGTACCTAAAGACCACCATCTGGGGTGGCTATCAGATTGCGCCCTTCAAGGGCATATATACCGCGCAGCCGAATATCGGCGAGTCGTGGGAAATCAGTGCCGTACCGGGACATGAGTCCATAGCAGTGGAACGCGGCATCATCGGCGATGTGGATCTCGGTCTCAACCTCGCCCAGCTCATCGACAAATACAAAGGACTCCTTGTAGGCGAACGCGTCTATAAGAAGTTCGGCAATCAGTTCCCATTGCTCGTCAAGTTCATTGATTCGCGTCAGGATCTGTCCGTACAAGTGCATCCTGATGACAAAATGGCGCAGAAAAGACATAAATGCCCCGGCAAAACAGAAATGTGGTATGTCGTCAAGGCGGATGTCGGAGCCAAAATCTATTCCGGCCTCAGCAAATCCATTACCCCCGATGACTACGAGCGCTTGGTCTCCTCCCCTGATGGGGAGGTCGGGAGGGGTTTACAGGACGTCATCGCTACGCATGAGTCCCACCAAGGAGACCTCTATTTCCTCCCTGCCGGACGATTGCATGCCATCGGAGCGGGTAATTTTCTTGTAGAGATCCAACAGACTTCGGATATCACCTACCGCGTCTATGACTTCGGACGCAAGGATGCGCACGGAAACCCGCGCGAACTGCACATCGCCGAAGCCAAAGAGGCGATCGACTATCAGGTATGGCCGGAGTACCGCACGTCCTATGATTCTACCAAACCCAACTCCGAACTCATTCATTGTCCTTATTTCACGGTTAATAGAGTAGTGGTGCAAGTGGCAGCCGAGATTGACCTCCATACGGACGCTTTTGTGGTAGTCGTTTGCCTGTGGGGTGAAGCGCATATCAACGGCATTCATGTCAAGCAAGGCGAGACCCTCCTCGTTCCTGCATCCGAAAATGTTCTCTACATCTTCGGCAACGCTACCTTCCTGACGGCTACGATGTAGCAAACTTTTACATAATACCTTAATCCGGTGCGACTCGAAAGGGTCGCACTTTTT
>CACYKR010000080.1 GCA_902774995.1 uncultured Bacteroidales bacterium | reverse complement strand
CGGACCGGTGATGAACATATAGGAGTTCTGCTCGGTCATCATGATGAAGTCGGTCAGCGCCGGGCTATATACAGCTCCACCGGCACACGGACCGAAGATGACACTAATCTGCGGAACAACACCGGAAGCGAGGATGTTACGCTCGAAGATCTCGGCATAGCCGGCCAGCGCGCATGCGCCTTCCTGAATACGTGCTCCACCCGAGTCGTTGAGGCCGATGATCGGCGCACCGAGTTTCATAGCCTGGTCCATGACGTTGCAGATCTTCTGCGCCATGGTCTCACTCAGCGAACCGCCGATAACCGTTGCGTCTTGTGCAAAGACGAATACCAGCCGACCGTCAATAGTACCGGAACCGACAGCCACGCCGTCACCAAGGAACACTTTCTTCTCCATTCCGAAGTCATGGCAACGGTGGGTAAGGAACATGTTCACTTCTTCGAATGAACCTTCGTCAAGCAGCATGTTAATGCGCTCGCGGGCGGTGTATGAGCCCTTGGCGTGGTGTTTCTCCACCGCTGCCTCACCGCCGCCAGCCATGGCCTTGGCGCGGTTCTCTACTAATCTGTCTAATTTAGCTTGATCCATAAAGATATTTTCTTATTTGGTCATTTTTTCATTTGTTCATTTATTTCGGCTGTTGGCAGAGCTCTGTCAAAACGCCCTTCGTGCTCTTCGGGTGCAGGAACGCAATCATGAGGTTCTCTGCGCCTTTGCGTGGAGCCTTGTCAATGAGCTGGATACCGGCTGCTTCGCACTCTGCGAGACAATCAGCTACGTTGTCTACGTTGAAAGCGACGTGGTGCACACCGCCGCGGCCACCATTCTTCTCGATGAACTTAGCGATAGTGGACTCAGGGCTGGTCGGCTCTAGAAGTTCGATCTTTACCTCGCCTACCTTGAAGAAAGCCGTACGGACCTTCTGATCCTCTACGACCTCAATACTGTAACACTTGTTTCCTGTAAGGAACTCAAAGAAGGGAGCAGCCTCTTCGATAGAGGTTACTGCAATACCCAAATGCTCAATGTGTGTGGGTTTCATAATAAAAACTTATTGTTGTTAGTTATAAAGTCAGTCCATTGCGCCTATATGCGCAAACATCAAACCGGCTGCAAAGTTACAAAAAAAAAATGACATACACAATAGTGTATGCCACTTTTTTCTTATTTTTATCCGGATTACTCCTCTTCGCTCTGTGTAGCCGCATAAGCAGCGAGCAGTTTCTCCTGCACATCCGCCGGAACGAGTTGGTAGGAATTGAACTGCATCGTGAAGGTAGCACGACCACCGGTAAGCGACGAGAGAGTCGTAGAATAGCTGGCGAGCTCTTTGAGAGGCACTTGGGCTTTGAGGCGCGTGAAGGATTTCTCGGTCTCCATACCCATGACCATACCGCGACGGCCGTTGATATCGGACATCACATCACCCATGATATCGGACGGAACGAACACTTCCAAGTCATACACCGGCTCAAGGACTTTCGGGTTAGCCTCCTTGAAGGCCTGTGCGAAAGCGTTACGGCCCGCCAAACGGAAGGATATCTCATTGGAGTCAACCGGGTGCATCTTACCATCATAAATGATAACGCGCACGTCGCGTGCATAGGAGCCGGTCAGAGGTCCTTGCTCCATACGGTCCATGATACCCTTGACGATAGCCGGGATGAAACGCGCATCAATAGCGCCGCCGACGATGGAGTTGATGATGACGAGTTTGCCACCCCACTCCAGATTGATCTCCTGCTGGTCCTTGACGGAAATCTTATACTCCTGATTACCAAACTTATAGGTCTCTTTAACCGGCATGCCTTCCTCATACGGCTCTACAATCAGATGGACCTCGCCGAACTGGCCTGCGCCACCGGACTGTTTCTTATGGCGATAGTCGGCACGGGCTGCCTTGGTAATCGTCTCACGATACGGGATCTTAGGCTCTGCGAACTCCACCGGCATCTTGTCGTTGTTCTCTAGACGCCATTTGAGGGTACGGAGGTGGAACTCACCCTGACCGGAAACAATCATCTGGCGAAGCTCTTTGGACTGCTCCACGATCCATGTAGGATCCTCCTCGTGCATGCGGGTAAGGAGCGCAGCGAGTTTCTCCGCGTCCGACTCAGTGACGGGTTTGATGGCGCGACGATAACGCGGCTGCGGATAAGTAATCGGTGCATATTGCAGGTCGCAATCCTTGACATTCAGCGTGTTACCGGTACGGGTGTCTTTCAGTTTAACCGTAGCGCCGATGTCGCCAGCTGCCAGTTCGTCAACCGCCGTACGGATCGAACCGGCAACGGAATAGAGTTGCGAGATACGTTCCTTCGAACCGCGCTCCATGTTCACCAGATCATCGCCGTTGTGTACGGTACCCTGCATTACGCGGAAGTAATTCACCTCGCCGATATGCGGTTCCACAGAAGTTTTGAAGACATAGAGACTGGTCGGAGCTGAAGCGTCCGGGCTGATTTTCGTACCATCTACCGTCGGATAGCTGAACTGCGCCGGACTCGGAGCCATACCATTGAGGAAATCCATCAGACGGCGTACACCCATGTCTTTGAGACCCGAGCAGCAGATCACAGGATACATCGAGCCGTCCGCATAAACCGATTTGAGACCCTGCATGATCTCTTCGTCTGTCAGGCCTTCTCCCAAGAACTTGTCGAGCAGCGTCTCATCCGCTTCGGCTGCCTGCTCTTGGAGCTGCTGGCGCATCTCCTCCACGCGGTCAGCATATTCAGCCGGAATATCCTTGAACTCAGGAGCACCGCCTTCGGCTTTCCAAACGAGCATTTTACCTTTCAGCACATCTATCACGGCGTTGAAACCGGCTCCGGCGTTGACCGGGAACTGGATGAGCGTACATTTATTGCCAAAGTTCTCCTTGAGCTGGTTGAAAGTGCGCTCGAAATCAGCGTCCTGATGATCGCATTTGTTGATTACGAAAGCCAGCGGTTTATGTGCCTTCTCTACAAGACGGAAGTTATTCTGGGTTCCTACCTCCACTCCGCCGTTGGCGCTCAGCACAATCAGCGCCGAGCCACACATCTGGAGGGCAGCAACGGTACCTCCGCAGAAGTCGTCGGAACCGGCGCAGTCTATGATATTCAGTTTCTTACCTTCAAACTCAATGTTACAAACCGTGGAGAAAACGGAATAGCCATACTCTTTCTCAACCGGGAAATAGTCGCACACGGTAGATTGCGCCTCAATCGAACCGCGGCGTTTGATGACCCCGCACTCGAACAACATCGACTCCATAAGAGTCGTTTTACCCGATCCGCTGCCGCCCAACATAGCGACATTCTTGATCTCATTTGCTTGATAAACTTTAGCCATAATGTGTTAGTATTTAAGGATTTTTGTGTCTTTTGCAAACTTTACTTAGCAAAATCGGGGCAAAGTTACAAAAAAAAAATGACATACGCAAGCACGCACATCATTTTTTAGAAATTTTATGTTTTTTTTAATGCAAAGGGCGGTGTTGGGATTGTTTCCAGCATTTCAGTTGAAGCTGCATCTCATTGCGGGTCTGTGGAGCGCAAAAGGTGTCGGCGAAACGCTCCCAAATATAATTGACCGCGAGCGATGAAGGATGCACCAGGTCGTCTGCGAAGAAACGGTAATCACGCAACTCGTCCAAAAGGATCTCGTAGGATGGGAAATAATGGCAATTTGACATTTGAGATTTGACATTTGTCAATGCCTCTACAGCCATAAGAAGCGTAGCTTTGGAGAGTTGGTTTTCATGAAGCCCGTCGCGTATATGGCGTATAGGCGAGACGGTAAAGAGCCAGTGTTTGTCGGGATGACTATTGATAATCGGTTGCCATACCGCCACTATCTCCTCCACTGACAGACGGCGACGAGTAAAAAACGATTCGGGGAGTTTATGACAGTTTCCTACTATCTCACCGTTCATCTCATAGACCCAGGCGGTACCAAAGGTGACGATAACAACCGTAGCTTCCAAGAGGGCTTGCTGCATCAACTCAACAGAAGCTTTAACTGCCGCTTCTGCCTCTTCCTTGGTAGGACGCGAAAAAGAACCATGGTGTGCCATGGAATGCCATAAGCCGTCGTATTCCACAAGCGGCAACTGAGAATGGACAATTGACAATTGATTGACAGCGTTTGCTATCGATAGCGGGTTGTACAGTGTGCCGAAAGGGTTGGCGGTAACGTGAAAGCCACGGTGTGCCATCTCGTTGCCCATCTCATCCGAGAAACACGAACCGAGCAGGAGGATCTTGTCCTCATAGCCGATTTTCCATCCGGAAGGCTTGATATCTATGATTGTTTGCAGTTTGACCATAGTCTTTTTACTCAAAATGCATTACTTTCGCCGGACTGATTTTGGAGATAATAGACGAAGGTATCAGCAAAATCAGCAGCGAGATCGTAACAGTCAATATGTTAAGCGCAATAATCCACCCCCATGCAAAGTTCACGGGTACGTAATCCACATAATAGGTGGCAGCATCCAGCGGAATGAGCCGGAAGAAATACTGGATCGCAGCCAGCCCCAATCCAAGTATGTTACCCCATAGCATCCCTTTGCCGATCAGCAAAGCCGCTTGCGCAAGGAAGATTCGCCGCACGAAACGGTTATCCGCTCCGAGGGCTTTGAGCGTACCGATGAGTTGGACGCCATCCAGAATGAGGATAATGAGTCCGGAGACTATGTTAAAACCTGCTACAATCAGCATGAGAACGATTATCACAATCACGTTCATATCCAGCAGATCGAGCCATGCAAAAATCGCCGGGTTCTGCTCCCGGAGGGTTTGTACGTAATACACATGGTAACCGTTTTCGTCCATCTGCCTCATCGTAGCGAAGTACACATGATCCGCTACTTCGTCTATTGCAGAGGTTTCGTCCACAAGCACTTCAACGCCCGAACAGACCCCAGACTCCCATGATTGGAGTCTTCGCGCCGTTTCGAGCTGCGTAATTATAAACAAGTTATCAAACTGCGCAATGCCCGTATCATATATCCCCACAATCTTAAAACGGCGCGCTCGGACATCTGTTTCGTCCACGAAATAAGCAAAAACAGGAGCACTTATTTGCAGTTTCAGTTGGCGCGCCATAGAACGGGAAACAAGTACCTCTTGCGGCGAGGAAGGGATAGTTCCTTCCACCAGATTGCGCGAAAAGAAATCCCAATAGTCAGTGCCTTTGAGGACTATACCCATAAACGCCGAATCGGTCTTGAGCATACCCGGTTTGGTAACAAACGGCTCAGCAGCTACAACATGCGGATAGCTTCCCAATACATCCAGAAGGCTGTCTGACACTTCGATGGGCTGCATGTCGTAGGTATTGTTATTATCGAAAGAAACGACCTGAATATGCGCCCCGAATCCTGCCACTTTCTGCGTGATAGTATGCTTAAAACCGATGACGATACAGACGGTGAGTATCATCACCATCACACCGACAATCATACCCGCGAGAGCTACCTTCACGGCAGGGCGTGAACGCCGTTTCTCACCTGTTTGCGAGAAATAAAGCCGGGAAGCTATTTTCAGTTCTGGTATTGGCATGATTTTTGTTGTTGTATTTACAGAATAATCCGATTCATCAGAATACTCTGACCATTAAATTTTATGCATAAAAAGTTCTACACTGTTCTTATTGCCGCAGTTGTTTGCGGTTCGTTATGGGCTCAAGATCCGGTCAACGAGACACGTGTTCATCGTACTCCGGAGGAGGAAGCCCTAAAGCAAACGACCCGTCTGGTGCGCGAGTTGGATATCCGTGACTCCATGCGGTTTGACACTATCTATCGCATGCACCTGAAATACGCGCGTATCCGTCAAAACGGGCTGACCAGGGCACAAAACATGGAACGCATGCAGGCTATCCAGCAAGAGTTGAAACAGTTGCTTTCTCCTGATGAGTTTGACCGTTTTATGAACCACCCTGCCGAGCAGCCACGCCGTCCTCGCGGAGCGAACCGCATGATGGCTGCTCCTGCACAGGCAACACCCAGCGGCGTAACGCCCCATACACCGGAAGCGCCCAAAGAGAACCAATAAGCAGTCCGGCCAATATATCGCCGGGGTAATGCACACCGAGGTACATACGGCTATAACAGTTCAAAGCTACCCACGTCATAAGACATGCGGTAGCTATTTTATTCTTATACAAAAGTGAAAAAAGCAGTCCGCACGCCATGGTGTTGGCGGCGTGAGAACTGCAGAAACCATACAAACCTCCCATGTATCCATTAACCAGACGCACCGGGTCGATAGCCGGTTCATGGGTAGGCCTCAAACGGCATACCAGCGGTTTGAGGACACCGCTACAAGTCCAGTCGCTCATTCCTACGGCTAATCCGAACCCCAAGAGGATAAACAAGACGGTTTTCCAAGAGCGGTATTTATAGGCTATCAAGCCAACCAACACGACATATAACGGGAGCCATGTCTTGGCACGGCTGACGGTCCACATGAAACTATCCATCCACCCGGAATAATGGCCGTTGATCCAAAGCAATATATCAGCATCCAGATTCATTTACAATTTACTCATTTATGAGTACTGCCGTATGACAAGCTATGATAGCAGCCGTCTCCGTACGGAGTCGCGCTGCGCCCAATGAGACAGGACGGTAGCCATTTCTCACCGCCCACTCCACTTCCGCCGGTGAGAAATCGCCTTCCGGACCAATCAGCACCGTAGTCTCATGCCCGCGGACGACATGTTGCTGCAAGGCCTGTTTGGTTTCCGTAGGACAGTACGCGTCTTGCAGCGACGAGGTTTCTGCATCCGTCATACAATGGGCAATAAACTTATCGCCGGCTGTTTGCAGCTGGTTTATCTTGGTTAAAGGATTCAGTTTCGGGAAACGGGTCTTGAGAGACTGCTTGGCGGCAGAGACGACAATCTTCTGCAGCCGTTCCATATTGACCGTCTTGCGCTCCGAATGATCACAGAGCAACAGTGTGATTTCATCGACGCCCATCTCCACGCATTTCTCTATCGCCCACTCCGTCCGGTCAATATTCTTGGTAGGCGCAAAGGCAATATGCACTCTCCCTTCATGCAGGGGCGCAGGTTGCTCCACGGCTGTGATCCGCACCTCGCAATGCTTGCGGTGCGGATTTGTAATCTCACACAGATAGAGATTCCCTACTCCGTCCGTCACAAGGATTTCGTCCCCCGCTGTGCGGCGGAGTACCAGGATACAATGCGCACTCTCTTCCTCGGGAAGAACAGGACAGGCTGCTATATCAGGAGCATAGAAAAGGTACATCACAGTTCGCTTTCTTTGAGCCGTTCGGCGTTCTCTGCCACTTGGAGGGCGTCAATGACTCCTTGTATGTCGCCGTCCATAAAGGCTGCAAGGTTATAAACCGTATAACCTATTCGGTGGTCGGTGATACGCCCCTGCGGATAGTTGTAGGTACGAATTTTGGCAGAGCGGTCGCCTGTAGAGACCATAGTCTTGCGGCGGGCGGCAATGTCGTCAATATATTTCTGGTGTTCCTTATCATATATCTGCGTGCGCAGGCGTGAGAGCGCGCGTTCCTTATTTTTAGGCTGGTCACGCGTCTCGGTACACTCGATGAGTATCTCCTGCGTTTCCCCTGTATTGGGATTTTTCCACATATACCGCAGACGCACACCCGACTCTACCTTGTTGACGTTCTGTCCTCCGGCGCCGCCGGAACGGAAGGTCTCCCATTTGATTTCACCTTCATTGATATG
>CACYKR010000079.1 GCA_902774995.1 uncultured Bacteroidales bacterium | reverse complement strand
GGTAGCAGCGGTCGTTTTCATTACTACATAACGGGGTTTGCGGCATTGGTCAGGTGCAATGAAGCTCTCAAAATCCGGTTCGGTCAGTTTATGATACACGCCTCCGTCCGTATCCTGCATGGTGAGCATCCATCGGAGGTTATACATGGCTTCCGACAACATGTCGGGACATTTGTCATTTGAGATTTGAGATTGGAGATTTGAGATTTGAGATTCGGGTATATTCAAACGGAGGGTGTCGAAATAGGCTTTGTTGAGTTCGTATGCCATGAGCCATACTCCCATAGTGAAGCCGGAGTTAACGATATACTTGTTATAATCGCCTGCATCGTACCATCCTCCGGGCGAAGAGATGACGGTTCCTGCGGGTCGTTCGTCCGTAGCCGCAGAGGGATGGACGAGCACATGGTCATCGGGATGTCCGGCAGGCCGTGCATAGCCCTCGGCAAAGGGTTCCTCGGTAGGCATCGAGGCCCGCTGGTGATAGAACGCGCGGAGTGCGGCACGGGTCAGTTCGCGGTAAGGACGGTCACCGATTGAAAACTGACAATTGATAGTTCTTTGCCTGAAGGCACGATCTGAAGGTATGGACATTTCGTCATTTGCCACGCAGAGCGTATATTCGCCTTCGGTGGTAAGGGAGGAGAAATCGACTATCCGGCGCGGTTTGCCGGAAACGGGATTGGGCATTGTGGGCGAGGCGGTGCCGCTCCAAACGGTATCGCCGGTAGTATTGAGGATGAACGCCTTGCAGGGTGGCTCATCCAAGGAGTGGACATCAATGGTAGCCGTTTTCTCCTGATGAGGAGCAAAGCCCAGCTGATTCATACAAATGGGGTTGCCTGCGTTATCCGGGCGATTGCACGCCACAAGAAGGAGGCAGGATATAAGTAGGATATACGATGGATGTTGCATAGTACTATTTTTTGAGAGGGAATTTATACGCCAATAGTGCCATGAGTGCGGCAATCACGGCAGGGAAGAGTGAGAATAGCGCCCATACCATAGTACGAACGGAGTCCTCATCGGTAATGACAACAATCGTCTCGCCGGTAATCATATCGGTGTGTGAGACGAGTCCCGCGATGCCCAATAGCATGGCGATAAGACTACCGGATATAGCCCCGCCGAGTTTCTGCGCCATCGTTCCGGAAGAGAAGATGAGTCCTGTGGAGGAGGTACCGTTTTTCTCCGTGGCATAATCCGCGACATCGGCGTACATGGACCACAAGAGCGGCGAATAGAGTCCTGCGCCGACGGACGTGAGTACCGAGACCGCTATCATCAGCCATATATATGCGGCATCCATCGGGATGAAGAAATAGAGGAAGGAGAAGACGCAACAAACGCCAGCCGCCCAGACGAACGCCATCCGTTTGGAGCCGATACGGCGCGTGAAGGCGGGTGATAGGGCTCCGAAGATCATACAGGTGACCTCACTGAACGCCATGAAGACGGTATAATTGATGATGAACCTCCCGATCGTTACATCGCCTCCGAGGCAATAGGTAATCATATAGCCTGCCGCCGCATACCGGAAGCCGTTGAAGAAGTTGGTACAGATGGCTACCAGGGTCATATATATCCATGGTTTGTTACGGAATAGATCGGCGTACTGCCTAAAGGAGAAATGCTCGGCTCTGACGGGTTGATGCCTTTCGCGCGTGAGCAGTCCGCACGCCAAGGTCATGAGTGCGGCAAGGAGTCCGAAGGCGGCACCAAGTACGGCGTATTGGTGCTGTTCCGTGCCTCCTATCCACCGTTGCAGATAGGGGAAGGAGAGGAGGGTGACAAAGCCCATGGCATATGCCCCGACCATACGGAAAGCGGAGAACTCGTTTTTCTCGTTATCGTCAGTAGTCATGACATCGAGTAGCGACCCGTATGGCACGTTAACCATCGTATAGCACGCCATCATCAGCAGGTAAAAGGAATATGCCCATATACGTTTGCCCACAGGTCCCAGATCGGGTGTGAACAACAGGAGGGCAAAGATAATCCCGAAAGGAATGGACCCGAAGATGAGCCACGGCCGGTAAGTGCCCCATCGAGACCGGGTGCGGTCGGCAATGGAGCCCATGAGGGGATCGGTGACCACATCGAACATACGCGCCACCAGCATGAGTGCCGCAGCATCGGCAAAACTCAGTCCAAACACATGGGTAAAGAACAAAGGGAAGGCTATGGACATAATCTTCCAGGTGATACCGCCGGAAGCGGCATCACCCAGAGCATAACCGATTTTTTCTCGGAGAGGAGCCATAATAATTTACGATTGGGTCATTTACGATGTACGAAGTACTATTTAATAGGTGATTTTGTCTATTTGGAGACCGAACCCTACTACGGACATCGCCCCGCGTTCGTCCACGAGCGCCTTGCAATGGTCGTCATAGACGAAGGTGAAGGGGCTGGTTTTGGAGTCCATACCATCCACCTGCGGCACGAGGTCGTCATCCGCCGGTGTGTCTCCCCACCAAGGGGTAGTGATACGCATGGCGTGGTACTCCGCCTCAACCACCGTAAAATGCACCGAGATAGTGGTTCCGACCGGCACAGCAACCAAGTCAGCAGCCGTTATTTTAATCAGGTCTGCGTCCCAATCCAGTGTGACCGGTCCGGTCCAAAGGACGTTCTCAGAGGGATCCGGTGCACCACCGAGGACGGTAATAGTGCCGGTTCTGGTGGCTCGTTTACCGGCGGTAGTAACCGCCTCAATAAGAAGCGTATGCTTACCCGCGGCGAAGCACATATTGATTTCCGTGCCGGTATGCACGAGGGAGTCATCCACATACCAGTTAACCGTCGTGTAGCGTGAGGGAGTTACCACTACGGAGTCAATGAGCGGCGTGGAGTCATTGGCAAGGGTGTAGGTAAAAGACCCCGTTCCGGACTCGTTGTAAGGCTTCAAGATGAGCGGCGCATCATCGGGTGACTGGGTGTCAAACGGAGCTTTTTTCTCGCACGACACCATAGACAAGGTACAAAGGAACAAAGTACCAAGTACAATTTTATTTAGTGCATTCATAATACTAATCATTATTCTTAGCCACAAGGGCACGATTTATTTCATTATTCATTACTTGACGTCCCACCAAAGGCGTGCGTGCCATGAATACGCGGGCACACGTCCTATAGCTTCCTGATAAGCGTCCTTGCTATAAGTCTCTTCTTTGAGCGGATAGCAGAGCCGGACGGGTATCTCGGCGCCGTCGATAAGCGGGTTCTTGGTGGAAGGCGCTTTGAGTTGCGGGTAATCCGAGCGTCGCACATTAGCCCAGCACTCGGCGGGGTTATGAAAATGGAGGATCCAAGCCTGTGTATTGATCTGGCATTTCTGCTCATCAGCAGAAGCCGCGAAGGCGATAGCCGGTTGAGCGATATAAGCCGCATACTCTGCATCGGTGATACCGCTACATCCGTAAGCATCGGAGAGCATATTCATCGCCTCGCGGATACCGGTTTCATAACATGATTTGGCATCATCGGAAATCCATCCAAGCACCGCTGCTTCCGCCTTGAGGAAACATACTTCGGCGTACGTCATAAGCACCCCGGGGTTATCCGAGCGCAGGAAGTTGTTCGCCAGTTTGGGCATCAACCATCTTGGGTTGGATGTCGGCTTATAGTCAGGATGAGCAGCCTGCACCTGCGCCACCTGCTCCGCCAGCGGGCTGCCGGGCAGATCGGTATAGGAAGGCCAGTTATCCCACGAGAACTCACCCGGAGCTATCTCGTAGATGATCTGCGTACCGGGGTTGGCTTCCTGGGTAGCCAGCACCGCGTCCGTCATATCAATTCGTCCGTCTCCGGTAGAGATGGACATGAAGTCATCAATATAGAACCGGCAGAGCCGCGAGGTGCGCGGGTCGTTGTTGTCGTAGAGTTGTTTCCAAAGCGTCTGACATACATAGGAGGGGTTATTAGCCGGGTCGTTGCCATAGAAATACTTTGCCATGGCATTGCCTCGGAAGTCCTTGAACGACTCCTGACCGAAGCTATAGGATACATTGAGGTGCTTGACGCATGCATTGTCCGCAGCCGAATTCATAACGCCGTCCGTCAGAGCCGCATTAAACTCCGTTTTCGCCATTTCCGGCGCGACCTCGGACAGACGCATTGCGTACCGCAAGCGGAGCGAGTTGGCAAAGCGTTTCCATGCATCAATGCTGCCGTTGAACATCGGGTCGCTGGAGATGGCATTGGCGTTGATATCAAACAATGCTGCGGCGGCTTTCAGTTCTGCAAAGAAATAGGCATAGAGGTCGTCCTGCTTGTCATACTTAGGTTGCGTATTGCCGGCTATATATCCCAGCCCTGCTTGGGTAAACGGCACATCGCCGTAGTAGTCCGTAAGCAGTCCGCCTACATAAACCCGGAAGACACGGAGCGCGGCATGAATGTTCGCCTGCGCCGGATCCGATTTTGTTTGCTCGATGGCATCGGTGAGATTACGGATTGCCCCGGGATAGAGGTTCGCCCACGGACGTGACATCTCATTATCATCCATACGGTGCTGCCCGCCATAGTTAGTGGTATTCCAACAGCCCATGAGTTGCTGGGTGAAAGCATAGGTATAGAGACGATGCACATCCACATAGTTCATATCTCCGTACATCTGCAGTTCGGCATACGTTAACTGGGAAGCAGGGTTGATATGTGCGGCTTTGGTCGGATCGGTATTGATCTCCTCGTAAACCTTGTCCGAACAAGCAACGAAGAATGTACAAAGTGACAATGTACAAAGTACTAAAGTTATCTTTTTCATTTTGATTGAGATTTACAAGGTTAGAACTTGAGATTTACATTCAGACCATAGCTGCGTCTGCTGGGAAGCGAACCGTATTCCAGACCAAGGCCGGAGGTGTTGTATTGTGCGTCGGGGTCGATATCTTTGATATTCTTCCAGACGATGAACGGGTTACGAGCTACGAAAGAGATACCCACATGCTTGAGCACACCTTTCTTATCCAGCCAGTTCTTCGGGAAATCCAGGCTGAGGGTGAGTTCGCGGCACTTGATATAGGAGTTATCATAGATAAAGAGCTCCGGCGATTTGCGGGACACCTCATACCAATAGTCCTCGGGATTGATATAGATATCGTTCTCGCGGTATGTACCGTCTCCGTTATCAATCACGCCGTCCACGAGATAACCACCTGTTGCGACCCATCCGGAGGTGACCCCTGCAGCCTTCCTTGCTTCCTCGGAGGCATACCACTCGGCACGTCCGGCAAGGGTCTCTTTCGCCTTACCGGTTTCAAAAGCGGAACGCTCGGACATCGAGAAGATGTCAGCTCCGACTTTCACATCAAAGAGTGCAGAGAGGGTGACCATCTTATAACGGAGGGTGGTACTCAGACCGCCGGTCCATTTCCACTGTGCATTACCGAGCACTTTATTCTCGGTTGTAAAAGTAGGCAGACCGGTAGTAGCATCAACGATGACGCGTCCGTCGGCATTCCGGGCGAGTGCCGGGCCGCAGATGGCACCATACTGTTCTCCCTCCCGAGCGGAAACATAGACGTTGCACCATGTAGCTTTGGTCAACTCCAGTTCGGTAGTTCCGGGTGTAAGCGAGAGCACCTTGTTATTATTCTTAGACCAGTTGATATTCAGATCCCAGGAGAAATCCTTTACTTGCACCAGACGCGCACCGAAGGTAATCTCAAAACCCTGGTTGAGGATCTCGCCGGCGTTGATCATGCGATAGTCATAGCCGGAGGTAGGCGAGGTAGCCATACCGATGATCTGGTCACGGGAAACCTGGTGGTAGAACGTGAAGTCAAGGCTGATACGATGGTTGAGCCACTTGGTCTCAAAACCTGTTTCCCAAGAGCGTGTACGTGTCGGTTTGAGGTCTGCGTTAGGGATGACGTTCCCATAGATAGAGCCGATGGTATAACCGGAATAGCCGAACTGCGACTTGCCATACCGCAGCGAGAGCTGGTACGGGTCTGTATCGCTACCTACCTCCGCCCAGCTGATTCGTAGCTTGCCATACGGCAGCACTTTGCGGTTGGACTTGATCAGTTCGGAGAAGACGAACGAGCCGCTGACAGAGGGATAGACATAGAGGTTCTTGCCAGCAGCGAGCGTGGAGGACTTGTCCCCGCGGACAGTGGCGTCCAGATAAAGCATGTGGCGCCATCCCAGGTTAGCAGAGGCAAAGACCGAGACGATACGTTTGTTGTAGGTATTCTCCTCCACCGACTGATCCTCGAAGCTGGACATTGCCACAACCTCGCGGATACCCATATCGGTACCGGTATTGATCACCGTCTTGTTATGCACATTATAGATATTGGCACCGGCCGTGGCGGTGAAGTCGAAATCGCCCCATGTATCGGTATAGATACCGAGGAGTTCGGCATTGAGCATACGGTTATTGAAATAACTATTCTGCAGACGTCCAGCCTCAAAGCCCGGCGTAGTGGGGTATTTGAAATCGGAGAACTCAAAGCGGTTGAGTTCAGCACCTACGGTAGCCTGAATCTTGAGTTGCGGAATGATATTATAGACGATCTTTCCGTTCATACGGAAGAGGTCTTTGTAGGACTGGTTTTTGTTCTTGTTGATGTCCCAATAGGGATTGACGTTATAGGGGTCCATACCGTTCCAGTTCTGGTACTCTCCCGCCTCGGTCTGATAGTTTTTGAGCCATGCCTGGTCATAGGTAGTAGAGAGGGTCATGAGGTTCTTGCCGACATTGGATTTATCGTCGCCGAGGGCGGGACGGTTCTTTACATCCTCATGGGTGTAGTTAGCCGTGAAATCGAGATCGACGGGTCCCAAGGATGTGTTAGCGCGGAGGTTGAGCGTATTACGGCTCATGTTGGAGTTCGGCAATATATCGCGGTTGCGCATGTCGGTATAGGAGAAACGTATGCCTGTCTTTCCGGTGTTCATGGAAACAACCGCTGTGTTGGTCGCCGTCAAACCGAGTTGGAAGAAACTGGCGGTGTTATTCGGGATAATCAGGAAAGGTCTTTCCTGTCCGTCGAAATAGCGGAGTACGAGTCCTCCGTCGGCTTTCGGCCCCCAGGACTTGTTGGTGTTGCTGACGGCATCGATGTTATACATACCATCAGAACCCATACCATAGACCTGCTGCACATTGTCCCACTGGCTGGCTTGGGTGTCAAAAGTGAGGGTACCGTTATACTCCACTCCCCATTTGGCATCTCCGGTATTGGCTTTCTTGGTGGTGATAAGAATGACACCGTGGCTGGCCCGGCTACCATAGAGAGCCGCTGCAGCCGGTCCTTTGAGAACCGACATAGACTCGATGTCATCGGGGTTAATGGCGGATATTCCGTCTCCCAGATCATACCCGCCTTCTGTTCCGGCAGAGCCGAAAGCGGTGTTATCCATAGGCACACCGTCAATGACATAGAGGGGCTGGTTGTTACCGGTCATTTCAGTAGTACCGCGCAGCATGACGCGCGTCGAACCGGAGGCTCCGCCGGCTGTCCCTTCGACCACCAGACCGGCTACACGACCGGCGAGCGAGTTAGCCACATTGGTCTCTTTGGCTTTGGTGAGTACCTCACCCTTGACCTCGCCCACTTCGTAACCAAGGGCTTTGCGGTCGCGTTTGATACCCATGGCGGTGACGACTACCTCGGAGAGGACCTCGGTGTTTTCCGACATTGTCACATTGAGTGTCTTGCCGGTCACTTTGTGGGTCTGGGAGGTGTAGCCCATGTAGGAGAACTCCAGTTCGTCGCCCGGTTTGGCTTCGATAGAGAACTGGCCATCCATGTCGGTAATGGTACCAACGGTGGTTCCTTTGACGAGCACACTGGCGCCGATGAGCGGACCGTCCGCGTCTTCGACCGTACCCGTAACGATGTTTTGCGAGAACGCCAAGCCTGTAGTTCCCACGAGGAGAACTACAAGGCTAAGCATATACCTGAAATAGGCTTTCATGGTACTAAGGATTTTAAGTTTAACGTACAATCATTTTATGTCCATTGAGAATGACGATCCCTTTGTAGTCCTCTCCGACGGGTTGTCCGAG
>CACYKR010000078.1 GCA_902774995.1 uncultured Bacteroidales bacterium | reverse complement strand
CTCGTAATTGAGTATTGCCTGTGCCAGCTCGCCTTGTTTGAACTGCGCATTGCCGAGGTTGTAATACACCGTGGCGTCCGGCGTTTCCGCCAGCAACGCTTTGTAACCCTCCGCCGCCTCGGCGTAACGTCCGTCAGCGTACGCAGCATTGGCTGTATCGAAAGCCGTCTGGGCAAACGTCATAGTGCTCCATACAAGCGCTGCGAGGAAAAGTCTGATTTTTATCTTTTTCATAATTTCTGGTCCTCCAAATGGTTAATCAATCGGGTGGTAGCTTCAAACAGGTCGTCCATCGCGTGGTCGGTAGCCGGTGCGTAACGGGCGAACTCGGCGGTTGAGAGCACATCCGTCACTTCTTTGACGAGTTCGTCGCTCACGCCTTTCTGGCGCAGGATAGTAGTGATGTTCTCCTTGTTCAGGTCAGCCGTCGGGATAGAGAGACGGTCACTCAGATACGTCCACGCCGCGCGTTCGATCTCCTCGTAGAAGAGGTCTTTGTTATTCGCCTTAAGCGCCGCCGAAGCCGCTTTGAGACGTTTCTGCGCTACTTTGTTGGCGCGTTTGTATCGCATCCGCGTGATGTCCGCTGCCTCGCGGATCTGTTTGCGAAGCACGATCAGCAGTACCACGGCGATGAGTAGCGGAATAACGTACCACAACCAGAGGTATTGATAACTGATCACGGACGACCGGTTGCTTCCTGTCGCTTTGGGTTGCTTGGTGTCAATGTAGCGTATATCGGTGCCGAGCTGCTTAATGTCCTCTTTCTGGGCATAATAAACTGCTCCCTCATTGCCTTCCTCGCCGGAGACGGCGCTGCCGGCTGCACTGCCCGCACCGCGTTTCACATGGATTGTATATTCCGGCGAACGGAGTGTGCGGTAGGCTTTCTCGTCGATATCGAAATAGCTGAACGCTATCGAAGGAATGGTGTATTTGCCTGCGCTGCGCGGGATAGCCAGATACTCAATCGACTTGGTGCCGCTCACGCCGGAGGTGGTGGTCTTGAAGTTATTCGTCACCTTCGGATCGTATGGCTCGAAGCCTTCCGGCCAGTCGATAGCGGGTGTCTTGAGCAGTTTCATGTTTCCCGCACCGGAGATGTCTATCTTGATGGTCACGGCCTCGTTGGCTTGTACCTCGGTTTGTGAGATAGACGGTGTGAAACTGAATTTGCCTACGCCTCCGCTGAACCCTGCAGGCTTGCCGCCCGGCAGTGCCGCTACGTGGATTGTCGCCCCCGGTGCTTTCACGCCTTTGGTTACATTGGTGTAAGTGCCGAAGAAATCATCGAAGATGCTACGTACCTGCTGTCTCGTCTGTACGCGCAGCACGAACTCGAAGTACGCCGGGTCGATGGTGATGTCGCCCGAGTGCTGCGGGTAGAGTACGGTCTGGTGCAGTACGGCTGTCTGGTAGTTACGGCCGTTGTAGTGCTCCAACTCCGTCTGTATCTCGTTTTGCTCGATGTCCTGTTTCAGAAAGCCCGTGTATTCCGGGAACTTGATATTATTGGTCATCTGCGCTACATCGACCCCTGCGTAATACAGTTTGTAGGTCAGCAGCAGTGCCTCTTGCTCATGCACGCGCGTCTTGCTCACGATCGTGCGTACAAACAGGTTCTCCGAGGAAGCGGAACTTTGGGAGCTCTGATTACTCTGGGTATTCTGATTACTCTGACTGCCTCCTTGTGCGGAAGTCTGCTGGTCCTCCGGCAGCACCGTGATTCTCACGCCGTTGGACTGCACCTGCTCGCCGCTCACTTTGATGGTTGCCGGACCGATGGTGAACGTGCCCTCGCGTTTGGCCATGAGCATGTACGTGTAGGTCTGTTCAAACGACGAAGTACGGCGTCCGTTGACGAACGACGTACTGCTGCTCGTGCTGGTGTAAGGACCGCTCAGCACATCGAAATCCGTGAACTCCGGCGCACGCAGGTCCCGGCTGCGCTGGTTGACGGTGTAGGTCATCTGGAACGGCCTGCCTACAATCACCTGGCTAGGCGCCTGCGCTTTGAAGACCACCTCATCTGCCCAAAGGGACAAAGGGACAATGTACAATGTACAAAGTATAAATAGAATTCTTTTCATATACTACCACTCCTTTTCTACACGGCGTTTTTTACCCTGCTGCCGTTGCAACTTCTCCTGTGTCTCTTGCTCGTCTTGCTCCAGGGCTTGCAGAATCTGCTCGGCTGTCTCTTTGTCCATCCGGTCCTCGTTCTGCTGCTCCTGCTGTTGCTCCTGTTCTTGCTGTTGCTGGTCCTGTTGCTGTTGTTGCTGCTGCTCCTGCTCCTGCTGTTTCTGTTGGTCTTGTTTCTGATCCCGGTTCTGTTGTTGTTGCTGTTGTTGCTGTTGCTGCTGTTGCAGCATCTCCATGGATTTCACTAAGTTATACCGCGTGTCATTATCCTTGGGGTTCGCACGCAGCGACTCTTGGAAGGCCGCTACGGCAGGCCCGTACTGCTGTTGAGCAAAAGCGCAGTTGCCGATATTGTGCATCGCCTTGGAGTAACGCTCTTTGTCTTCGTTCTTGTCCAGCATCTTGGCTGCGGTCTCAAACTCCGCCTGCGCCTCGGCGTACTTGTCCTGTTTGAACAACGCGTCGCCGAGGTTGTAATGCGCCTCGTAGCCGTTCTTGTTCTTCTCCAGTCCGCGGCGGTAGTTCACCTCCGCCTCGGTGTAGTTCTGCTTGCGGTACTGCCTGTTGCCGCGCCGCACGTCCGATGCCTCTTTCTGCGCAAAAGACGCTGAACTAAATGTGAGTAAAAATACTACTAATATGCTAAATATCTTTCTATTCATAACTTCCAACTAGTATGTTACTTCTCTCCGAAAATATCCAAACGGGTAATCGCTTTGTTCTTGCGGCTGAAGATGAAGAAATCAACCACCAACAGCAGCAGCGCAATCAGTGCGAAACTCTGGAACTGTTCATTATAATCCGTATAGACCTGGGTCTCTATCTCTTGGGTGGCCAGTTTGTCCAGCTCTTTCTGGATAGCCCGCGTAGCGGTGTTGGAGTTGTCGCAGCGGACATACAGACCTCCGCCGGCTTGTGCTATCTCGCGGCACATCTCTTCGTTGAGTTTGCTCACTACCACATTGCCCTGCCGGTCCTTGATGAAGTTGTTCGTGCCCGGGATAGGAATAGGGCTGCCTTCGGGTTTGCCGATACCTACCACCAGCACCTGTATCCCTTCCTCTCTGGCTCGTTTGGCTACGGCTACGGCGTCGTCCTCGTGGTTCTCACCGTCGGTGATGAGGATGATGGCGCGGCTGGCTTCGCTCTGTTCGCCGAAACAACGGATACTCGTGCTCAGTGCCTGACCGATAGCCGTTCCCTGGGTCTTGATCAGGTCCGGCTTGATGGTGTTCAGAAACATCTTCGCCGACACGTAGTCGCATGTGATAGGCAGTTGCACGAACGCGTCACCGGCGAACACTACCAGACCCACTTTGTCGTTCACCATGTTGTCCATCAGCTTGGAAAGCATCTGTTTGGCCCTGTCCAGACGGTTCGGCGCTACGTCCTCCGCCATCATCGAATTGGATATATCCAGCGCCACGATGGCCTCGATACCTTGCCGTTTCTCCGTCCGCTCGCTCTGGCCGAACTGCGGTCTGGCGGCGGCGACGATCAGGAGCGTCAGGGCAACCATCAGTATGGAGAACTTCACGGTCGGGCGTACACGGCTGGCGTTGGGCATCAGCTGCTCCATCAGCTCTGCGTCGCCGAACGTCTCCAGCTCACGACGCTTCCGCTTCGTGTACCATATATAGGCTGCTATAAAAACCGGTATCGTCACCAGCAGCCATAAAACCTCTATATTCGCAAACCTAAACATACTTCATTCGTAATTTTTAATTCGTAATTGTGCGGAGCACAAAATACCTCAGAATCACCTCTAACAGCAGGCAGAGCAGGGCGGCGTAGAGGAACGGAGCGAAGTTCTCCGTGTGCTTGCTGTACTCGCGTACCCGCAGTTTGGTCTTCTCCAGCTGGTCTATCTGCTCGTAGATTTTCTTCAGACTGCTGTTGTCTGTGGCGCGGAAATACTGACCTCCCGTCGTCTGGGCAATGGCACGCAGTGTGCTCTCGTCAAACTCAGAATCCATCGTCACGTACTGCATACCGATGGGGGTGCGGACGGGCACACGCGTCTGGCCGTACGACCCTACGCCTACCGTATAGACGCGGATGCCGAAACTCCTGGCTATCTCCGCTGCCGTCTGCGGGTCGATGTCGCCGCGGTTGTTCGAGCCGTCGGTCAGCAGGATCACCACTTTTGACTTCGTCTGGCTGTCTTTCATCCTGTTCACTGCGTTAGCCAGACCCAGACCGATAGCCGTACCGTCCTCTATCATTCCGTATTCTACGGATTTGAAGAGGTTGATGAGTACTGCGTGGTCGGTTGTCAGCGGACACTGGGTGAAACTCTCCCCGGCGAACACTACCAGACCTATCTGGTCGTTCGGCCTGGCTATCACGAAGTCGCTTGCTACCTGCTTGGCGGCCTCCAGACGGTTAGGACGAAGGTCCTCTGCAAGCATGGTACCCGATATATCCAGCGCCATCATGATGTCGATACCTTCGGTGCTCTCGCTTGACCAGCGGTTGGTCAGCTGCGGGCGTGCCAACGCCAGGCTAAGCAGGGTTACCGCCGCCACGCGTAATACGAATGGTACGTGCAGCAGCCGGATACGTACGCTCTTGGGCTGTGCTGCCAGCGTGCGGGTGTCGGAGAGCTGTACGCTCGCATCCGATTTCCATAGTTCATAGACATACCAGCCTATGATGGGAACCAACAGCAGCAATAAAAACAAATATCCCGGATTAGCAAATGTCATACCTGTGCCTCCTTTTCTTTATCCGGATTCTCCTGAAGATCCGGATTTTCCGGTTTAGAAGTTTCCTTCACGAAATCATACGCCGTGGTCAGTGCCTGTTCGTTCTCATCGGGTGTAGTGTGCCATTTGGCGAACTTCACCAGGTCGGCGGTCTGCAGCATCTTCTTCAGCCGCTCGTAAAGCGCTCTGCCTTCCTCCTTCGTACATTGTACATTGTCCCGTTGTCCCTTCACGAGGATGGTTTCCATCTCTCGCAACGTCTCGTCGCTTGTTTTCTCGGTACTCTGTACGTCGAACCGGCGGCTGATATATTCGCGTACGACATCCGTCAGTTCCGTCTGGTACTCTTTGATCTTGCCGTCCTTCCATATCTTCGCCTCTTTGATGGCGTCCAGTTTCTCTAATGCCACCTCGTCCGCCGGGCGCAGCAGCTCCGGATCCACCGGCTCTTCTTCTGTCTTGCGGTGTTTCCGGTAGCACTGCCAGCCGTAGTAACCGCCGATAGCGAGACCTGCTAACGCCAGTGCCAACAGAAACCAGCGGATGATGCCCCACCAGTATATCGGCGCTTGCTCGATGTCTTTGATATCCGTGATAGCGAGCGAACTGTCCACCTCGAACGGCTGTACGATATTCAGCGCCATCGGCTCGGTGAAGAAGGTGTCGCTACCGCTTACTACGGCTATGGGCTCGATGGAGAACAGCGAGTCTTTGAAACTCGTCAGCGTCAGGTACTGGTGCTCTTGTATGCGTCCGTCGGACAGCTGCAAGGTATCGACGATCGTCTTGTCCACGATTTCGATTCCCTCCTGCAACTGCTCGCCGAAGACCGGCCACTCCACTTGCTCGCCCGCCTCGTGCGTCACGCTCAGGTGCAGGTCTGTCTGGTCGCCAATCATCAGCGTCGTCGAGTCAATGCTCGCACTGACTACTATCGCTAATAAAATGTTAAGAAACATTTTTAATTCGTAATTTTTAATTTTTAATTTCTGAAAAGTCTCATCAGAGCCTTCACATAGTCCTCGTCCGTCCGCATGGATACGTGGTTGATGCCGGTTTTGGAATATATCGTCTCCAGCGCCTCTTGCTGTGTCCGCCATGCTCCGGCGTACGCCTCACGCACGCTTGCTAACGACGTGTCGGTCCATACGCGCGCACCCGTCTCCGGGTCTTTCACTTTCAGCAGCCCTACGTCCGGCAGCTCTGCGTCCCGCCGGTCGTAAATCTGTATCACGTTCAGGTCGTGCTTCCGGCTCGCAATCACCACGGGGGAGACACCGCGACCCTTTGTACTTTGTACATTGTCAAATTGTACATCCATCAGGTCGCTGATCACAAACGCCGTGCAGCGTCTCTTCTGCGCGTTGGTCAGAAACTCTAATGCCGCGTTGATATCCGTTCCCCGGTGTTCCGGCTCGAAGCTCAGCAGCTCGCGGATGATATGCAGCACGTGGCTCTTGCCTTTCTTCGGAGGAATGAATTTCTCCACTTGGTCCGAGAAGAAGATCACGCCCACCTTGTCGTTGTTCTCAATCGTGGAGAAGGCGAGGGTAGCGGCTACTTCGGCCATGGTGTCGCGTTTCATCTGGCTGACAGTGCCGAAATTACGGCTTCCGCTGACATCCACGAGCAACATCACCGTCAGTTCCCGCTCTTCTTCATAGACCTTGATATACGGCCTGTTCATGCGGGCCGTCACGTTCCAGTCAATGGAACGCACATCGTCGCCGGGCTGGTATTCGCGTACCTCGCTGAACGCCATACCACGGCCTTTGAACTGGCTGTGGTATTCGCCTGCGAAGATATTCTTGCTCAACCCGTGGGTCTTGATCTCTATCTTCCGAACCTTCTGTAATAACTCTTCTGAAGTCATAATATGTATCCGCCAAACTTGGCGGATCCTCCATTATGGTACCTGAACCGCGTTGAGCACCTCGGTGATGATATCCTCCGTCGTCATGTTATTCGCCTCGGCCTCGTAGGTCAGACCGATACGGTGGCGCAGTACGTCGTAGCAAACGGCACGCACGTCTTCCGGCGTCACGTACCCTCTCCTATGAATAAACGCGTACGCACGTGCGGCGCGGGCGAGGCTGATACTTGCACGGGGCGAACCGCCGAAGGCAATCATCTGTTTCAACTCTTTCAGACCGTACTCTTCAGGCTGGCGGGTAGCAAAGACGATATCTACGATATATTTCTCGATTTTCTCGTCCAGATACACCTCCTCCACGATCTTGCGGGCCTTGATGATATCTGCGGTCGAGAGTATCGGCAGAACGGTCTTCTTCTCGGAAGCGATGTTCTGACGGATGATGGCTTGCTCCTCCTCTTTCTTCGGATAACCGATCACTACCTTCAGCATGAAACGGTCGGTCTGCGCCTCCGGAAGAGGGTAGGTACCTTCCTGCTCAATCGGGTTCTGGGTCGCTAACACGAGGAACGGCTCTTCTAACTTGAAGGTCTGCTCGCCGATTGTCACTTGGCGCTCCTGCATCGCCTCCAACAACGCGCTCTGTACCTTCGCCGGAGCACGGTTGATCTCGTCCGCTAACACAAAATTAGCGAAGATCGGACCTTTCTTGATCTTGAACTCTTCGCTTTTCTGACTGTAAATCTGCGTACCGAGTACGTCGGCAGGTAACAGATCCGGAGTGAACTGAATACGGCTGAAATCAGCCTTGATGAGGTCGCTTAAGGTCTTGATAGCGAGGGTTTTTGCCAAACCCGGCACGCCTTCCAACAATATGTGCCCGTCGCTCAAAAGACCGATCAGCAGACTCTCTACCAGGTGCTTCTGGCCTACAATCACTTGGTTCATGCCTAATGTCAAGGCATCTACAAACGAGCTCTCGCGTTCCACACGCTCTTGCAACTCGCGAATATCAACAGGATTTTGCATTTTGTATAGTGTTTTAATTATTATCTTTCGACTTTCGACTTTCGACTTTTGTCTTTCTACTTTTGTCTTTCGACTTTCTACTATAGTAGCATAACAAATTCCGTGCCAAACTATCCATATTGTCTTCTTTTCCGCCGGGTGCTATCCGGTCTTTCTCTTTCTTGGTAGTTTTGCCGGATATAATCCGGCTTTTGTTTCCCCTGTATAACCATGCGTTTTTTCATCTCCCTAATGTTCGGTCAAATCAGTCACTTATGCTCTTTCGCAGTGTTTTAGCGTAAATTTCAACCTCCCCAAAATTTGCATATTCCGTTTTTTTGTTGTATCTTTGTACCCGGTTTCAGGAAGACCCCGCCCCCGCATCGCGCATTGATGCGCGATCATAGCCCGCCTCCCGTCGAACCTGCATCAGCCCTATATCAGCCCAACCTCGGACCTGTATCGTATCCTACCGCACCCTATATATACACAGTATATATCCCGTGATTTTGAAAACAAACCATTAAAACCTACACCTATGAACTCTAAAATCAACCCTGCTTTGTACAAAATGTACCTCCGCCTCCATGACACCTTGGGTGCGGAGATGGTTCACCGTCGCCGCCGTGCCTCCTCCACCTGCATCGAGGTCATCTTCCACGACACCCTTGCCAAATACCTGCACGGCCGTCTCAATACCCTCAAGGAGGCGGAGTCCTGCGGCTATTGGGTTATTTG
>CACYKR010000077.1 GCA_902774995.1 uncultured Bacteroidales bacterium | reverse complement strand
GTCGATATGATAGTAGTCCGAGCAGGCATAGCCGTGATAGCTCCATGCCGCCTCGTCGTCACCGAGCATCGGTGTCGGCCAGATAGCGGTGCAGCCTAACTTGCTGATATGGTCAAACGAATTGATGATACCCTGTATGTCGCCGCCCCAACGGCCGTTCACATTGCTCTTGTCGGCTTTCTCTTGTGTGTCTGCCGTGCTGTTGTTGCTCTCGTCGCCATCTACGAAACGGTCACTCATGATCAGATACACTACGTCCGATGCGTCAAAGCTCTTCCGCTCGCGGCTGCCTGCCTTGCGCTCGGCTATCACGTAGTCGTACGTCGCTTTCTTTTTGCCTTTCTTCAACGTGATACGGTAGGTGCCGGGTTGGTTCACCTCCATATCGACAAACAGGTAGTTAGCGCTCTCTGCGTTGTGTTGGCTTTTCGGCACCAAGCCCAGACACGCTCCGCGCATCACCTTGCCTTTGTTCAACTGCTGCACGCTTACTTGCGCGTCCTGCAAGTCCTCGCCGTGGAAGAGTAGGGTTAACGGCATTTTCATGTCCGTCCACCAACTCAGCGGCTCTACTTGTTCAATCTTCGGGGCAGCCGTCATCATCTGTCCCGCCAGCAGCATTGCTGCCAATAACAAACTGTGTCTTTTCATAGGATTATATATTAGCGTTTCAACTCTCAACTGTCAACTATCAACTGTCAACTCTCACAGCTCATCCACCATCACTTGGTTCAGCGTCTGATGGTCGTTTTTAAGCTGTATGTACTTCTCCCAGAATGCTTGCATTTCTTCTGTCGTAGCTTGCAGGAACTGCTCGCTTCCCTGTTTCTCTATCCGCTCTGTCACCATCCCTATGGAAATCTTATGGGTGTCTAATGCAGGCTGGAAAGTACGCTCTTCTTCTCCCTCTACATACACCTCGCGCAGGATACCTGTTGCTACCATCCGACCTAACAGCTGGTTGACTAATCGGATGGGCAAATGGTCGCGAATAGCTAACTGATGTGCGGTCATAGGTGCTTCGTCGGCTTCAAAACGTTTGATAATAACGGATAACAGGTACAACATAATGAAGTCTTTGTACCTCCTTGACATGCCGTTCAGGTCGTCTTCGTATTCGAACTCCTCGTTGTTCTGGATAGCATAACTCATCTCCGCGCCGATCAGGATTAGCAGACTGGCGTACTGGAGCATGGTCATTAGGATGGGTATTGTGGCAAACGCGCCATATACGATACTCGTCCGGCTCAGCATCGCTATCAGATACACCGACAGCATTTGCAGCAACTGGAACAGTGTACCCATCAGTACCCCCGGAATAATTGCTGCCCAGAAACGTACTTTCGTATTGGGAATAGCTATATACATGCCGGTGAAAAGTAACCAGCATATGGTAAATTGCAGAAACTGCACATTGGCTGAATGATGGAGTAGGTGCTCAAACGACTGAAGCTGTGCAAAACCCTCTACAGCGGAGTGCAGAAAGATATTGATGCCGGCGGAACAAACAATCAGTATCGGTATCATCACCACGATAGCGATGTACGCCGTCACTTGGCGCAGGATAGACCGCGATTTCTGTACGTTCCATATCTGGTTGAAAGCGGACTCTACGGACTGAAAGAACGAATAAACGGCCCATAGCAGTATCAGAATACCTATTCCTATGAACACTCCTCCCTGGGCGGTCTCTAAATACCGCTCTACCATCTCCATGATGGTCGGTACCATGCCCGTCTCGCCTAAAAAGGACTGGTTCAGTTGCTGCTCTATCACGTCTGCAACGCCGAAACCTTTGGCTACTGCCAGTACCATTGCCAGAATCGGTACGATGGCAAAGATTAGAGAAAAGGAGAGACTTTTCGCTTTGTCATTCAGGTTCTTGCTGCCGAAACCGCGAACCACCAGCACAATGGTCCGTATAATACTGTATCCTAATCGTTGAAAAAAGCCGTCGAACTCCGTCGTCGTTCTGCGCCACATGTCATAACGCACAAACCGGATGATATCGGAAATCTTCATGGTATGATTCGTAATGCAATATCTTTTCTTATGCATATCTCGCTCTTCCATGAGCGAACTTTCCCCGCGGGGAAGAAAGTAAATCTATAAGCCGGGTTCTGTACTGCCGAAACAGCGTCTATCATTAATCTCGAGGAGTACCAATTCCTTCGTACATCGTACATCCGTCCTTCGTACATCACATTGCTGTGTCCTTCTCTCGCTTCCTACCCTCCGACTTGCGCGAGCAACGCTCGATCATCGGTTTACTTGGAATTGCAGCCCGCAGTGTGCTCGTTTCACCCGCTTTATACTCCGTTCCTTTGTACATTGTACTTCGTCCCTTTGTACATTATAGCGTCTCGTCTCTGTAGCAGGGACCAAACATTGCTGCCTGACGGCCGTTAACCGCTGCGGTGCTCTGTGCTGCCCGGACTTTCCTCTGCTGATGAGATTAAAGCACATGTGCTTTTCTTTCCCTCCGCAGCGATAGACCGATTTACTTTCTTTTGTCTCGCATTCTTGTTGCCGACGCGAAAGAGCGGTGTACGGGAATCGAACCCGCCTCCTCGGCTTGGGAAGCCGATGCACTACCGATGTGCTAACACCGCATTTTCAAAACCGACTGCAAAGGTAGTAAAAAAAACTGATATGTGCAAATTTATTAGCACTTTTTATAAAAAAAAGCGGGGCGACCGTATCAAAATAGCCATTTTTCTATAGAAAATCATGCACTTATGACGTACTTATGGTGCACTTATCGCACACTAATCACGCACTAATTTTGAGGAAAGGGAGAAAGAAAATCAATGCAAAGATACGAAAAAAAATTGACATGTGCAAATTTATCCGCACTTTTTTGTAAAAAAGAATTAAAATTTGCATATTTCAAAAAAAAGTAGTACCTTTGTGCTCGCTATGAATATATTGTGTCTTATTATATCGCTTATCCTCACCTACGCCGGGCGCGTGGTGGATCAGGATGGTCAGCCTATACCGTACGCTACTGTCTATCCGCAAGAACAGCCGGAGGTAGGTACAGCTACAAATAACGACGGCTATTTCCGTTTTCAGACAGACTTGCCAGCCGCTTCGGAGGTAATCTTCTCTTTCATCGGCTACGAAAAAGTGTCGCTCCCTCTGGCAGCGCTTTCCTCGTCCAACACTTCCCTCGCTACCGTCACCCTCAAGGAGCAACCTATAGCGCTTCAAGAGACGGTTGTGGCAGCCAAACCAAGCAAACAGCGTAACAAACGCAAACAGATGGCGGCTCTCCTCCATGCCGTCTATCTCAAGCTGGAGCAGGAGTTTCCGGACCAGCCGTCGCAATACCAGATAGTCAGTGACGTGCGCATGAATAGCGAAGGTGCCACCTGGGGCATGGAGCAGATGATTGCAAACATCGTCGTTATGCCGGAGGAGGGCAGGGAAGGAACCGACTCTGTTCAGTTCCAAGGCCGTTTCTGCAAACGCTTCTTCGACGCTGCCAAACGTGCCCAGGCTGATGAGATATTAGCGGGGCAGGCGATAGAGCGTATGGAGGAGAAATCCAAGGAGAAGTTCATGCGCCGCGCTGCCAATGCCATCGACTCCGGCGTAGTGGTCCACCGGGCTCTGTTTGCCATGGGTAACATGCGCTATGATTTCGAGCAGTCCATGTCCGACCTCAAACACTGGACCGTCTCTAATGAATCCGAAGGGGAAACTGTCTTGACGCATACCCAGAAAGTCAGCCGTTTTCTCGGATTCTTCAAACTCACCTTTCAACGCCATTATATTATTGACTCGCGCACGTACGCGGTAAGGCGTTTCTCCGAACAAGCAGAGGTGAAAATCACCATCCCCTTTGGTGTCAAACTGGATGCTGACGAGCTCCAGATACTCAATCTGGTCAATATGGATGAGAATAGGATAGAGAAGTTCCGCCTCAAGAAACTCCGCGGGACTGTAAACTATAACACCATCTACCAGCGGCGCGACGGACATGTCTATCCTCTGGAGAAGAATATGCAGGTGGACGCACATATCCTTGGTAGTAAGAAGGCCGAGATACCCCTTGTTGTCAAGGCTACTCAGCGTGTCACCTCTCTTCAGACGACGGATGTCAAGCCTATGCCACGCTCACAGATTACCCGTCGCCTCTCCCGCCAAATAGTAGAAATCTATTAATCATCAGTCTTAAGTATGATAATCATCTTCGATCTCGACGGCACCCTTCTCAATACGATTGACGATTTAGGCTATGCTTGCAACTATGCGCTTGAGCAGGCCGGCTTCCCGACGCACCCGATAGAGGCGTATCCGGCGATGGTGGGGAACGGAATAGGCAATCTTATTCGCCGTGCCCTGCCCGTAGAAGCCCGCACGGAGGAGACCATCCTTCGGGTACGCGGGTATTTCGTGCCTTATTATGATGCGCATAATTGCGATTACACCCGCCCGTACGAAGGCATTCCGGAACTGCTTCAGACCCTCAGATCACAAGGTCATCAACTGGCTGTAGCCAGCAACAAATACCAGGATGCCACGGAGAAGATTGTAGCGCATTTCTTCCCCGGCATCTTTGATGTCGTCCTCGGCGAGCGCCCCAATATCCCCCGCAAACCCGATCCGCAGATCGTCAAGGATATATTGGACGCCTTGAATGGTAAAATGGCAAATAAATCGTACATCGTACATCGTCCCTTTGTACATTATGTCGGTGACAGCCTCGTCGATCGTGACACCGCCGTTGCTGCCGGTCTGCCTTTTATTGCGTGCTCGTGGGGCTTTGTTCCTCGCGAAAAACTCGTTGAAGCCGGAGTGACACGTATTATCGATAAACCCGAAGAACTCCTTTCCTTCCTCCCGTAACCCGTGCCCCATGAAAACCGTCACCGTTGTAGCCGCTGTCATCTATGATGCCCAAGGCCGTATCTTCGCCACCCAGCGCGGATATGGCGAGTGGAAGGATTGGTGGGAGTTCCCCGGCGGTAAGATCGAACCCGGTGAGACACCCCAACAGGCGCTTGTTCGCGAGATACGCGAGGAACTGGATGCCGACATCTCCGTCGGTCCGCTTATACGTACCATCGACTATGACTATCCCGCTTTTCATCTGACGATGCACTGTTTCCGTTGCTCCCTTACTAACTCTCATTTGACCCTCTTGGAGCATGAAGCCGCCAAATGGCTTTCCCCATCCCAACTCACCTCCGTCCGCTGGCTTCCGGCAGATGAAGATCTCATCGCCTCCCTCTCCCTTTAATTCCATCATTCCGCAAGCCTTTCAGGCTGCTTATTCTGTAATTGTAATCCCGACAGTCAAACGACGGTCAAACGACGGTCAAACGACAGTCGCCTATTACGTCTAACTAACGTCTCCCCTCTATAAGAGGGCTGGAATTGCCCCGAAAATGATTTTTTCTTTCCTTTTTGCTTGCACATGTGCAAAAAAATCACTACCTTTGCACCCGAATTGTTTAACCCTCAAAAACCACAACAATGAAATCACTCAAAGGAACAAAGACCGAGCAGAACCTCATGGAGGCTTTTGCCGGCGAATCCATGGCGCGCAACAAGTACACTTTCTTCGCTTCCAAGGCCAAGAAAGACGGTTATGTGCAGATTTCCAAGATCTTCGAGGAGACCGCAGCCAACGAGAAAGAGCATGCCGAACTCTGGTATAAATATCTCAACGGAGGCAAGATTTCCGACACTACCGCCAACCTCGCAGACGCAGCAGCCGGCGAGAATGCCGAGTGGACGGATATGTATGCCCGCATGGCGGCTGAAGCACGCGCTGAAGGCTTTGACGAGATAGCCGAGCAATTCGAGCAGGTAGGCGCTATCGAGAAACACCACGAGGAGCGTTACCGCAAGTTGCTCAAGAATATTGAGGATAAGATTGTCTTCTCCCGTGACGGCGACTGCATCTGGCAATGCTCCAACTGCGGACATATCGTAGTCGGCAAAGCCGCTCCGGATGAGTGCCCGGTTTGCCACCACGCCCAGGCTTACTTCCAACTCCTCGCCGAGAACTACTGATCATGCGGGTTGTAGTACAGCGTTGTTCCCGCGCCGAAGTGCGCATTGATAATACTCAGGTCGGTTCTATCCGCCAAGGCTTCATGCTCTTGGTGGGTATCACCGATACGGATACGCAAGCCGATGCCGATCTCTTGGCGAAGAAGATTGCCCAACTCCGTGTCTTTGAGGACGCGGAAGGCAAGATGAACCTCTCGCTCCGTGACATCGGCGGTGCTGTCCTCAGTATCTCCCAGTTCACCCTGTATGCCGACTGCCGGAAAGGCAACCGTCCGTCCTTTATCCGTGCCGCCCGTCCCGAACAGGCGTCTCCTCTGTATGACTACTTCAATGACACCCTCCGTACTATGTACGGTCTCCAAGTCGAAACCGGTCGCTTCGGTGCCGACATGAAAGTCGATTTCATCAACGATGGCCCCGTTACCATCCTCCTCGATTCGGAAGAACTGAAGTGAAAAAACGGAGGGATAAAAGATGAAATAATCCTTCATGGACAGCAAAAAATACACATTTTTGCAACAATTTCCCATATATATTTGCATATATGGGATTTTTTTTGTACCTTTGTGCGCTTATTTTGTGGCTACTAGTTTCACGCGCACATATATGGGCGAAAGTACAACGAATAGAAAACAAGTCAAAGAATAGATGGCAACAGCAATAGAATTTAATCACGTATCGAAACAATACCGCCTCGGTCTGGTTTCCACCAAGACCTTGAGTCACGATATCCGCCGTTGGTGGCTCACCAGCGTCATGGGAAAGGAGGATCCGTATCTGAAGATTGGAGAGACCAACGACCGTGCTACCAAAGGCTCCTCGGAATACGTCTGGGCGCTTCGCGATATCGACTTCAAGGTCGAGCAAGGCGATGTCGTCGGCATCATCGGTAAGAACGGTGCAGGCAAATCTACACTTCTTAAACTTCTCTCCCGCGTCACAGGTCCAACCACCGGTACTATCCGCGCCCACGGACGTATCGGTTCGCTTCTGGAGGTCGGTACCGGCTTCCACGGCGAGATGACAGGCCGCGAGAACATCTTCATGAACGGCGCCATCCTCGGCATGACGCGTAATGAGATCCAGGCCAAACTGGACGAAATCATCGATTTCTCCGGCTGTGAGAGATATATTGACACCCCTGTGAAGCGTTATTCTTCCGGTATGACTGTCCGTCTGGGCTTCGCCGTAGCAGCCTTCCTCGAACCCGAGATCCTCGTCGTGGACGAAGTCCTCGCCGTCGGCGATGCCGAGTTCCAAAAGAAAGCCATCGGCAAAATGAAAGATGTCTCTAAGGGAGAAGGCAGAACGGTTCTTTTTGTTTCCCATAACATGGCCTCCGTCAAATCCCTTTGCACTCGTGGCGTACTTCTTGAACAAGGCCAGGTGAAATATATGGGAGGTATCAAAGATACGGTGGATTATTATATTGGAGACGCAGATAATTCCCAGAATGCATATTTTAACGATTTATTAACGGCTCCAGGAAACGATAATATTCGTATTCGTTCATTTGAATTGTTCCCTATTGAAGGTAACAAGTTGAATGTTGAATCGGGGATATGTATGAGAATGAAGTTCATGAATTATAAGCCTAACATCATTCTTGATTTTACCATAGAATTACGTACCATTGACGATATTGTAATATTCCATACAACCAATTTGGTTACCACGCAAAATGATGCTAAAAAAGGCGAATATATCGTAGAAATTAATATTCCGAAATATACTTTAAATTCTGGAAGGTTTAAGGTGGTAGGATGGTTCGGCGAGGCTCAAAAATATCTTTTGTGGGGATGTTATGAGCATATCTTTGAAGTAGAAAATACCCTAACAGGACAAGGGTATAGTATGGCGACTATGCCTGGAATATTAAAGCCGAGATTCGAAACAAAATATTATTACAACGACGTGTTGATTAAGTAAAGATACTTGATTCCGAGACATACAATTAAAGTTTCAGAAACAATGAAAGTAGTACTATTAGCCGGTGGATTTGGGTCGAGGATTAGCGAAGAGAGTATCTTCAAACCCAAGCCGATGATTGAGATAGGCGGAATGCCTATCCTATGGCATATCATGAAAGAATACGCGGCCTATGGGCACACGGATTTTATTATCTGTGCGGGATACAAACAAGAGTATATCAAGCAATGGTTTGCCAATTATTTCTTGCAGACAAGTGATGTGACGTTTGATTATACGCATGGCCGGAACGAGATTACCATCCATCAGAATCATGCTGAGCCGTGGAAAGTGACTGTTGTGGATACCGGTCTCAATACCATGACCGGCGGGCGTATCAAACGCATTCAGAAATACGTGGGTAATGAGCCGTTCTTCATGACCTACGGTGATGGTGTATGCGATGTGGATATCAATAAACTGCTTGCGTTCCATCGGTCACATGGCAAGAAAGCAACCCTCACTGCAGTTAAGTTAAAACAAGATAAAGGTATCCTGAATATCGGTGGCGACAATGCAGTAAAGTCTTTCCGTGAGAAGAATATCGGTGATGGCGCACCTATCAATGCCGGATATATGGTGTTAGAACCGAGTGTGTTTGATTTGATAGAGGGTGACCAAACCGTCTTTGAACGTGAGCCACTGGAGACGTTAGTGGAGCAAGGCGAACTGATGTCCTATATCCACGAAGGTTTCTGGCAATGTATGGATAATCTTCGCGAGAAAGAGATGTTAGAGAAGTTGTGGAATAACAATCAAGCGCCTTGGAAAAAGTGGTAAATAATATGTCACTAAGTGAAAGAATACGTATTTATCCTCGTAAATTACTGAAAGACGATCGTGGATGGTTCTTAAAAACAATGACAGGATTAGAGAATCAACTGCCAAATCATACAGGTGAGATTTATTTTACGA
>CACYKR010000076.1 GCA_902774995.1 uncultured Bacteroidales bacterium | reverse complement strand
GGGAAAAGAAAACCAAAAAATAATCCCTCCATGGCTCCGGAATAACCCAAACGAGAAAATAAAAAACAACTATAGAAATGGTACCAAAGTTTGATAGTTTCTTTACACCCTATTTAAAGTGCTTGTCAGATGGAAACATCCATAAGAACAAGGATCTTGTAGAGTTTGCAATAAAATATTTTGGGCTTACCGAGGAGGAAGCACAAGAGCGAATTGCCAACCAAAGCCAGACACAGGTGTATAACCGTGTCTTGTGGGCAGGAACATATTTGCGCAAAGCAGGTTTGGCGGAAAAAGCCATGAATGGTCAGTATAAAATTACTGCCGAAGGATTAAAAAGATTGAAAGCAGGGGAAGTAACTTTGCGTACTTTGGCTGAGTACCCTGCATTTGTTGAGTTTTATGGGCGTAAACCGAAAGCAAACACCAAACAGAAAAAAGAAGTTATCGCTACAGAAGAAGTAGAGAAAACTCCTATAGAGGTATTAGAAGAGGCATATTCACAACTAAACAACCAATTGGCGGATGATGTTTTAGCCTCTCTCAAGGATGTATCTCCGCAAAAGTTTGAGCAGATAGTAGTGGATGTGCTGGTCGGAATGGGTTACGGAGGTTCGTTGGAAGATGCGGGAACTGTTACTGCCTATGTGAAGGATGATGGCATAGATGGCGTCATCAAAGAAGACAAACTCGGACTTGACAAAATTTACGTACAAGCGAAACGCTGGAATAATTGCGTGGGACAACCTGAAATCCAGAAGTTTGTCGGAGCGTTAGTTGGTCAAGGAGCCAAGAAAGGGGTATTCATTACCACATCTTATTTCTCCAAAGAAGCACGTCAATTCCAACCGAAAGGAGATGTTAAAGTTGTTTTGATAGACGGTAAGGAATTAGCTAATTATATGATTGAATGTGGTGTCGGTGTCTCGCTGAAACAATCATATCAAATCAAACGCATAGATACCGATTATTTTGAGGAATAACGATAAAGAGATATATTCATTATGAAAAAGTTATCTGTTTTCCTAATCGTTTGCGCGACAATTATTTTAGCAAGTATCCGTCTCGAATGCCGCTCGTAAGCCGGTAGTAGAGAAAAGGGAGGAAAACGATAAATCGGGATATCGGGATATCGAAGAGGGAAGAAGGCAAGTTAGCGAAAACAAAACTATAAATAACCGATAAAAACACGATAAACAAACAATAAATATCGTTATGAGAAACAGAGTATTGATGACAATAATGGCCTTATGGACTGTGGCGGCGGGAATGACGGCGCAGGAGTTTCTGCGGGTGTTCTCGACGAGGAACAACCCTGAACCGGTGGTGAAGAATACCGTACGGTACAATAATGCGACCAAGTCCAAAGAACGCATCTACATCAATACCGATTACTGCTCCTATATGGTTGTCCGCAAAGGAGCGAGATACTACAACGCCCTGCCGGGCGAGAACCTGGTGGAGAGCCGCCCTGTGCAGTCGCAGACCTCGGAAGGCAACTATGCAGCAACAAACTATCATTATTGGAGAGGTGTGTTCCCGAAGAAAGATGCAGGTGCCGGATATTATGCCCTGCCTCTGGCTGCGGGTGAGAAAGTAGTGGTTGATCCGCATACCATCCATTTCAAAGGCAGCGAGCGGGAGGAGAACTATATGTCCTTCGGCGTGCAGGAGAATGATACCGTGTATGCCATGCGCGGAGGTGTTGCCTGTCTGTCCGGCGACAAGAAAGGCGTGGTAATCAACCATACGGACGAGACGTTCGCCGTGTACTATCACATGCGCCGCGCGTTAGTACAACCGGGTGAGAATGTGGAAGCGGGACAGCCGGTAGGATTGGCTGCCGGTAAAGAAGTGCATGTGGGATTCGTCTATCTGGACGAGAAGTATTTCAAGCAGAAAGAAATGGCGGAGGAATATCCTTATACGCATTTTGTGCCGCAGATATGGGACGGCTCGCAGTTTGTCCGTTATGACAAACCGGCTGTGGTAGTGGCACCTGCGCTTACAGACGAGGTCGTCACCCAAGACATGACGAAAGCGCAGAAGAAGCGCTATATGAAGAACAAAAGCAAAAACAATAATTAACAACAATATTAACCAATTTAATTCATTTAACCTATGGCTAAAATTATTACATTGGGCGAGATTATGCTTCGCCTGAGTCCTGAAGGACAAGATCGTTTCATTCAGTCTGATCATTTCCGTATCATCCCCGGTGGTGGTGAGGCAAACGTGGCTATTTCGTGCGCTAACTATGGTCACGAGGCTTATCTCGTTACCAAACTGCCGAAGCACGAGATCGGTCAGATTGCCGTTAACTCGCTGCGTCGCTACGGTGTGAACACCGAGTACATCGTTCGCGGCGGTGACCGCGTAGGTCTGTACTACTGCGAGACCGGTGCTTCGATGCGTCCGTCGAAAGTGATCTACGACCGTGCTCACAGCGCAATCGCTGAGGCTGATCCGAAGGACTTCGACTTCGACAAGATCATGGAAGGTGCAGCATGGTTCCACTGGAGCGGCATCACTCCGGCTATCTCGGACAAGGCTGCAGAGATCACCAAGCTGGCTTGCGAGGCTGCCAAGCGTCACGGCGTAACCGTTTCGGTTGACCTGAACTTCCGTAAGAAACTGTGGACCAGCGAGAAAGCTATCTCGATCATGCGTCCGTTGATGAAGTATGTTGACGTATGTATCGGCAACGAGGAAGACGCAGAGCTGTGCCTCGGCTTCAAGCCCGATGCAGATGTAGAAGGCGGCGAGACCAACGCTGAGGGCTACAAGGGCATCTTCGAGCAGATGATGAAAGAGTTCGGCTTCAAGTACGTTGTTTCGACGCTTCGCGAGAGCTACAGCGCTACCTTCAACGGCTGGAAAGCTATGATCTACAACGGCAAGGAGTTCTACCAGAGCAAGCGTTACGAGATCAACCCGATCATCGACCGCGTAGGTGGCGGTGACTCGTTCTCCGGCGGTCTGATCCACGGTATGCTCAAATACCCGGGCAACCAAGGTGCTGCTCTTGAGTTTGCAGTAGCTGCTTCGGCGCTGAAGCACACGATCAACGGCGACTACAACCTCGTCAGCGAGGATGAAGTTCTGAGCCTTGCCGGTGGTAACGCTAACGGACGAGTTCAGCGTTAAAAAATTCGTAATAACGTAATTACGTAATCCCGTAATAACGAAAAAAAAGATTAAAATGGCAAAATTTGATAAGTTTCAGGTGATGGCGAAGATTGCCGCTGCACCGATGGTTCCTGTGTTCTATCACAAGGACGTAGAAGTTTGTAAGAACGTGATTAAGGCTTGCTACGAGGGCGGCGTACGCGCTTTCGAGTTCACCAACCGTGGCGATTTCGCGCACGAGGTATTCGGCGAACTGAGCAAGTGGGTGGCTAAAGAGTGTCCGGAATTGGCACTCGGTATCGGTAGCGTGGTTGACGCTCCGACAGCAGCGCTGTACTTGCAGCTGGGCGCTAACTTCGTAGTTGGTCCGTTGTTCAACAAAGATATCGCAGTGGTCTGCAACCGCCGTTGCGTGACCTATTGTCCGGGTTGCTTGACACCGAGCGAGATCGGTGCGGCGCAGGAGGTAGGCTGCGACTTCACAAAAGTGTTCCCAGGCGATGTAGTAGGTCCGAATCTGGTGAAGGGTCTGATGGCTCCGATGCCGTGGTCGAAGATCATGGTTACCGGCGGCGTGGCTCCGGAGAAAGAGAACCTCGAGAAATGGTTCGCTGCAGGCGTTTACTGCGTAGGTATGGGCTCCAAGCTCTTCCCGAGCGACAAAGTGAAAGCCGGCGACTGGGCTTACGTCACGGCAAAGTGCAAAGAGTGCTTTGAGATTATTTCCGCGTGCCGTAAGTAATTAATAATGAATAATTAATAATGAATATCTATGAATGACGTAAAAAAAGCTGTCATGACCAACTGGCGTTGGGTCATGTGTGCGATGCTTTTCTTCGCCACTACGGTTAACTACATGGACCGCCAGGTTCTGTCGTTGACCTTCAAAGAGTTTATTCAGCCTGAGTTCCACTGGACCGACTCCGACTACGGAACCATCACCGGTGTGTTCTCCATCGCGTATGCTATCTTCTGCCTCTTTGCCGGTAAGTTCATCGACTGGATGGGCACGAAGAAAGGCTACCTGATTGCCATCGTCGTATGGTCGTTAGGCGCTGTGATGCACGCAGGCTGCGGTTGGGTAACCGAGCAGATCGTAGGTGTTGCCGACAAGGCTGCACTGTTGGAAGCGACCGGAACAATCGTTAGTACCATCTCGATGGTGAGTGTGTATCTGTTCCTGTTCTGCCGTTTGGTTTTGGGTCTTGGTGAAGCAGGTAACTTCCCTGCAGCTATCAAAGTGACCGCAGAGTATTTCCCGAAGAAAGACCGTGCGTTCGCTACCGCCCTGTTCAACGCAGGTGCGTCTGTAGGTGCGTTGGCTGCTCCGGCTACTATTCCTCTGCTGGCGAAAAGCCTCGGATGGGAGTGGGCGTTCATCATCATCGGTGCGCTGGGCTTCATCTGGGCCGGTATCTGGATTTTTGTCTATGACAAACCGGAAGAGTCCAAGCATGTGAATGAGGCTGAATTGGAGTATATCCATCAGGACGAAGAGAAGGGACAAAGTGACCAAGTACCAAGTACCAAGGAAGATAAGCAGATGAGCTTCGCTGAGGCTTTCAAGCACAAACAGACCTGGTCGTTTGCCTTTGGTAAGTTCATGACCGACGGCGTTTGGTGGTTCTTCCTCTTCTGGGCTCCGGCTTATTTCCAGGACCAGTTCGGCATCAAGGCTTCCGACCCGCAGGGTATCGCGCTGATTTTCACGCTGTACGCTATCGTAACAGTGATTTCGCTGTTCGGTGGTTATCTGCCGAAGATCTTCGTGGAGAAGAAAGGCATGGAGCCGTATGCAGGCCGTATGCGTGCTATGTTGATTTTTGCGTTCTTCCCGATCTTCGCGCTGTTCGCACAGCCACTTGGCGGTATCTACGGTCCTTGGGCTGTAGCTATCATCATCGGTATCGTGGGTGCCGCTCACCAGAGCTGGAGCGCGAATATCTTCTCCACCACGGGTGACATGTTCCCGAAATCGGCTGTCGCTACCATCACCGGTATCGGTGCCATGGCCGGCGGTGTAGGCTCGTTCCTCATCAACAAAGGTTCGGGTATGCTCTTCGACCATGCAGCCCAGTTAGGCGAAGCCTTTAAGTTTGCAGGCTTCACCGGCAAACCGGCAGCCTACATGATTGTGTTCTGTATCTGCGCGGTTGCTTACCTCATCGGCTGGAGCGTTATGAAGGCGCTTGTGCCGAAATACGAACCGGTCGTAGTTAAGTAATGAACCAAATACTAAATAGCAAAAAAGAAGCGGCTCATCCGAGCCGCTTCTTTTGTTCTGATTGTACTATTCTTAGGTTCTTCTCAGAACATGGTCCCGTGATGGTCCTGTTCTAAACCGCATTTATTCCACCACTTCTGCGTCCTGAAAATGGTCGTTCTTGTCTTTCTCCGGCATGATAAGCATCAAGATGATGTATAAGATCAGCCCCGGGAACGCTGCGCTGAAGAAGCTCAGCGCTACATAGAGGATACGTACCAGTGTAGGGTCAATTTCAAAATAGTCGGCGATGCCGCCGCATACGCCAGCCAACATCTTATTGGCCGAGCGGGTCAGTTTCTTTGTCATAGTAATAAAAAATAATTGTTCAAGAGAGACAACAACAAAAACCGCGCCAAAACGGCTACGGAGAGATTATTGTTTCCACTCGCTGGGAGTTTTTCCTGTAGTCCGTGCGAAGACGCGGCCGAAAACTGTTGAAGAACTGAATCCGCATCGTTTTGCCACTTCCTGAATCTTCATCTCAGGGTAACACTGCATAATGCGTTTGGCATCCTCTACGCGATAACGGGTAATGTATTCAGTAAACGTGCAGCCAAACTCCTCATTAATCAGTTTGGAGAGGTAGGTACGATTGAGCGGTAAAACTTCCCGGAGATCCACCAACTTGAAATCGGGGTTCAAATACGGTCTCTCCGTTCTCATCCACTCTTCTAATATCTTGCGATACTCGGTGTTCGTTTTTTCTTCTCTACTTCCTTGTTTACTATTTATTACACTCATTTTCTCATCCCATTTTTTCAAATCTGAATGCAAAGGTACGCAAATTTGCGCATTTATGCAAGGGTTAATGATAGGTTTTTACGCAAAGTTGAGCGAAATGAAAAATTTTTTACGAAAAGAAGAGCAATCGTTTAATTGCTCTTCTTCGAATAGTCATTTGTGACATTAAATAGTTTATTTTGCTATTACCAGATAGTAATTCTTTTTGCCTTTCTGGAAGAGGAGGTACTTGCCGTTGAGGAGGGCGGCGTCGGTGAGAGGCGTCTGCGGGTCGGTCAGTTTCTCCTTGTTCATGCTAAAGCCGTTTGCCTGGATCATCTTGCGTGCCTCGCCCTTGGAGGGGAAGATAGCGGTCTTCTCTGCCAGCAGGTCAAGCGGACCGATGCCGGCTTTGAGTTCGTCCAGGCTGATCTCGTATCGCTCCACGCCCTCGAAGACCTGCAAAAAGGTCTCTTCGTCCAATGCGCGCAACGCGTCCGCGGTTGCGTTTCCGAAGAGTATATTGGATGCCTCTACGGCTGCATTGTAGTCCGCTTCGGAGTGAACCATGCAGGTGACCTCTTTGGCAAGACGCTTCTGCAGCAATCGCAGATGCGGTGCTTGCTCATGCTCGGCGATGAGCGCTTCTATCTCCTCACGGCTGAGGGAGGTGAATATCTTGATATACCGCTTGGCGTCATCATCGCTCACGTTCAGCCAGAACTGGTAGAACTTATACGGGCTGGTGTATTTCTTGGAAAGCCAGATATTACCGCTCTCGGTCTTGCCGAACTTGCCGCCATCGGCTTTGGTGATGAGCGGGCAGGTGAGGGCGAAAGCGGTCTTGCCGTTCATCTTGCGCATGAGCTCGATACCGGTGGTGATATTGCCCCATTGGTCGGAGCCGCCCATCTGCATGAGGCAGTTCTTATGCTCGTTCAGATAGACAAAGTCGTAGCCCTGAAGGAGCTGGTAGGTAAATTCAGTGAATGACATACCTTGCGCGAACTCGCCGTTGAAACGCTTCTTTACGGAGTCCTTCGCCATCATGTAATTGACGGTGATGAGTTTGCCGATATTACGCGCGAAATCAAGGAAGGTGTAATCCTTCATCCAGTCGTAGTTGTTGACCAGTTCGGCTGCATTGGGCTCGTTGGAATTGAAATCGAGGAAGTGCTCTAACTGCTCACGGATGCAGGCTACGTTATGGCGCAGCGTCTCCTCGGTGAGCAGGTTACGCTCCGCGGACTTGCCGCTCGGGTCTCCGATCATACCCGTGGCACCACCGAGCAGCGCAATAGGCTTGTGTCCGCACGCCTGCAGATGGCGCAGCATCATGATGCCGCACAGGTGGCCAATATGCAGACTGTCCGCCGTAGGGTCGATGCCCACATAGGCGGTGGTCATCTCTTTCATCAACTGTTCTTCCGTACCCGGCATGATATCCTGGAGCATGCCTCTCCAACACAGTTCTTCAACGAAATTTTTAGTCATCGATTCGAATAAATTCAAATTAGCGTACAAAGGTACTGCTTTTTTTGCACATACGCAAGTATTTAGGCAGAAAAAAAGTTTGGCACGATGTTTGTAATAGTAAAAGTGAACACTAAAAGAGTAAATAGAAAAGAGTTTTTTAGTGATTAGTAGAGATTGTTTGTTATAAAAAAACGAGTTCGTCGGGAGACGAGCTCGTTTTGTGTATGCTGCGCAAACTACGCAACCTACTTTTACTTAAACCATTTGCCTTTGACCTGATATTTGGGTTTGGCGGCTTCGGCGGTTTCAGCCGGCTTGTCGCTTACAGCGGCAGTAGCGGCTTGCAGTTGTTTCTGCTGTTTCTGCTGCGTCTGTTGGCGTTGTGAGGCAGTTGCCGTAGCGTTTGTGGCGGGCTGTTGTGCAGGCTGTTGCTGTGCGGCTAACTCGTCCTCGTACTGACGCATCTTGAACTCCCATTCCTCACGCTCTTTGGCATCCAGTTTGGCTGCTATCTCGCGTTTCAGGGCATTGGCGTCATTCACGCACGCGCCGTCGGTCGGGATGAACTCCAGTGCTTCTGCTGCGGCTTTGGCATCGCGGGTGGCCCAGGCTGCCTGTGCTTTGTTGAGCGCCATGAGGCATACCTCGTCACGCCAAGCCTGATAGGCGGCGAGACTCTCGTCCTGCGCGCGGCGGTAGCAGGCTTCACAAACCATCGGCACGCTCTCCAGCAGGTCAATGGCGCCGGAGAACGCGTGTTTCTTCACCATCGTCTGTGCGTCGGAAATGACGATATCGCAGTAGGTGTTATAATACGCGATGATTTCTTTCTTGCCTTTGTCCACCATGGCTTTGAAGCCGGGGTCGTTCACCCGTACGTTCTTCAGCGCATTGATATACGCCTTGTCGGGCGTAGCTCCTACACCCTTGCACTCCACGGTGTACGAGGAGAAGAGACGTCCCTCCACGCCGTCGCCCACGTAGAAATTGAGTGCTACGGCATAGGCGTGCTGCGGGGGAGCGGTAGGAGTGATATCCTTGGTGAGCACATCCGCCGAGCAGGTAATGATGAAACGGCTGTTGTTGATGGCGGAGCAACCGCTCTTGGCGGCTATCTGCGTCATCTTGTTCTCCAGCTGTTTGTACGCTCCCGCGGGGATAGCGTCATCCAGTACGATGGGGGTCAGCGGGGTGTATGTCGCCAACGTGCTCACCGGTATCGTTGTGGCGCTGGTCTTCTTCGGATACGCGTGGATCAAAAACAAACATTTCCCGCGCAACATGGAAGAATTTATGGTCATCCCCGACGGCTTCGGAGCGGATCAGGATGAGCGGATCGATCTTTCTGTCCGCG
>CACYKR010000075.1 GCA_902774995.1 uncultured Bacteroidales bacterium | reverse complement strand
TATCATGATTGCTAAGATGGGTCAGGACGGCCATGATCGTGGCGCCAAAGTGGTAGCCACCGGTTATGCCGATTGCGGCTTTGATGTCGATATGGGACCGTTGTTCCAGACTCCGGCAGAGGCAGCTAAACAGGCGGTGGAGAACGATGTCCATGTACTGGGTGTCTCCAGCCTTGCGGCAGGTCATAAGACCCTCATCCCGCAGGTCATCGAGGAGCTCAAGAAACTCGGCCGTCCGGATATCATGGTCACCGCCGGTGGTGTCATCCCCGCGCAGGACTATGACTTCTTGTACAAAGCCGGCGTTGCCGCCATCTTCGGCCCCGGCACCCCTGTTGCATACAGCGCCAAAGTGGTAATGCAACTCTTGATGCAGGAATAATCATCGCAAGGCCCTTGGCTCTTTCAGCAAAGGCAGGCATCTTCTTGGATGTCTGCCTTTCATTTGTGTATCCTTTGTCTTGAAAATGAGCATCCCATGCCTTCCTTCTTTTTTTCTTCACTTCGTGAAAATTAAAGGGGGGAAAAGCAAGCGCTTCGCTTATTTAAAATCACCATCGGTCGGACGTTATCATTTTCGTAGTATGCCGTCTTCTTATTTTTTCTTCGTTGCCTGTAGTGTGGAACTCCGGTCATATGGCGGTTTAGCCCGTCGCGGTACTCTCTCCACGTTCGTGCCCGGAGCGTTCTCCCGTTGATGCGGGAGAAGCGGCCTCCGCCTAAGAGGGAACAATTACCTCCGGTGGTAATTCTCTCTTTGTCAATTAGCACGGCATCGTATGCCGTATTTTCCCACATAGTTGCGTGAAAGTGTGAAAGTGTGAAAATGCGGAGCATAATCGTGCCCCTGCGGCTAAGAAAGTAAAGAAGGCGCCCGTTTGGACGCCTTCAATCGTTAACTCTTCCGGTGTTTCTCCACATGGTAGAAACCCAGTGTGAGGATCTTGAGGATGACTTCGTACAGAACTTTCACCCAGTCTTTTTCTTCGTTTTCAGTTTTCATATTCGATCGTGATTTTAATTGGTTCATTACTCGCTTGCAACGCAAGCCATTTCGCGGTAAGTTCTTGCTCCATTGTGGCACTTACCAAGATACACCCCTTGCTGTGTTCGGGTCTCGTGCCCCGATGAAATCGGATGCCGCTGCGCCCGGGAACTTGCATCACCAAAGGCAGCATGCGCTTGAATCGTGGCGACCACGTTACGCTAATCGCATATATCCCAACAGGTATGATATAATCTGCGTTCTCAAGCGTCGCTATTTCTTGCCCTTCAAAACGCAAGCGTCCTCGAACGGCTTTGCCGTCTTTACTCGCCCTGATTAGGTGGATGCTTGTCATTTTTGCTGCGGTATTTATACGTGTAGTCTATACCGAATAGCGCTCCTGCAAAGGTTGCAACCTCGCCAAATCCGATGAGCAAACTCTCATGAATCTGACCTTGTGGCTCTATGAAGATCCCGCAGAACAGCAACACCAGCCCACCGATGGACATTACCGCCGCTGTAATCAGCTGAATGTTCGGTTTCATAATACTTTTCTTTTAGAGGTTTAACATAGCCCGCGTGAGCCAAAGCCCACGCGAGCGTTAACTTGTCGCTTATCCGCGCGGATGCTCAGCGTCGTACTGATCGCCGCAGACTTTCCAATACCATGCCTTCATGGTTTTCTTGCCGTAAGCCGAGTCCTTTTGTGCAAGGAACGCCTGCTGGTCTTGCGAGATCTTCGACAAGTCGCGACTACGGGTGCGAACCATCTGCGCCACTGCCGTGAAGCGGATGCGTGCAAACAGCTCATCCTCGGTCGGAGCGGTTTTGCGCGTAATTTGCGAACGCACATACAACCGGTTACAATCAGGGTTGGTGGTGGCTGCGCGACGGTGAGTCGCAAGCAACATCTTGTCGTGCGTGTGCTGACCTTTCTTGCCGCACTTGCACAATGCACCGGAAACATACTCAATTCCGGACATCCATACTACTTTTGCCATTTCTAACTCGTCATTATTTATACTCGCGACGCACGAGGGGTTTAGGTTCATACTTTAATTGGTTAAGGTTTAGGTTGGGTCGCAAAGCGGCGCATTAAGCGCCAAGCTTTGCATACTCCTGTGCGAAGATATAGCCCTGCAACGTGCCATACTTGCTCTGGTTCTCGAAGGCAGTCGCGTAAGCCGCTTTCTGTTCGCTGGTCAGTGCCTTCACAGCCGCACGAGCTTGTGCGAACTTAGCCTGAGCAGCCAACTCCTCTGCGGAATACGGTTTCTTCTCCAAGTCACGAGGCTCGCAGATTCGACCGGTGCACAACGTGCGACCGCGTTTCTGGAAATACGTGTCAGAGTGCTCGCAAATTTTGCCTTGGTAAAACTTTACCATGTCAATAGGTTTGTACTTTGCCATTGTAGATTGACATTCTTTATACTCGCGTCATACGAGGGGTTTAGGTTAATACTGTTTGTTAATTGCATCGGATTAAATCCGATTTTGCAACGGGCGTCTGCGCTGGTCTCGCGCTACTCTCGCGCTGCTTTGATCATGTCTTTCGCGATTGACGATGCAAAGGTACGTCAAACATTCCACCTTCTCCAAATTTTTTTGCAATTTTTTTTCATTTTTTTGCATTTTTCTCCAGCGTGATGTGTGGAAGTTTCACACTTTCACACTTTCACGCATCCCTGTACCTCGAAAAAATCCCCATAATTATAATAATATTTATATTATATTAATTATGCTCCAAAATCCAACTTACATTTATATGTGAAAGTGTGAAAATGTGAAAGCAGCATTTCCGCTTTCACCTAATCGTTCGAACGCAGTGAGATAAGAAAGTGTGAAAACACATTTGCACGATTCTTGCCAAAATATTTGTATATGTCAGAAATTTTTTGTACCTTTGCGCGAATTTTCGCGCAGTACGAAAAAAATAACAATTAAATCATGATACTATATGGCTCGATTTACAATTTTATCGTATGAATTTAGAACGGTGCAAGATCCGTATGATAATTCGCTGTTCCCCACGCGGACAGAAGAGGAGAAAGAAGAAATCTTTGCACACAAGCAAGACTATTTTGATGAGTTCTTCAACCAAGAGAACTTCCCGGAATTGTTTGTCTATAGCGGTCGCCACTATCGCGTACAATTGCTATGGAAATACAACGGCATTATAGTATTCCAGATGGAGAAACAAGGATGGTACAATCAGTCAATTGATTTCCAGAACAACAAAATCCCGGACAATCGTTGGCTTGACATCATCATAGACAACCGTGCACAACAGCAGTTTATCGCCGTTCGTAAGAATTCTACCGTATTCAAGCCATATACCGTCGCCAAAATCTTAGAGGAAAACTTCTCAGAATGGCTCAAACCGAAGTGCGGTTTGGAGGTGTCTGTGAAAACGCAGTACCAGTCGAAAGTCTTCTGGGACATTTACGATAAATTCAATAAGGTGCATGGTATCGAACGACTGCAATTCAACTTCCCGTTCCCGAATAAGGATTGGATCAGTGAGAATATCGAAGGTCTGATGCAATTTGGTAAAGCACGCAATGGTGCTACGCGTCTCGGTTTGGAAGCTGCCAAAGGCGAGAAACTGTATTTCGAGAAAAATGAAGATAACGAGAAACTGGTCAACACCTGCTCCGGTACTGGTGTGGATGTGCTTATCAAACCGCGTGAACATCGCGTTATCCATGTCGTCAAAGAAATGAACCCGATAGAGCAGGAAATATCCGATGGCGCATTGCAAAAAGTGCTCCGACCAACCGCAGATACACCGGTAGAAGATGAGATAGTATTCACGGCATACCAAAAGGCAGGTGAGTTCCTGAATAAGTTCAAACAATACTACGAATAGTATGTACAATAGACCCACTTCAAAACAAATAAAAGATTGGCACAAAGAGTTTGGAGCAGACCGACTCTTCCAAAATCTCTATAGTGCGTTGAGTGCTATATGCCGACAGGTAATTGACATCACGCCGGAAGAGATTTGGGAGTTAGCCAATCAGCATGTCAGAGAGATTGTGCAGACAGAAAATGACCTATTCGAGATAGATGCGCTACCGCATAATCTTTTCTTCCTGCTTTCTACCTATATGAATGAAGGCGCGAAAGAACCGTGCCAACGAACTCAGGAAGATACGAAGCGCATAGTCTTCCTTGTACAATTCGTTATCCTCTATCAGCTTACTCGCTATCAAACCGATTGGGAGAATCATCCGTATAAGAAATATTGTATCGCGCTGGTTGAGCAATTGCGTTCTAATCCGTTGATGGAGCAACTGATTCCGTTAGTCAAAGAAACGAATGATCGGTATGAAACGATTTATGGTGGAGAAGTGGAACCGTATGACTATCTTCCGTTCGTTAACAAAGGCGATGACCAAGCTCCGACACAACCGACCGATGAAGTTCAAACGGACACCGACAAGAACAGACATATCAAGTGGTTTGTGGCTGCGATGAAGAAGATGCAACGCGAAACCTATTGTAACAAACCGCTTGAATCAAATATCAAACGCGCTTACGAGTGGTATGCTATATATCGTTTAGCCAAAGAGATAGGACTGATAGACAACTTCGATCAGTATATGCAACTGATGCAAGGCGATGATTGGAAATGTAAACCTACGAAGATACAAAACTTCCAGATTCATCAATCTGCAATCAGTGAAGATACAACTTTCCCGAACTGGATTTGTCCTTATCAAGGTGAACTCAAATTCTACAATAAGTTCTTGCATATTGCAAAGTTTACTTATTCCATCTATCAGCTTAGTTGTAAGAAAGCCAAACTAATGCCATTCGGATAAAAACGCCGTTCGGATAGTAGCTAAGGAGAGCTTCGGCTCTCTTTTTTTGTGCCCGTCTGCCAACTTGTCAGCGACAGTTTGGCAGCACTTCTGCCGTACTTTTTAACTTCGTTTTTAACAATTTTTTGCACATTTTTTTGTTTTTATAATAAAATTTTAAGTCCCGTTTTTTGTAACTGTTCCAGTGACTGCGGCACGTTGCCACAGCGTAAAAATTTTTAACAGTTATGAAAAAAAACATTAATTTGTGCGTGGACTTAGTCACGCTGATGAAGCAAGGAGACTTGCAAGTGTTGGACAGCCGTAAAGGAACACTCTTCCGCAACGAGGAAGACAAGTTCACTTTCACCGAACGAGGAGCACGGGAACAGACCGTTCATCCCGAACTCCACTGGCAGACGCTCGATAAGAGCCGTTACGGCAAAGTGTCGGCAAATGCCAATCACATCAAACTGGAGTTGTACATCCCGCATGGCGACTATGCCGATGGACGCGATCTTGCCGACATCCTGGCATCGCAGGTTGACCAGATGGGCGACAACCTCTGCGAGATGGACATGGCGAAAGTGGTGGAAGCCATCCGTAACCTCAAAAAGTAGTACGTATGTCAGTTCAATTGATTGCATTACGTAAGGGCGGCGCGAAGTGTAGTAGCGCCTGCCCGTACTACGAGGAGAAAGGTCAGGTGCGCGGAGTGAACGATGTGCCACTCAAAACGCATTGCCGAGCCACCATGCAGGATGTCATCGTCGATTGCGACGTATGGAATCCGCATAACATCGAGAAACTCCAAGTCACGGAAGAACAATGGAAAGCAATGCAAGCAGCCGTCCATAAACGCGCCAAGAAGGAACGCAAACCGTGGCCGGAAGATCACGAGGAAATCCATCCCGTAGGTTACAACTGGAAACACGACCGCTGGAATGCGGAAAAGTCCTCCAAAGTGAAATCGTTAAACATTAAACATTAATCATTAAGTAGTATGATAACCTATCAATTATCTGTTACGCAAGGCTTTCCATTGCCTTGCACCGAAGACATCTGGAACGAAATCATTGATCGTCCCGCAGTAAAGAACATCTGCGACCAAATCGCAGCACTCGACCCGGCAGCACCCGACTTCAACGACCGCAAGCAAGCGCTCAAACGTCGGCTGCCAATCATCATCCCGCATGCACGTGCGTTCGTTAACAATAAACGCGTGAGTGCAGACGCTATCCCATCCGGTCTCGCTATGTTGGACGTCGATCATGTGGAGAACCCCAGAGAATGGTGGAATAACATCATTTCATCATTTAGCGCTAAAAGCGCGTCACCATTAAGCGACGAACTCGTCGCGTCATCATTACGCCGGCACGGCATTGTGCTGGTAGCCATCACCGCTTCTGGTCACGGAATCCGTATCATCGGTGAACGTCTCGAACGGGAATCCATCGAAGCCGCACAACTCCGTATGGCAACCGCACTCAACATCACCGAGTACGATGCCGTCACCAAAGATCTCGCCCGTGCTTCCTACGTTGTTCCGCGTGATTATATCCTTTGGATATATGCTGCCGGACTTTTCTCCGAAGAAGACCGTCCTGATCTCCGAGAACTACCGGCTCTTCCTCCGCATGTAGAAGATAGTTCGTTGACTGCTCAGCGTGACAGCGCTGAGTTAACCTATCGCGGCATTCCGTATGCCGACATCGTGCAGCAACTCATGCTCTCCATCGGAGCCGCTGACGGAGCCGAGCAAGGCGAACGCAACACCGTTTATTTCACACTCGCCAACTACATGCGCTACATCTGTGATTTCAACGTCGATCTGTTGCTGCAAGTGCTCCCGACTTTCGGTCTCTCTGAACCGGAAAGACGTCAAGTCATCGCTTCCGCTATCGGCCGTCCGCGCAAAGGCTATCTGCCTACTGTGCTCCAGTCTGCAATAGCTATCTGCGAAAGAGAGTGTTCTGCTCTTGGCGGTATTCCGCCAATGGCTAAATCAACCGACTTGGCATTGCCGGAACTGCCGCGCTTGCTCAAGCTCGTTTGCCGTCGTCTTCCCGAAGATTACCGTCCGGCAATGGTCATTGCAAGTCTTCCGATTTTAGGAACTCTTGCAACTCGCATCCGCTTCGAGTATTTGGACCGTCAGGAACAATCGCTCTCGTTCTTCTCTTGTATTACCGCACCGGCTGCATCCGGTAAGTCGTTCATCCGCAAACCGCTGGATCTGCTGCTCACTCCCATCAACGAGCAAGACGCGATTGAACGCGAGAAAGAGCAAGCCTACAAGGACAAACTCCGTGCCTCTAAGAACAGCAAAAACCAACCGGAAGATCCGCACGCTTGTCCGCGTAACAATGGCGTAGCCATTTCGATTGCCAAGTTGCTCCAGTTGCTCACCTATGCCGAAGGCAAACACCTCATTGGTATCGGTGAGGAAATGGACACATTAGTAAAGAGTGAACGAGCTGGAGTTTGGTCGCAGAAAAGTGACATCTACCGTCTCGCTTTCGACAACGCGGAATACGGTCAAGCGTACATGTCCGATGCTTCGTTCAATGCGCATATCAAGGTCTATTATAACCTGCTTCTGACTGGAACTCCCAACTCCATGAAGCGGTTCTTCAAAGACCTCGAAAACGGTCTCGCAACACGTGTTTGTTTCGCGCAACTGCCGGACACCAGTTTCACCGAAATCCCTGTCTTTGCTCCATATACGGAAGCAGAACGAGCAGAGATTATCCGTTGGGCGCGACAACTGGACGCAGAGCAAGGAACTATCGTTTGTCCGCAACTCAGTCAGACTATCGCTAACTGGCTTGAAGCCAAGCGTCAGCAAGCCATCGACGCAGACTCACATGCGATGGATACACTTCGTCGTCGTGCAGGTGTCATCGGTTTCCGCGCAGGAATGCTCTGCTATCTCCTTGAAAACCGCAAGTTCACCAAGACTGTAGGTCAGTTCGCGGAATGGGTTGCTGAATATGTGTTCCGCAATCAGATGGAACTCTGGGGCGATCAACTCGAACAAGAGTTAACCGGCGCACTCGACATCTTCTCCGGTGAACGAGGTTCGGCAACCTCGCTGCTCGAATTGCTTCCGGCAGAGTTTTCCAACGCCGACCTCATCAAACTTCGTGCCCGCAAAGGTCAGTCCGTCAAAGGTTCTGCTATCAGCATGGTTCTCAACCGCTGGCGTGGTAACGGCAAGATAGAAAAACTCTCCGACACCAAGTGGAAGAAACTCTAATTTTTGTTCAGTGTTCGTGATGTAAAACACGAGATTCCGGAAGAGGCGAGCAGCAATGCTCGTCTCTTTCACACTTTCACACTTTCACACAAAATTGTAACAAAATTCACTTTTTAGAACGATTTTTTTTTATAAATTTGCACAATCCAATTTTTTTTATTACCTTTGCACCCGATTTGGGTGCACAAGGCGCAGCGCGCGCACATAATATGTACTCATATCGCGGATCCAATCTACGCCGATCTCCTAAATGGAGAGGGTTAGAGGGATTCAAAAGTAATGAAATAGCGTTTATTGACGCTTTGTTGTTGATGTACCGAAAGCTTCGCAACCTTTTACGTATCAAGTCAAAACAAAGTAACCAATAGATGCCTATGGGTATGACTGTAGTACCTGTCTTGCTGTTTCTTAGCAAGCGGTTTGTCATATCGGCGTAGGTTTCCTGTTGTTTATTTGACTTGATAGGTTAGCGAAGGCCTCGAACTGTGAGTAAGCAACACGAGGTCTGCGCTTTTTGTTTGTATGTGCATATAGCATAGCAATAACATTATTAACTAAACATTAAGTGTTATGAAAAAACTAATCATCCTGGCATTGGCTGCGACGATGTTCGCGTCATGCGGAAAGAAGGCAGAAGAAGATGGTTTCGCTTGGAACAAAGCGACCGTCTATTTTGTGCTGGTGGACCGTTTTTGCAACGGCGATAGTACCAATGACCAACAGTATGGTCGCTGCACCGACTACGGTAGCGAACGCATGAACGCTTCTACCTTTCATGGAGGCGACTACGCCGGACTCTTGCTGAAAGCCAAAGAGGGCTACTTTACCGACTTGGGCGTAGATGTTGTTTGGCTGACCGATCCGTACGAACAAGTGCATGGTTGGGTGCCCGGCAGCGGTTGGGTGGTCAATGACTTCCCGCACT
>CACYKR010000074.1 GCA_902774995.1 uncultured Bacteroidales bacterium | reverse complement strand
TTTGCTTTCTGATTCACGGCCGTTCTTAGAACTACCGACACCTTTCTTGTGTGCCATACTCTGTTGTCCTTTCTTTTAAGCAATAACAATTTCTTTAACTACGACATTCGTCAGGTCCTGACGGTGTCCATTGAGTTTGCGGAAGCCTTTGCGACGTTTCTTGTGGAAAACAAGAATTTTCTCGCCACGGCACTCGTTGTCGAGCACTTCGCAAACCACTTTTGCGCCCTTTACATAAGGAGCACCTACTTTTACTTTGCCCTCGTTGTCGATGAGCAGTACGTTCTCGAACTCAACCGTTGCTCCCTTCTCAAGGTCGTTCATGCGGTTGATGAACAGTTTCTTGCCAGCTTCTACCTTAAACTGCTGGCCCTTCATTTCTACAATTGCGTACATTGAATACGTTTGTTAAATGGTTGTAGCGGTGCGGCGACCCCGCTTAAACTAAGACTCGCGTGACTTCGGGCACAGCCCTCGTATAACGCTACGTCTTGTTCTACGCTCTCCCCATAGCAAACAGCCTACGGCTTCGGTTTGCTCCGGGGGCCCCAATTCAATGGGAAGGAGTTCTTATTCTAGCCTAATCCGCGAAAAAACGTGCAAAGGTACTACTTTTTTATGACATACGCAAATATTTGCGCATTTTTTTGCATTTTTTATGCATAAAGCAGGATTATGCAGGATTTCGAGGGGAGGATGCAGGATTTCTTCGTAATCCGTCACCCTTCGGTGTGACGTCTTACAAACCCAAAAAATAAAAATGCGCTTGAGAGTAAATTCTCAGACGCATTTTTATTTTTGGTTTTGTGATCCATGCAGGATTCAAACCTGCAACCCCCACATCCGTAGTGTGGTACTCTATTCAGTTGAGCTAATGGACCCGGAGGTGTCCCCGTTAATCGGGGAAACCGGCCTCCGCCGGAAGGGGCATGCCCTTTTTGTTTTTGAAAAGCGACCAGCTTGCGCTGGTCTTGGCGGTGCGGACGAGACTCGAACTCGCGACCTACGGCGTGACAGGCCGGTATTCTAACCAACTGAACTACCGCACCTTCGCGTGAACTAAGGCTCAGTACGATTCGCAACTGCGTTGCTCATATGAACTTTCGCCTTGTTCCCGCTCTTCGGTCCGCAAACAGCACAAGTGCTTAGTTTACGTCCCGAGGGGGCTGCGCATCATAGCGCTCAATCTGTAAAGATCATGCCTTCTTTTCAAAAGCGCTTAAGAAGCGATTTTTCTCGGCACAAGTGCCTTCGATTTCAAAAGCGGGTGCAAAGGTACTGCTTTTTTTTGACATGACCAAATATTTTGGCAACTTTTTTTCAAAAAAGTGCATTTTCCTGCATTTTTACCGCTTTATGTGCCGATTTTTGGGTCAAACGGCGCTGTTTAGAGGTCATCTGCGGGTTTTTATAGCGGTTACGCCGGACATCCTTTCCGGTGATGATTTCGTACCAGACAGCCGCCGCCGTATAACGTCCATAGACATAGTTGAGATGATATCCGTCGCGGCAGAGGGTGTCACCGAGTTTCGTTCGGCGCGCCAGTTGGATGGCGGTACCGCAGGGGATGAGTTTTAGTTGAGAGTTCTTATCTCGGCAAGGCCTCGAACGATTGGCTGAAGCCGTATGGACAATTGACAATTGATAATTAGCCGTATCCATCACATACTGCGTGCAAGCAACGATGGAATCCCACATCTCTTGCTGGCTATTGTGGTAGCGCGGATAAGCGGGATGTTTGGCGTCGCGGCTGTACGCCCAGGTCTGCATCCAGCACAGCTGCGCATGGGGCTGGTAGGCACGAACGGTGTCGATAAGCATCGTCAGCCAGGGCTCGTAGGTATCGCGGATACCGCTGTCATGGCTGGCCTGCTGGAGAGAGATATAGTTATAGGTCCCGTCGCTGAGCGCCTGACGGAGGGTTATTGTATCCTTAATAATACGCGTACGCGCATTCGTACACACGCGATGGGAGTAGGCAGCGGTGTCGCGTAGCATGAACCGGGCGTGCTGCTCCAGCGAGCACCCGCCGTAATAGAGGTTATGCACCTCCACCTGCACGCCTTTGGCGTCGCACAGCGGCACTAACTCCTGCTCCACGGCATCCCAGGAAAAAGAGTTGCCGATACAGAGGATACGGATGACTAATAATAACGCTAACATATAAAACTATACCATTTATCGTAATTGAGTCACGATTGAGTGCTCTTCCTGCCGTGTCAGTGTGCTTCCAGCCAGTTCTTTCCCACGCCGCATTCGGCAATCAGCGGTATAGACAGATGTACGGCGTTCTGCATCTCCCCCACGACGATCTCGCGCACGCGCTCCACTTCGTTCTCCGGCACATTGAAGTTCAGTTCGTCATGGACCTGCATAATCATCTGCGCTTTGAGTCCTTCTTCTTTCAGTCGCCGGTGGATAGAGACCATCGCCATCTTGATGATATCCGCGGCTGTTCCTTGGATAGGAGCATTGACGGCGTTACGCTCTGCAAAGGAACGCACGGTAGCATTATGCGAGTGTATATCCGGCAGGTAGCGTTTGCGTCCGAAGAGCGTCTCGGCGTAGCCTTTCCGGCGCGCCAGCTCTTTCTGGCTCTCTATATAACTGATTACGCGGGGGAAAGCCGCAAAATAATCATCTATGAGTTGTTTCGCCTCCGAGCGTGAGCAGTCCAGTTGCTGCGCCAGGCCGAAGGCCGAGATACCGTATATGATACCGAAATTGGCCGTCTTGGCCTGCCGGCGCTGGTCCTTGGTGACCTGCTCTATCGGCAAGCCGAAGATCTTCGCCGCCGTCGCGGCATGGATATCCTGACCGGTACGGAAGGCGGCTAACATATGTTCGTCCTGGCTGAAATGCGCCATAAGCCGCAGTTCTATCTGGCTGTAGTCGGCAGAGAGGAACAGGCATCCGTCGTCGGGAATGACCGCCTCGCGGATGAAACGTCCGCGTTCGGAACGGACAGGGAGGTTCTGCAGGTTCGGATTGGAACTGCTCAGACGTCCGGTGGCGGTGACTGTCTGGTTGTAGGTGGTGTGAATCTTGCCGTCCTCCCCGATGTAGCCGGGCAGGGCGGATATATAAGTGGAGATAAGTTTGCTCAGGGCCCGGTAATCCAGTATCAGACCGACTATCTCATGACGGTCCTTGAGCGCCAGCAGCACCTCCTCGGAGGTGGAGTACTGCCCCGTCTTGGATTTCTTGGCTTTGTCGTCCAGCCGGAGTTTGTCGAAGAGCAGTTCGCCGACCTGCCGTGGGCTGTTGATGTTAAACGGCTCTCCAGCGAGGGCGTATATACGGTTCTCGATACCTTTGAGTTCGCCGCCCAGCGCAGTCTCCGCCTCCCGCAGTTTGGCCACGTCTATCCGCACGCCTGCCGCCTCCATCTCACGGAGAACAGGCACCAGCGGCAGCTCCACCTCGTTATAGAGGTTCCACAGATCCGCGTCCGCCTTGAGGGCGTCCCAGTCCGGTTCCCGGTAGGGGTTGAACGCCACCTCGGGGTTCAGCAGGTACTGGCAGAGGCGGTTCTCAACGGTGTCGAAAGTATTTACCATTTGAGCATTGGGCTCCTCCGCGGAGGCAAAGAGGTCGAGTTGGTTCGGGTCTGCGGGTCTAGCGGACTTTGGAGCGGGTTTATCCGCCAAACTTGGCGGATTCAGGGGAGAGGCAGCCGGGGTGAGTTTGCGGAGGAGGGTGTTGAACTCCAGTTCGCGGTAGAGTGCCGCGAGGGCTTCGGTGTCGGGCTCTTTCTTCGCCAGCAGGTCTTCGTCCAATGCGATAGGTACATCCGTACGGATGGTAGCGAGGAATTTCGAGAACTTGATCTCCTCCACCTGGCTCTCCACTTTCGTACGGAGCGCGCCTTTGAGTTGGTCGGTGTTCGCCAGCAGGTTTTCTATCGATCCGAACTGCTGCAGCAGCGCCACGGCGGTCTTCTCCCCCACTCCTTTGCAACCGGGGATGTTATCGCTGGCATCGCCCATAAGTCCCAACAGGTCAATCACCTGCTCCTTGCGTTGCAGGCCGTATTTGTCGCACACCTCCCGGGGTCCCATCAGTTCGAAGCCTCCGGTGTGACGCGGCCGGTACATGAACACATGGTCGCTCACCAGCTGGCCGTAGTCCTTGTCGGGGGTAGCCATATAGACCTCGTAGCCCGCTTTCTCGCCCAGCACGGAGAGCGTACCGATCACATCATCCGCCTCGAAACCGGGCACCTCCAGCACCGGTATATTCATTGCCTCCAGGAGTTGCTTGATGACGGGCACGGCTTTGCGTATGTCCTCCGGCGTCTCGGGACGTTGCGCCTTGTACTGCTCATAAGCTTCGTGGCGGAAGGTACCGCCCTTGGGGTCAAACGCCACGCCCAGATGCGTAGGGTTGATCTTCCTGACGAGGTCCTCTAAAGTCACACAAAAGCCGAAGACAGCGGAGGTGTTCTCCCCTTTACTGTTCATCCGCGGAGCTTTGATAAAAGCGTAGTACGCGCGGAAAATCATTGCGTAAGCATCAATCAAAAGTAGTGTCTTCGACATTTCGTTAAAGTGTTAGATTGTTATAATTGTTACCATTGGATCGGCTCCAGTCCGTTTTTAATCAGATAGTTATTGGCCTGACTGAAATGTCCGCATCCGTCAAAGCCCCTGTACACGGAGAGCGGCGAGGGATGCGAGGTCTGGAGCACAAGATGCCTGCGGCGATCGATGAACTGCCCTTTGCGCTGGGCGTAGGAGCCCCAGAGCATGAAGACGAGGTGTTCGCGTTCCTTATTGAGCGCCGCGATAGCCGCGTCGGTCAGTTCTTCCCACCCTTTGCCCTGATGGCTGCCGGCTTTGTGCGCCTCCACCGTCAGCGTAGCGTTGAGCAGCAGCACCCCCTGCTCCGCCCACCTGCGCAGATCACCGCTCTGAGGAATAGGCGTGCCTAAGTCGCGGTGGATCTCCTTGTAGATATTCGCCAGCGACGGCGGTATCTGCACGCCTTCGGGCACCGAGAAGGAAAGCCCCATTGCCTGTCCCGGCTCATGGTACGGGTCCTGGCCGATGATGACCACCCGCACGCGGTCGAAAGGACAGGAGTCAAAGGCATTAAAAATAAGGCCCGCCGGCGGGAAGCACCGGCAGGTCTTGTATTGCTGGCGCACATATTGGGTGAGGAGTTCGAAATATGGCTTGTCAAACTCCGTCTGCAACACGCGCTGCCAAGATGGATCTATTCGTACGTTCATCAGTTAATGTACAAAGGGACAAAGTACAATGTACAAAATATAAAGTATTAATCGACAATCAGCATGGCGTCTCCGTAATCGCCGAAGCGGTAGCCTTCCTTGACGGCCTCTTCGTAGGCGTGCATCGTCTCCTCATAGCCGGCGAAAGCAGCTACCATGAGCAGCTGGCTCGACATCGGCATATAGAGGTTGACAAAGAAGCTGTTGGCTACCGTGAAGGTGTACGGCGGATAGATAAACTTGTTGGTCCAGCCGTCATAGGCCTTGAGCTGTCCGTTGGTACCGGCGATGGTCTCCATGGCCCGCATCACTTCGGTACCCACCGCACACACGCGGTGCATCTGCTCATGGGCTTTGTTCACCGCCTGCGCCATTGCCTCCGGCATGATAATCTGCTCCGACTCCATCTTATTCTTCGTCAGGTCCTCCACGTCAATCTCCTTGAAGATTCCCAGCGACACATGGCTCGTCATGAAGGTCGTCTCTATACCGCGTATCTCCATGCGTTTGAGGAGCTGTTTGGAGAAATGCAGCCCCGACGCCGGAGCCGCTACAGCGCCTATCTTGTCGGCGAAGATCGTCTGGTAACGTTCTATATCCATCTCCCGTACCGGCTGGTCATGGAACGTCTCTTCATACTGCGCCTGCGTCCGGGCATCCATAGGACGGCGGATATATTTGGGCAGCGGTGCGCTTCCCAAAGCATACAGACGGGGCACGAACTCCTCGTTGTCATAATCGGTCAGGAAACGGAAGGTACGGCCGCGGCTGGTGGTGTTGTCTATCACCTCGGCAACGATAGAGGGGTCTTCGTCGAAAGTCAGTTTGTTACCGATACGGATCTTGCGCGCCGGATCGACGAGCACGTCCCAGTAACGCGAGCGGTGGTTCAGTTCGCGCAGGAGGAAGACCTCGATGAGCGCGTTCGTCTTCTCCTTATGCGCCCACAGACGCGCCGGGAAGACCTTGGTGTCATTGAGTACAAACAGGTCGCCTTCATCGAAATACTGTACCATGTCGGTGACCATCTTATGCTCCACCTCGCCCGTCTTGCGGTGCAGCACCAGCAGACGCGAGTCGTCGCGGTAAGGCGCAGGGTATTGCGCAATCAGTTCTTCAGGCAGTTTAAACTTAAACTGGCTGAGTTTCATATCATTGGATTTATACATATTCTTTTTTCTCGTTGTTCAAACGACTCTTCGGTTCGTTGTTGTTGAGTTCCTCTAAAAAGCCGTCTATCGTCATACATTCTTCCACTCTTGTGTCGCCTATCCGTGTCCGGCGAAGAGCGATGAGGTGTGCTCCGGAGTTCAGCCGTTCGCCGATGTCCCGCGCCAACGCACGGATATACGTTCCTTTGGAGCAAACCACGCGGATGGTGAGTTGCATAGTCTGAGGCTCGAAAGCCAGCACTTCTATCTCGTCTATCTTGAGCAGTTTGGCTTTGAGCTCCACCGTCTCGCCTTTGCGCGCCAGCTCATAAGCCCGCTGGCCGTTGATCTGCACGGCGGAGAACATAGGCGGCACTTGCCATTGCTCACCCAGGAACTGCGGAACGGTCTCATCTATCAGCGCGCGGGTGATATGCTCCGTAGGGTACGTGGCATCCACCTCTTTCTCCAAGTCATACGAGGGCGTCGTGGCGCCTAACTGCAACGTAGCGATATACTCCTTCACGTCGTATTGGAGCTTGTCTATCAGCTTCGTTTTCTTCCCCGTACAGATGATCACCACGCCGGTAGCGAGAGGGTCCAGCGTGCCGGTATGACCCACCTTCAGCTTCTTCCTGCCTAACTTGCGGCAGAGGTTATACCGCACTTTCGCCACCAGGTCAAACGACGTCCAGTGGAGCGGCTTGTCGAAAGCCAGCACTTCGCCTTCTTCAAAATCCCACATATCAGCAGAGGGTGACGAGGATAGCCGCGGTACCTACGATAGCGCAATAGAGGGCGAACCATACCAGGCGCTGGCGGCGGACAATCTCTATCATGAACCGGCAGGCGAAACAGCCGGTTACGAATGCGGCTACGAAACCTACGAGGGCAGGCACCAGTCCCAACTCGCTGGTTATCTCGCCTTGCAGCAGTTTGATACCGTCCAGAAGCGCCTCTCCCAGTATCGGCACCAAGACCATCAGGAACGAGAACTGCGCCACGCTCTCTTTCTTCACGCCGCAGAGCAGGCCCGTAGCAATGGTAGAGCCCGAACGGCTCAAGCCCGGCAGCACCGCGCAAGCCTGGGCGATACCGATGATAAGGGCGTCTTTGTACCCCACCTCATGGCCGGCACCCCGGCGTCTCTTCTGCAGCCACTCGCTCAACGCCAGCAGCAGAGCAGTCACCAGCAGACAGATTCCCACAAGCAGCAGCCCGTTGCCGAAGAACGCTTCCACCTCGTCCTTGAAGAACATACCAACGATGAACACCGGGATCATCGACACCACGATCTTCGCCACATAGTCCTTCTCGCTGTTCCATTTCAGCGTGGTGAACGTACCTGCAAAGAGCTGCGCCACCTCGCGCCACAACACCACGAGCGTAGAGAGCACCGTAGCGGTGTGCACCACAATGGCGAACGTCAGGTTATCCTCCCCCGACGTGTCTAACAACGCCTGGCCTATCTCCAGATGGCCGGACGAGGATACCGGCAGGAACTCCGTCAAGCCCTGCACTATTCCCAAGATCAATGCTTCGAGCCAACTCATTTCTTCTTAATACGGAAAAGGATAGCAAAAATCATAAACACAAAGCCGAAGAGCGAGACCATTGGTCCCACCGTAATACGGCGGAAGGAGAAGATATCCGGGTTATAGACCTCGCCGGACGGCGCTCCCACCATCAGCGCAAAGCCGATGACGATGATTACGAACGCTATGGCAATCAATATCAGATTCAATTTAGGTAATGTCTGTTTCATAACTATCAACTATCAACTATCAAATCTCATACAACGAGTTGTTATCCATGCGGATGTACCGCCCGGTAGCGATGAGCGAGGCGAAGAGCGTAATCAGTATGCCGCTTCCCAGCACCACACCGGCCACCATCGCAATGTTCTGCCACGTGAGCGGGAAGAGCAGCAGCCCCATCTCATGCTCCACGTAATAGACCATGCCGCCCAGTACCGCCAGCGCCGCCAGACCGGCAACAAAGCCCATCAGCACGTTCTTCAACACGAACGGTCTGCGGGTCACCCACGAGGTGGCGCCCACCAGCGTCATTGTGTTGATAAGGAAGCGCTGGGAGTATATCTGCAGCCGGATGGTATTGACGATCAGCACCATCGACACCAGCAGCAGCGTCAGCGCCACGCCCAGCAGGATAAACGAGAAATCATGTACGTTGCTATTCATCAGATCCGCCAGGTCACGGGGATAGATCACCTCCGACACGTACGGCAGCGACTCCAGCTGCGAAGCTATCACCGCCAGGCTGTCGGGGTTGCTGTAGGCGTCCGACGGGTGGATCTCATAGCTGGCTGACAGGGGGTTATAGCCCAGGAACGCCGTGGGGTCCTCGCCTAACGAAGTGATATGCTCCTGCAGGGCGTCCTCCCGGGAGACATAGCGATAGCGGCTATAGCCGGCGCTGGCATCCAGCATCCGCTCCAGACGGGCGCACTGCGTGCTATCCGCCTCCGCGGTCAGCACCGCCGTGATGGTCATGTTCTCGCGCATACGCGTAAGAAGCGCTCCTGCCGACAGCAGGAGCACACATTCCAAGCCTATCAGACACAGCACAAGTGCCACACTGACAGCGGAAATGAAATAGGAATTTCTGAACCGGTGCTTACGCATTAATACTCCCAAAGATCCTGCTCAAAGTTAAGTATC
>CACYKR010000073.1 GCA_902774995.1 uncultured Bacteroidales bacterium | reverse complement strand
GATCGCGTACTGCATAGCCAGATACGGACGCAGTTTGTCGAACGGAATCCAGAACATGATCGACTGACGCAACGCCTCCATCACCTTCGTGCTATCCGAGCCGTCCGTAGAAATCAACACCGGGTGCAGCGGAGCGATAGCCATGATTTTGGTATGCAGGCGGGAGGTGTGTTTGTCGAAGAATACAATCTCCTGAACCAGATATTTCAGCTGGTTGCGCACCACCGTCTCGTACGAATAGGGGTTGAAGCGCATCTCGTCCGACACGCTGTCGTAGTTGATCAACATCGCTGACGAGCGGTCGATTTTCCAGAAGTCCTCATCGTCCGAGTGGTCTTCCGTCTTGTCAACAATCATGAAGGCATCCGTCGGTATCTGCTTCTTGGCCATCGGCTCGACGTTCTTGAAATCCGGTTTGATGCTCTCCGCGCCGCGCGGATATATCTGCAATCCGTCCACTACAGCGTCGGTAATCACCTTAAAGAGGTTACGGTAATCCGGATCGTCGGCTTTCACCGGGAAATAGAGCTGGTAGTTCTGCTTGTACCGCATATCGATGATACGATAGATATAACGCGACCATATCACGTCATCGGAACGGTGGAAGACATTTACGATAGTGTCATGCGCTTTGGAGAACTCCTCTGTCTGGATACGCGCCGTACCCAGCTCGTCAAAGAACGAGTTAACCTGGTGTTGCGCTTGAGCCGTTACCACGCCCAGCAGCAGACATGCTACAATACTAAATTTCTTTATCATAATTATTCGGTATTAATTCAGCGTTAGAATAATAGGAGACAGACGTTTCTCTTGTCCGCCGGGACCTACGGCACGAATGTCCTGCAATACGACCAGACCGCCTTTCTTGAGTTTGCCTATCTGGTTCAGCTGGTCCTTGGTAAACTTGTTGCCGTTCGACTCCGTGGTCACACCGTTGATGATTGTACGGAATTTGGTCACCTTGAACGGCAGATCCAGTAATCCGTCCGGACCGTACGAAGCGGTGATCACACCGGTGTTGTGGGTCAGCGTACTCGGGGCGATATTGCTGCCCGATGCATATTCTTTGTCGCGTGCCGAGAAATACGCCTGCGGATCCGGCAATGCTTTCACGCGGTATTCCTGACTACCCATTGGCTGCATCTTTCCGTCCAGCTCGGCATTGACAGAGATCTTCACGCTCTTGGCTCCCTCGCCCGGCGTAATGATCCACAGTCCGCCTTGCTGCTTCACCTGGGCACCGGTAACCGATACCTTTACCTTGTCGTTCGACACGCCCGGTACGGAGATCGAGAACTTGTTCTCATAGCCGCGGTACATGATATTGAGGTCGGTATTCGAGATGGTCACAGCCGGCTCGCCTACGCTGTACTCGCTATTGAAAGCCAGATTCTTAGGCTCGCCTGTAGCGGGGTCGATATACGTGATATATCCCGAGTATTTCTTGGTGCCCACACTCGAAGCCACCGCTTCGTAGAGCCCCTGCTCGTTCAGACGCGTACCTTCCACGTAGTACTCCGGGGTCTGGGTGGAGTCGATAGCCGCCATGATAATCTGCGCACGGTATTTGCCGCCGCGGATGACATATTTGGACTCCGGTATCACGTACGCGTTCAGTTTGTTCACGCGCACATCGCCCGCGTCCGTACGGCCGCGCAGATACTGAATCATCGTACTCTGGGCGTTACGGATATCGTTCTGCAACTTCGTCATCAGCGTTACGGCAGCGCCGGAAGGCATATCGTGGAACATCTGCTCCTCCCATGACATGATATCTCCGTCTTTCTCGACCTTGTCGCTGGTGTCGAACATGATCTTGAACTCTTCCTCCTTGGAGGGGTCAACCGAAATCAGATAATCGCGGTAAGCGACAATCATGTTCTTGAGTGTCACACCCGGTTTCTCGCCCGTATCAGGCAGCGCATAATGCGTTGTAGCGTCACGGTTGTCATTTCCTTCGATCACACGTGCCTCGGGGTCGGCCTTCTTGGCTCCGTCGGTTGCTACGGCAATCTGGTATTTGAAATTCTGGATATAGTTATACAGGCTGTCGGAACGCTGCGTCAGCTCTACGGCTTTGTCGTACCACTCCCCGGCCTTCTGCGGGTTGTCGTCACGTACGGCGCGGAAGTCAGCCATCATAGCGTTGTTACGGCTGTCAGTCGTGGCAAGAGTCGAATGCAAGCTATCGTCCACCAACTTGAAAGCCTTGAGTACGTCTGTACTGACGTTCAACGCCAACATGGCGGTGAGCACCAGGTACATCATACCAATCATTTTTTGTCTCGGGGTTTCCGGACAGTTTTTTGCTCCACCCATTACTGAAGTGTTTTATTGGTTGTCACTTAAATTCCTTGTCATTCCACTGCTTATGCCAGTGCATTGAGCATGTTGCCGTAAATACCGTTCAGGTCAGCCACCTGTTTCTGCAGCTGTTTGGTGCCGGCAGCGAAAGCGGTCTGTGCCTCGGCAGCCTCCTTGGCGGCAGCGGCAGCACCCTTCTGCGCCTCGATCTGGGCATTGACGGTCTGCAGCTGGAGTTCATAGACAGAGTTCAGCGACGCCAACTTCTGGCCTACCTCGACCACACCCTGCTTGTAAGCTTTGGTCTCCTCGGCTACGGCAGCCATATCACCGCTCACCTGTGCGTAACTCTGCGCCAGCGTTGCGGTAGCCGCAGTGTAGGACTCGGTAGCCACCTCTGCAGCAGCCAGTTTCTCATTCAGTTTGACACCAGTCTCGGCTACCTTGCTCAGTTCGCTGAACTGCGTAGCGGTCTTGGCGAGGTTGGAGATACCGTCTTTCAGCGCCTTGATATCCTCGTCTTTGAGGGTCGGCACTTTGGCTACTCCGCCTTCTACGACAGGTCCTGCGGTCGTCGTGGTAGTGGTCGTCGTGGTCGTACCGATAGTAGTAGGTCCGCCTACTACGCCGGCGCCCAACAGACTCGGACGGGCTTGTTTGGATTTCTCCTCCAGCAGCTCCGGTTTAGCGCCATACTCCAGCAGTTGCGGGAACACGTTCTCCCAGTGGTACTCCGGATGCGGATGCTCCAGTGCTCCGATAATGAAGAGGAATGCCTCGGTAAACATACCGGCCATCAGCACCTGGCTGGCTCCCGGCCAGTGCAGAATCTTGAACAATGCACCGATAATCACGACGGAAGCACCCACCGAATAGATAATGTTTACTTTGTCTTTACCGTCGTAAGACTCATACCAATGCATGAATTTGCCCCACAAACCTTTTTTTGCAGTTTTTTCAGTAGCCATAGTTATTTCTTGTTTTAATATATTACTTTGTTAATGATTTATTAATCGCCTACATAAGCGCGTACGCAGCGGAATCCGATATACGGACGGCTCTCGTACTGGTACTCGTAGGTACGTACGCCGCACTGCATGAAATAGCTGATATCTTTCCAGCTGCCGCCTTTGACCACCTTGCGTTTCAGGATATCCGGGTCGTCCTTGCGGGCCATGTAGCTGTAGTCCGGATTAAGGTCGTGCACGTGGGTGTTCATCGCGCTCTGGTAAGCGGAGTTGGTCCACTCTGCCACGTTGCCCGCCATATCATACAGGCCGAAGTCGTTCGGGCGGTATTGCGCCACCTTCACCGTGGTGGTACCGGTATCGTCGTTGTATGCGCCGCGGTAAGGCTTGAAGTTGGCGAAGAAACAACCCTTGCCGTCGCGGGCATAGTTGCTGCCCCACGGATACATCGCCATCTTGCGGCCGCCACGGGCTGCGTACTCCCACTGCGCCTCGGTCGGCAGACGGTAGTCGTTCGCTTCCGTCATGGAATAGGAGTTGAACAGTTTGGTACGCCAATTGCAGAACGCGTGCGCCTGCTCCCATGTCACACCCACTACCGGATACTCGGCATAGCCCGGGTGCTTGAAATACATCTGGAGCATCGGGTCGTTGAACGAGAACTGGAAGTCACGCGCCCACACCAGTGTATCGGGATAGATACAGATGATCTTGGTGGTGATCAGGTCTTTCGGTTCCCGCAACGGACGGTACAGGGTCGAGTCTTTGATCTCGCCTTCTTCGTTCACCCAGAAGGTATCCACGCGGGCGGTTGCGCCCTTGGGATAGGTACTGGTCTCCACGTCGTATTTGTTACGCTGCGGCAGCGCCTGGTCCATATTGATCCAGCTGTAGCGGTAGTGCAGATGGTTCGTATTGAGGGTACCGTCCGAGTAGAACATTGGGGAGAGCGCGTCCACCACGTCCTCCTCCTTGCTGTTCCAGGGCACTTTCTTGCGCCAGTTGATACGGAAGTTCTCCTCATCGAAGTCCTCATCCTTCGGCGTGACGGCATAGTCCGTCAGACCGGAAGCGATCAGATAGGTCATGGCAATCGAGTCGCGCACCCAGTCCACGAACTGGTGGTACTCGTTGTTGGTGATCTCCGTCTCGTCCATCCAGAAGGCGTCCACCGTCACCATGATAATATTGTCCGGCTGCTCAAAGACAGCGGACTGGGTATTGGCGCCCATCATGAAGGAACCCTTCTTGACGAACAACATACCATAGGGGTTAGCCTCCTTGAAGTTGGTACCCTTGCGTGCACCTACCAGTTCGCCGGCAGGTTTGTTGCAACTCGCCAGTGCAATCGTCAATGCGATCAACGGCAAAATCTTTGTCACTTTCATCATATCAGTAATGATTATTAATATTCGTATTAATACTATAAGTATCTAATGGATTTGTACTTGTTTGTCCGTTTGGGTTTCAGGATATCGAATCCGTATGCCAGGTATATCTCGTGGCTGCCGTAGCTCTCCAGCAGCAGTTTGTTGGTAGGCAGTTCGCAGCTGTAGCCCAGTTGCAGCCCGGAGATGATATCCACTCCCAGGAGGATGTTCACGCTTCCGTCGATGCGGTATCCCAGTCCCCAGCGGTAGCGGTCTTTGTAGTCGCACATCAGCGTCAGGTTCACGTCCCAGCTCCGGAAATCGCTCATCACCATCGCGCTGGGCGTCAGCACCCACTCCTTATGGTTCTTGAGCCGGAAGCGGTAACCGCCCGAGACATACATCGTTCCTACCAGTTTGACTGCCGAATAGTCGTCCCAATCGACCTGCGGCTGGGTCAGATGGCTGTAACTCGCTCCTACCCACCACACGGGGGTGCAATAATACAGCCCCACTCCCATGTCAAATTTCATGCCCGACTTGCTGCCCGTCGGTATCGCGTCGTCGTCGGATTTATGGTATTCATCCTCCATATTCTTCAGGTTCACGGAGTCTCCGCGGAAGCCTACGTTGATAAATCCTATATCCACACCTACGCTCAGATAGCCTTTTCCCAGTTTCTGCCGGTAGGCGTACTGCACATGCAACGCCTGGTTGGTAAACAGTCCGTAACGGTCGTTCAGAAACCGCACTCCGGCGCCGTGGTGGGTCTTGCCTATCACAAAGGGCGATGCGAAGGTGAACCAGGTACTCATAGGAGCGTTGGTGATGTCCACGTATTGCATGCGGTGCATACCCGCCACCTTCATCAAATCGCCTTCCCCCGCCGCCGCAGGGTTGAAGGCTGTCGGCATATACATATATTGCCCCATTTGCGGGTCAAACTGTGCACGGACAGTGACTACGGCTACCAGCCCCAACAAGAGAACAATATAGCGTTTCAATTTTCGACTTTCGACTAATTAATCAATACTCTTCCTCGTCAAAGAAGAAGTCCTCGTCCCGGATCGGATAATCCGGCCATATATCCAAAATACTCTCGTACTGCTCATCGTCTTCGTCCTCCAGCTCGTTCAGGTTCTCTATCACCTCGGCAGGAGCGCCAATACGGTTCGCATAATCCAGCAGTTCATCCTTGGTTGCCGGCCACGGAGCGTCCTCCAATTTTGATGCTAATTCCAACGTCCAATACATAACTTTATTTCATCACAAATTGACCCAATACGGGCATAGTGTTTCAAAATATCGTGCAAAAGTAGTAAAAACTTTCCATTCATGCAAATATTTTATGGAATATTTTACATTTTTTGGCATTTTTTACACATTTCGCGTTATTTCTGTCAATTTTTATACATTTATTCCCGGTTCCCATGTCTCTTCTTTTTCATTGCGTAGAGCTCCGCAGTAACGCGCCAAGACGAACAGGTAGTCACTCAGGCGGTTGACAAACCGTAGTCCTTCTTCTCCGCTCTGCGCCTCTATCATTTTGCGCTCGGCGCGCCGGCAGACGGTTCGGCAGAGATGGCACCGGCAGACCGTTTCGCTGCCGGCAGGCAGGACGAACGCCCGCATCGGGGGCACCGCCTCCTGTATCCGGTCTATCCATTCCTCCAGCCGGGCGGTATCCTCCGCTTTTATCCACTCGCCCGGCGCTTCGCTCAGCTCGGCGCCTAAGTTAAAGAGTTTGTTCTGCACCCATCGCAGCTGCTCGTCCGCCGCCTGCATGGCCGCGTCCTGCACCATCCCGGCACGCAGCCAGCCGACAGCGCTGTTCAGTTCATCCACTGTGCCGTACGCCTCGATGCGCACGTCCGTCTTGGCTACGCGTTTTCCGTTCGCCAGCGAGGTCTCGCCCCGGTCTCCTGTTTTCGTATAAATAGCCATAGTTGATAATGTACAATTTACAATGTACAATGTACAAAGGGATTTTGGAGGTTGGTACAACGTTTTAAGATACGTACTTTCTATTAATTTTGTACAAAAGCCACTAGGACGCTTTGTGAATTATTAATTGTTAATTATTAATTCTATAGTGTCTCTTCAGGTAATGGGGATCGACGAAGACGAGTCCTACATGGTAGAGGTCCATCGTGGTGGTCACCCGCGGGTCGTTTTTCAGTTCCTCCCACGCCCGCTCCATCTCAGGCGAGTAATGGATATCGTCTATCGCCATCATCCCTTTCTCCGCCAGCCTCGGCAGCAGCGCCTGAGCATAGCGTTGGGTAGCCTCATAGGTATGGTTGGCGTCGATATAGACCACATCCAGCCGCTCGCGCGCGTGTTTCAGTAAGGTGTTATCTATATTGCCCTCCACCCACTCTATATTCTCTATCTTCAGCGCACGCCATACACCCTGCGCTATTTTCAGCACTTCCCCGCTGCCCTCCATCGTCATCACCCGGTTGCGGCTGTTGGGCATCGCCAGATAGGCGGTGGTCACGCCCAGCGAGGTGCCTAACTCCAGAATCTCCAGGGGTCTTTTCTCTTCCTCTCCAATGAAATTCACCAGCCGGAAGAGCAGCTGCCCCACCCGCGGGCTCTCCAGATGGGTCTTCGCTATCCGGCTCACGCGCCGGCGGACGTGTGTGCCTGCCGGACTGCCCGCCGAACCGTAATCCACCGCCTCTATCTCGTCGTCGCAAGCCATCAGCAACTCCCTCCGCCGCTCGATGTCCGCGAAGCAGTAATAGCTGTTCTCGTCCCGCATCACGAACCGCACCATACGGAACAGATAGGGCGAGTGAATACCCTCACCCGTGGTGTTCCACGACGTCAGACAGTGACGGATATAAGCCCATAGTCGGAAAAAAACGGCTCCCATAATTGAAATTTTGCGCAAAATTACTATTTTTTTTGCATATATCCAAAACTTTTTGTAATTTTGTGCCATGATTTTGAATTATATCTGGATTTCGTTGATCCTGTTGGCGGTTCTGATGGGCGTCATACAGGCCGTGTGCTATGGCAACATAGATATCTTCTCCGCCATTCTCAATTCCTCTTTCGACAGTGCCAAGACGGGTTTCGAGCTCTCGATAGGTCTGACGGGCGTGCTCTCTCTGTGGATGGGTATCATGAAGATCGGCGAGCAGGCCGGTGCGGTACAGTCCCTCGGCCGGGCTATCAACCCGTTCTTCTCCCGTATCTTCCCGGACATCCCCAAAGGTCACCCGGTCTTCGGGTCGATGCTGATGAACATAGCGGCGAACATGCTGGGTCTCGATAATGCCGCCACGCCGATGGGGCTCAAAGCGATGGGTGAGCTGCAGGAGCTGAACAGCGACAAGAGCAAGGCCTCCAACGCCATGATCATGTTCGTCGTTCTCGGTGCTTCGGGGCTCACGCTCATCCCTACGACTATTATGGCGTACCGTGCCCAGCTCGGTGCCGCCAACCCTGCGGATGTGTTTCTGCCTATCCTGATTGCTACGTATATGGCTACGCTGGTAGGCCTGGTCTCTGTCTGTATCGCGCAGAAGATACGGCTGAAGGACCCGGTTGTCTTAGGTACGCTTGTCGGTCTCACGGCGCTTGTCGGGCTGCTGGTATGGGGGGCTTCCGTGCTGGCTCCGCAGACGCTCTCCGTGGTCTCGGCGGCGGCAGCCGCACTGATTCTGTTAGGGGTCATCTGCTGGTTCATCATCCGGGCCATGGCGAAGCGCATCAACGTCTATGACGCATTCATTGACGGAGCCAAAGGGGGGTTCCAGACGGCTATCGGCATCATCCCCTATCTCATCGCGATCCTCGTGGCGGTAGGCATGTTCCGCGCCAGCGGAGCGATGGGTCTGTTGGAGCAGGGTATAGCCCGGTGCTTCGGGTTCTGCGGCATCAACCCCGACCTGGCGGGCGCGGTCCCCACGGCGCTGATGAAACCCCTCTCGGGGGGCGGGGCAAGAGGTCTGATGCTCGAAGCGATGACCACCCACGGAGCCGACAGCCTGGTAGGACGGCTGTGCTGTATCCTCCAAGGCACGACGGACACCACGTTCTACGTCCTGGCGGTCTATTTCGGCTCGGTGAACATCAAGGACACGCGCCACGCCGTAGCCTGCAGCCTCCTCGCCGACCTCGCCGGCGTGATAACGGCTTTCGCCATCGCTCCGATTTTCTTCGGGTAAATGAACAAATGGTAAATGCACAAATGGTAAATGCACAATGATCTGCTATAGCTGTCAAGACACCGATATGCCTGCGTTGGACGAGCGCAAGGTGAGCCGTTGGGTCCGCGCCGTAGCCGCCTGCTACGGTTTTGCAGTCGGCAACATCCATTATATCTTCTGCTCCGACGAGCGGGAGCTGGAGGTCAACCGTCAGTTTCTCGGCCATGACTACTACACCGACGTCATCACCTTCGACTACTCCACCCCCTCGACCCTCAGCGGCGACATCTTCATCTCGCTGGACACCGTGCGTTCCAATGCAGAGACGGTGGGAGTGCCTTTTGACGACGAGCTCCGCCGCATCATCATCCACGGCGTGCTGCATCTGACCGGTCAGGGCGACAAGACGCCCGAGACCAAAGCGCAGATGACCGCCAAAGAGGAGCAGGCCTTGTCCCTTTGGAAATAGACACCCCCCGACCCCCTCTCAGAGGGGGGGGAGGACAACCCCACCCGGCCTCCCCACAGGGGGAGGGGAGGATGTTACTTAGAACGAGAAAAACGCATGTTTGCAAGGATTTTTTGTGATTTGTAACAATTTTCCGTTGCAAAAGCAAATAAAAAACAGAAAAACCGTCCTTCGGGGCGGTTTTTCTTGTGTCGGGCTCTTACGCGTGCTGGGCGTCGTACTCTGCGCCGCAGATTGCCCAGAGGTAGGCCCGCATGGTGCGCTTGCCGGTGGAGGAGTAGCGCTGTGCCTCGAAGGCCTCCTGGTCGGCGGAGATCTTGGAGAGGTCGCCTTGG
>CACYKR010000072.1 GCA_902774995.1 uncultured Bacteroidales bacterium | reverse complement strand
CAAGTACCAAAGAGCGGACGATATGCAAGGTTTGGAGAACTTCATAGGCGTTATTTGGGGAGTATCATAATGGACAGTTCGTAGAGCAGATACAGCGGAATGGTGACGAGCATGAGCGTGAAGGCGTCGCCCGTAGGCGTGATGACCGCCGCCAGAATCATGAGTGCTACGAGGGCATGGCGGCGGTATTGCCTGAGCCAGGCGGCTTCCAGAAGTCCCGCTTTGCCTAATGCCCAAGCCACCAGCGGCATCTCAAAGAGAATACCCATCAGCAGGGAAAGAATGAGCAGCGTGGAGACATAGGAGTCCAGCGCAATCCGGTTCACCACCTCCGGCTGCACTTGGTACGTAGCCAGAAAACGGAAGGCGAAGGGAAAGATAATCAGATAGTTGAGCGCCACGCCGCAGAGGAAGAGCAACGTGCCGAAGCCGATAATCCGTCCCGCAGCACGTTTCTCATTGGGATAGAGGGCAGGCGCGAGAAAACCATACAACTGCCATAGCAAGTAAGGGAAGGCTATCACTAAACCTGCCAGTGCCGCCACCTGCATATGAGTGGTGAACTGGGCGGCTAACCGGGTGTTGATGAAGGAGACCGAAACCCCTCCCCAACCCTCCCCACAAGGGAGGGAGCGTAGCAAGCGATACGTGATAAAATCCGGATGGGAGGGTGCAAAGAGAAAGGCAAAGAGTGCATCGCGAAAGCAGAACGCCGCTACCGCGCAGATACCCCACGCCACTACGCAACGTATCAGCACGCTGCGCAGTTCGTCCAGATGATCCCAAAAACTCGGCACGAGTTGAAATGACGAATTAAAAATTAAGAATTACGAATTTCTTCGTTTTCTTTCTTCTCTTCCTCGTCGCCTTCTTTCATGCCGTCCTTGAAGGACTTGACGCCTTTGCCCAGACCACGCATCAGTTCAGGGATTTTCTTGCCGCCGAAGAGCAGCAGCACGATGAGGGCGATGATGATGATTTCTGTAATACCTAAATGCATGTCGCGCGAGCTATCCTCGTAAGCGCCACAAAACTCCGTTTTATGGATAGTTACTCGGATGCTCTCGCTCTTCGGTCCGCAAAAACACGTTTTTACGTCCCGAGGTTAAAGAGCGCCTCTTAGCTCATAGAGGGGTTAAATGGTGTTCGACACTTTATCAAAAACGCTGCAAATTTACGGTTTTTTTTTGACATACGCAAGAGCGAGGGCGATTTTGGACGATTTTTTATCCCGGTCGTTGCTCGGTCGGTGAGGGAATTGACGGGCACACAAAAACAGCCGCCGGTGTTATGGCGACCCGACGGCTGATTGCTGATTACTGACAGCTGAAAAGCTTACTTCACTTCCTCTACATCCTCGATGTCGATGACTTGGTGGAAGCGGTCTGCCAGTTTGTTGAGTTTCTTCTCCACGCGGTTGACAGCAGCCACTTTAACCCAGTTGCCGATACCGTCGGCGATGATACCAAGACCTACCAGCCAAGCGATGGTAGCAGCCGAGATGGACGGATCGCAGAAGAAGCAGTAGCAACCGCCGCACATAGCCAGCACGCCGAGCAGGCAGAGTACCCACCAGCGACGGAAACCGAGTTTCTTGTAGTTGAAGGAGTCCAGCATCAGGTTCAGTCCCTCATAGAACACCCAGAAAGCGAAGATGAACGGCAGGGCTATAGCCAGCGGAGCCGGCATGATGATGATTGCCACGCCGAGGAACACCTGCAACAAAGCAGCAAGGAAAGTCAGTCCGCTGAACGGATTGATAGCGCGGAGCGTAGCCCATGCACCAAAGGTGCTGCAACCGCTGATGATAAGCATCAGGCCAAACGCCCATGCCAACGAAACGAGGGTGCTGCCCGGATAGATGATACAGAGCACACCCAGTACCACGAGGGCAATACCCGCGAGGCACATCATAATTTTAGTACTTGTCTTCATAGATTTAAATAGTTAAAATGTTTGATATTCTAAATTAGGACTGCAAAGTTACTAATTTTTCCGGAAATAAACAAATAAAAATATATTTTTCTTGCACATTCGGATTTTTTGTAGTAATTTCGGACTCCGCCACTACGTTTCCCCCGAAATTACGGTCGCAAAATCCTGCAAATGGCAAAATAAAATAAATTTTACTTGCACATTCGGATTTTTTGTAGTAATTTTGCATGCAAAATTGCAACGCGCTATTTGAAAGAATGAGAAAGGGGAAAGTAAAAAGACCGCTTCGCTCAAAGTAGAAAGTAGAAAGTAGAAAGACGAAAGGGAATGGGAGAGCACAGAAAACAAAAAAGAGAGCCGAAACTCTCTTTCTGTGAACCAGCTGGGGCTCGAACCCAGGACCCCATCCTTAAAAGGGATGTGCTCTACCTGCTGAGCTACTGATTCGTCGCGCTTCACGCGACCCTTTTTCTCAAAAGCGGGTGCAAAATTACTGCTTTTTTTTGACATGACCAAATTTTTTTGAATATTTTTATCAAAAAAGTGCTATTTGGGGGCTTTTAAGGTGAAAGAAAGTTGGTTTTTAGTCCAAAATTAACAAAAATTAAAGAAAATTATTAGAAAAACATAGATTTATCTTCTATATGGAAATAAAGTTAGAATATCAACGTAGAGAGACCAGCCAAGTGCAGGTCGGAAACATTTTTATCGGTTCGGATTTCCCTATCCGCGTGCAGACGATGGCGAACACTTCGACCAATGATATAGACGGTTCGGTGGAGCAGGCGCGGCGGTGTATCGAGGCGGGCGCAGAGTTGCTGCGGTTCACGACGCAGGGGCTGCGCGAGGTGGAGAGTCTCAAAGAGATTCACGCACAAGTGCTGACGGCTGTGCCGCTGGTGGCGGATGTGCATTTTCAGGCGGACGTGGCAGACGCCGCGGCGCAAGTAGTGGAGGCTGTGCGTATCAATCCGGGCAATTATATTGACCCTGCGCGCAAGTTCCGGCATATTGACTACACGGACGAGGAATACCGCGCGGAGTTAGCACGGTTGGAGGAGCGGTTTGTGCGGCTCCTGGACATCTGCAAGGCGCACGGGACGGCAATCCGTCTGGGTGTGAACCACGGTTCGCTCAGCGACCGTATTATGTCGCGCTACGGCGACACACCGGAAGGAATGGTGGAGAGCGTGATGGAGTTTCTGCGCGTGGCGGTGCGGCATGCGTTCGGCAATATCGTCATTTCCATCAAGGCAAGCAACACACGCGTGATGGTCGAGACGGTGCGGCTGTTGGTCAAACAGATGCACCATGAGCACATGGCTTTTCCGTTGCACCTGGGCGTGACGGAAGCCGGCGAAGGCGAGGACGGGCGTATCAAGTCCGCTGTGGGTATCGGTGCGCTGCTGGCAGACGGTATAGGTGACACCATCCGCGTGAGTCTGAGCGAAGCGCCGGAGAACGAGATTCCCGTAGCCAAACAGTTGGTGGATTATTTTGCGGACGAGGAGTCGGTACGATACGACGGCAGCGTAACCGCGGAGGTGCTCGATAACATTGGCGGTTACGCGGAAGTGCGCTATACGAGTTACGAGGAAGACTGGGAGACGTTCTGTCTGCAAGCAGCAGCAGAGTGCGGACGGTTGTTGTGGGACTATAAGGCGCAGGAACTGACGATTGTCAATCCGCATTTCTCGGAGACGAAGCTGAATTTCCTGAGCAAAGATATCTTGCAGGCCGCGCGCGTGCGTATATATAAAACGGAGTATATCTCCTGTCCGGGTTGCGGAAGAACCCTCTTCGACCTCCAGAAAACCATCGCCGAAGTCAAAGCCGCCACGGCGCACCTCACGGGTCTGAAGATTGCCGTGATGGGCTGTATAGTGAACGGTCCGGGCGAGATGGCGGATGCGGATTACGGTTATGTGGGCGCCGGCAGAGGCAAAGTGAGCTTGTACCGCGGCAAAGAGTGCGTGCTGAAGAACATCCCGCAGGAAGAGGCTGTCGAGCAGTTGCTGAAGCTGATAGAGAATGACCGAGAATCCAGTACAAAGTGACAGATGTTCGATTTTGAACAATAAAACTATGACAGAAAAAGAAAAAGACGAGGCATTCGAATACGTGCTGGACAAAGTCTCCAGAAACGCGTTAGTGAAGTTGCAAATGGATCCCAATGACGAGCGGTATGTGTCTCTCGTCGGGTTCATCCTGGTTCATTTTTCCGAAACAAACACGGATGAGTATCTAATTCAATTAGCTCAGAGGTATCTGGCGCACGAGGACATCCGGATGGCGGAAGAAGAGGTGCGCGAGATTGTGCTCAAGACTCGCGAGAAATGCGACCGCCAGCAGTTTGCATTGGAGACGGCGTTTGACCAAATAGAGAACGACAATCTCTCAGGCGAAGAGGTTTATGAAAACCTCCGTCCTTTCCTGTCCAGATCAGTTTGAGTTTGAATTCCTCCCGGACCGAGCGATGACCAAGAGAAGAAAAATGCCGATTTTTTCTAAAACATTTGCGTATTTCAATTATTTTTACTACTTTTGCATCGGTTTTTAACTTTTGAAAGTAATATATACGTCCGTAATGTTACTTTAGAGAGTATAAATCAACCTGATTATTCACCCTTATAAAGTAAATATATGGAGCAATGTCAAAGTATTGCTGCATTTTGAGCGCTATATCAAAGAAGGGTATTATCCGTTCTACCGTGATGAGTCCATGAACTTCGGAGAACGATTAAGCCAAGTCATTGACACGATTATCTTCAATGAGATACCTGCAGTCTCCAACCTGGAATACGAATCGGTATATAAAATCAAGCCTCTGTTGGCTGTCTTGGCGCAGCAAAATCCATATACGCTAAACATTTCCGCATTGGGCAAAACGCTGAACGCTTCGCGGAATGTGCTGCTTAAACTAATCGAACTATTGGATCAAGCGGCCTTGATTCGCCGGTTATATGCGGCTTCAGAAGATTGGGAACAGATCAATAAGCCGGAGAAGATTTTGTTCAACAACACAAACCTGATGTATGCTTTGTCTCCTAATGCCGATACCGGCACTATGCGTGAGACATTCTGCGCCTCCATGTTGGCGAAGGGACACAAGATTGCCATGCCTGAGAAAGGAGACATTGTAGCAGACAAACTATATCTGTTTGAAGTGGGCGGCAAAAACAAGGGTTATGGTCAGATAGCCAACATACCGAATAGTTATGTAGTTGCTGATGGCATTGACATGGGGTTTGAAAACAAAATCCCCCTATGGATGTTCGGCCTGCTCTACTAATCCTTATAACAAATCCATTTACAAGCGGTAATCCAAAGCGGTTACCGCTTTTCGTTTATAATTGGACGAAAGGATTATCCTCATCACCGACCGATGAGCGGCACAAGACCGAGAGATGACCGAGAGACAAAAAATGCCCCTGCCGCAACGATTTTCGCCCCAAAACCTTGCACATTTCAAAAAAAGCAGTAACTTTGCAGTCGAAATTTTTGTGTAAGTACACATTTTTTTAGAGGAAAGCGAATATTACTATGCAAATCAACCGAGACAAGACCGGGAGATGACCGAGACAAGAAAAATCGCTAAAAATGATGTACGCCCTTGCGTATGTCATTTTTTTATTGTAATTTTGCAGGCACAAAATTGTTTGGCAATGAGCGAATCCTCATTTATCATATCGCCTCTATCGGCGGATTTCTCGGACGTGTGGTCAAAGCCGGAGTTGCTGTCTTCGGAAGGGCACAACACGCTATATGTAGCAACTCGTTTCGGGCGCAAGTATGTGCTCAAAGCTTTGGCAGAGCCTTATCGCGAATCCACACCGCACATCGAACTGCTTCGCAAGGAGTTTGCAATCGGTGTAGCGGTAGATCATCCGAATATCGTCCGTCTGTTGGATTTCGGGCACATGGACTCTATCGGTTGGTATATCCGGATGGAGTATATTGACGGCATCACATTGAATCAGTTCCTTGAGACGGAGCCTTCTGCCGCTATCCGTCGCCGCATCATGGAGCAGCTCCTCGATGCCCTTTCCTGCCTGCATGAGCGACAAATCATCCACCGCGACATAAAACCCTCCAATATTCTCATTACCCGCAACGGAACTACGGTCAAGCTGATAGATTTCGGTGTATCTGACACGGATGATTATGTTACCTTCAAACAACCTGCCGGTTCGATGGCCTTTATTGCACCGGAACAGTTGGCGGGAAAGCCTATTGACAGCCGTGCGGATATTTATTCCGTAGGCAAAATCATAGGTCTTCTTTTCCCACATCGCTACAGAAGTATCGCTCGTCGGTGTACGCGGACTAACTCTGCTGACCGGTATTCTTCCTGCGCGCAGGTGTTACGGGCTATCCGTAGAATAGACAGAGTGCGTATCTGGTTGCCGGTGTCGCTTCTATTAGTTGCTATGTTATGTCTCGCGGGACGGGGAATGTATGCAGAATACCGACAAGCTGAACTCAGACATAGCGAGCAAGAACAGAGCCTTTCTGCCGATATTGATTCATTGCGTATGCAGAACGAGGAGCGCCAGTTGCAAGTGGATTCGCTCAACCGTGTAGTTGATTCATTAGCTGTCAATACGAAAACACCTTCTCCGCATGAAGTTGTCCGTCGCAAAGCGGCTTCCACCCATCTCGCACGCCATGAAGCCATTCGCCGAGCCATCAGTCGCGGAGAGATAAAGACGCTGAAAGAAGCCCGGGACTATGATGGAGGTCTGAGAGAAAATTTCAAGAAGGCGGAGCAATCAATCAAAGATCCCGTTCTGCACGAAGAATTCATGCAGGCATATTTTTCATATTTCAACTTGAATGACCAATTGTATGACTCTTTAGCCCGAGTTTTACCGGAGGAGTGAATAAGAAAGAAATAATAAGAAGTACGTGTATATCAGAAAAAAGCAGTACCTTTGCACCGGATTTCAAAAATTGATTATTTTATTATGAACAAAAATGCACCCGAGGTTATTCAGCTCCGCAAGGATGTAGAAGCGCGTTTTGGTACACGTCCGGCGACACCTGCCGATTTTGAATCGCTCATTGCGCAAATATGGCTGTGCCTGCATGAGAACTTGGCGCTTAGTACGTTGGAACGGCTGTGGGGGTACGTCGATGGCGCCAACAACACCCGTCTGTCCACGCTCAATATCCTTTCCCGATATGTCGGCTCGCGAAATTGGGACGATTATACCAACCGTTTGAAAGAAGGTGAGCATGGCAGTAGTAATCCGTTCATCGCAGAGGGTATCCATACGAAGGACTTGCAACCCGGACAGAGTATTGAGGTTACTTGGTTGCCCAACCGCCGTTGTGTATTCCGCTATTTGGGCAACATGCGTTTTGAGGTGGTGGAGTCCGTCAATTCCAAATTGAGTGCAGGGGATACTTTTGTCTCCACTTTCTTTCTAACGGGTCAGCCGCTTTTTATTGACCAGCTTGTCCTCACAGGACATACCACCGTCTCTTATGTCGCCGGCAATAACGGAGGCCTACAATCTGTCACACTGTTATAAGAAGTAAGAATAAGAAGTAATAAGAACTTCTCGTAATCCAAATAATTGTTGTACCTTTGCAGCGGAATTCAAATAAGGAGTTCCGCTGTATTTTGTATTAATCTTTTAAAAACTTTGCAACAATGAAAAAAGTTTTCTTATGCATGCTTATGTTTATATGCATAGCAGGCAGTACGGACGCGGCAGGGTATCGAGGCAACAATCGTGGTCGCTCGTATAGTCATTCCAGAAATAGTTTTAGCAGAAGTCATCGTGGCGGAGGTCGAGCTACCGGAGGCGGAAGTTATACCCACAGAATAGGCGGCCTGGTGGGAAATATGTTCGGTGTTTCTTACAAAGGCTTTATTTTCGGTGTAGACGGCTTGGCATTGCAGGCAGATTTAGCGGCCAAATTACAATTGTCACCAACTAAAGATGACATTAAGTTGAAGAATGTACTGACGGAAGAAGTGGCGGTTGAGGAGATTCAAGTGGCAGATACGTATCAAGAACTGCATGATACCTATAACTGGAGTAACTTTACTTTTGAACTCAATCCGAATATCGTTTATCAGAAGGAAATCGATACTGCCGGACGCAGTACGTTTGCCATATTTGGCGGAGGTGGCGTATCATTGGGTCTTGTCAAATCGCTCAATCTGGCAAGTTTCGGTTTCGGAGAAAGCAATCCGCTACTCGGCAAATTCGGTGTGAATGGCATCGTGGGTATGGAATTCATATGGTCGCGTTTTGTGCTCAGTTTGGATGCTCGTCCCGGATACGGCTTGGCTTTCAGTTCTAAGTACGAATATCGTAGCGGATTGGTCGGCGAAGAGGTCTTTGAAGTTGACGCTGATCGCAACCTACGACATTTCTTCGACTTCGGCGCTTCTATCGGATTCCATTACTGTTTCTGATGGACTGTCCGTAGGTTTTGTTCATAAATGTTTAATCCCTAATATAGTACAACAATGAAAACTAAATTTTTCTTCGCACTTGTATGTGCAGCATCTCTGATTTTTGCATCTTGTTCTCATAAATTAGCTCCTGAAGAACCATCCTCGGTGAAACCGGATGATCCGGCTATATTCACCAGTTCCTCTATTGTGGGCATCTGGGCATGTATTGCCTCTGATAATTTAACGTATGATATTTTTACCGGGCAACAGAGTTACCATTGGGACTACGATCCCAACGCACAGACATACGATGTTCTGTGGTACTTTGATATCAAAAGTGATTCTAAAGTACAATATGTGAATGTAAAAGGTGAAGACAAAGGAGAATACCGTAAGTCGGATGGATATTTACATATTCCGGCTAATTCCGAATGGAGAACCTTGATAGATGCCAACTATATCTTCGACCAGGAACATCAGGCTATTAGATGTCCGAGCGGAAAGATTATGGGCTTTACCTTAGAATCTACAGCGGAGTTTCTTGGAAGTGATACTATTTTCTATGTAAAAAGAAAAGCGATAGACGAAGCAGTTATCTATGACAATACCGGATATATTAAAAGTCAGTATGTTGTCCGCGTGAAAGGCATCAAGAAAGATTTGTAATAACTCTCTCAGAGTTAAGCAGTACATTTCGAGAGTATGTAATTTGCGTGCGCGAAGCAAAAAAACAGCAAAAAATATACTTTTATTTGTATAAATGGATTTTTTGTTGTACCTTTGCAGGCGATTATCAGCGGATAGTCGCTCGCGCACGCGAACCATACATATTTTTACTGACGAGTCAATCATCTATGCAATAAGTCTGGCAGCTTATAATCTTAGGATACGATTGAAAGCGTCAGTGCATACTTTGGTATGTACTGCTTTTGCTTTTGTATCCTTGGGTTATGCCAGACACCCTGCATAGAGAAAGCATAAGCAGTATTTTTTTGTACCTGCTTGTGATACCATGTGCTCTTTGACGTATTGGATTACCGTAAAAAGGTCGAAAGTTGAAACAATCGGAGCAAAAATGCAAAATTATTCGGAGTGAAATTATTAAAAAGTTCGGAATAAATTTCCCTCAAATCACCGAATAAATTTCCCTCAAATCACCGATTTTTTTCTAAAACATTTGCGTATTTCAATTATTTTTACTACTTTTTTTGCACCTGTTTTTAACTTTTGAAAGTAATATACATGTCTGTAATGTTACTTTAGAGAGTATAAAATAGCCTGATTATTCACCCTTATAAAGTAAATATATGGAGCAATTAGTTAAGTTCTTTTACAGATTATTGGATCGTTATTCCGGATTCACGCAGATGCGTTA
>CACYKR010000071.1 GCA_902774995.1 uncultured Bacteroidales bacterium | reverse complement strand
GCCGTGAGGGTATCTGCGGTATGTGCTCGATGTACGTCAACGGTCACCCGCACGGACCCGACTCCGCTATCACCACTTGCCAGCTGCATATGCGTAAGTTCCACGACGGCGAGACTATCACCGTGGAGCCGTGGCGCAGCCGTGCGTTCCCGGTTATCAAAGACCTCATGGTGGACCGTGGCGCGTATGACAAGATCATGCAGGCCGGCGGTTTCGTGAGCGTGAACACCGGCGGTGTACCCGACGCCAACGCCATTCCTATTCCGAAGCTTGTAGCTGACGAAGCCATGGACGCAGCTTCTTGTATCGGTTGCGGCGCTTGTGCTGCGGCTTGTAAGAACGGCTCGGCAATGCTCTTCGTGGCGGCTAAGGTTTCGCAGCTCGCTCTCCTGCCGCAAGGTAAGATCGAGGCAGCTGCACGCGCCAAAGCCATGGTGGCTAAGATGGACGAACTCGGTTTCGGTAACTGCACCAACACCGGTGCTTGTGCTGCCGAGTGTCCGAAATCGGTTAGCCTGGCGAATATCGCGCGCCTCAACCGCGAGTTCCTGGCTGCTAAGTTCAAAGACTGATAATAGGTTTTACGGATACTAAAACACGTAAGAAAGGGAGGTGCCTCAACAGCACCTCTCTTTCATTATACATCCACTCTTTCACTCGTTCATTACTCCTGCATCAACAATTTCACTACGTTTAGACGATTATTTTGAAAAAATCTTGCATATTCGGATTTTTTGTTGTACCTTTGCACTCTGAAAAAGGCAGTTAATCGTTCCCCTCAGGGATAAGTAATGAAACGGCGCATATCTGTCATAGTATTTTTGCTGACCGCTCTTATGGCGGTTATCGGCAGTAGTGTAAACTCCCGCCCGCAAAATAGAGTGGAGAGCCGGGCTGCTATTCCGGCTCCGCAGCAGATCAGTTATGTCCTCTCTACTTCGGATTGCGCTATTCCTGTGCAGATTGCGAAGATCCAACTGACGGTCGTTCATCTGTCTGCCCGGCAACAACTCAAACGCCTCTCGCAGTCCGTTTTCGGGTTGCCGGCTAATATAGCCACTTCCTATTCTGCCGCGCGCACCATCTACCGTTCGCGCACGCTCCTCAGAAGCCTTGAGACCTACGATATAGGTTTCCCGTTCTCCGCCTTTTGGTAATTTACAATTAAAAGCCTTCAGCTTTCAGTATTCAGCCTTCAGATGCTTTCTGACGGCTGTGCGGTCGTATACCGCAATAAATGAGAAAATTGTAAATGACTAAATTGTAAATGACTTTATGAATACAACAACCATTATTGTTGGAGTAGTGCTGTTAGCGATATGCATTATTCCTGTTCTTATCTTGAATAAATACGGTAAAGGCAACAAACACGACGACGCGAAATGACAGCCTTGATTATCGTATTCGGATTTGTATTCCTTTTGTTAGGCGCAGAAGGGCTGGTGGACGGCGCTTCGGGTTTGGCGAAACGCTTCGGTATCAGCAATCTCGTCATCGGCATGACCGTCGTGGCTTTCGGCACCTCGATGCCGGAGTTTGTGGTCAATATGCTCTCGGTGGCGGAAGGGCAGACAGACCTCGCATTGACCAATATTGTGGGTAGCAATATCATCAATATCTTCGTCATCCTCGGTCTGACGGCACTGGTCTATCCAATCGCCTCTGCCCGCTCCGCACGGATCTTTGACATTCCGATGAACATCCTTGCCGGCGTCGTGGTGCTGGTTGCAGTACTCGTTACCCTGCCTTTTGAGTCCGTGCCGGGCATGTCCCGCCTGAGCGGTGTCATCCTTCTGCTGATCTTTGGTATCTTCATGTACCACAGTGTCAAAACAGCGAAAGCGGAACCGGACAGCACAGAGGATTTCAAACCCATGCCGCTTGCCAAAGCGCTGATATACATCGTCTTGGGGCTTGCAGGATTGATTGTGGGCGGCGAGATGATTGTCCGCGGTTCTGTCCGTGTGGCGACGGAATTGGGCGTGTCGGACGCTATCATCGGGCTGACCATCGTAGCACTCGGAACTTCATTGCCCGAACTGGCTACTTCGGTTGTCGCCGCCACCAAGCACAACTGCGACCTGGCATTGGGAAATATCGTAGGCAGCGTGTCATTCAACGTGTTCTTTATCTTGGGCACATCCGCGCTGCTTAGACCGCTTCCCGCCTACGAAGGAATTATTTTGGACGGAATCATGGCGACGTTGGGAGCGGTGTTGGTCTGGCTCGGAGTCATCTCCAACCGCCAACACCAACTCAAACGCTGGCATGGTGCCCTGTTATTAACCGTCTATGCGGCATACCTGACGTATAGACTAATGAATGTATAATTTTATGGAAACAGAAAATAAAACATTGATTGAGCAATCATATATTGCTCGCAAAAGCTCGTTCTTCGGGCTCTTTCACCACTTGGTATATACACCGACTAACAGCCGGATTACCGACTACGCCCGCTATTACGGGCATATCGTACGTGACGAACTGCGTGAGCTGTTCTCGCTGGAGGATGACAAGTTCGTGCAGCGCCTGTCCAAACTCACGACCTACGAAGAGGCAGTTAACGGAAACGTACTGGTGGAAGGTCATGTCTCCGCCGACAAGCAGTTTGTCTCTCTGCGGCTGTATCTCTATGAGCAGATCGACTACCGTCCTGTAAGCAAAACCTATTTCCTGCAAGGCGAGGCGGCGCAGCAAGCCGTCCGGGTCTTCAAGTTATAGACTTGAAATTTCAATCATGCAGAACTTTCCAATTCAATCATAGGCTTTCGCTCTATCGCGGGAGTGAATATTATGAGAAGAGAGGCGCTTTCGGGCGCTTCTCTTTGTTTTGGGACGCTGTTGGCGTTTCCTTTGCCCCCTTTTTATTTCTTTCACAAAACAACGCAAGATTAAAAGTAAAAGCAATTCATTTCACTTGAAAATCAAAACATTATTTGCATATCTCGCAGCAATCGTGCCCTCGTGGCTAAGACGAATTATTGTATCTTTGTACTGATTTTTGAAAAAAAATGAAGTGTGGTTGTAAGATTTGGGCGGGAAAATCGTATTACATATAGAAAGCCTTTAAAAATGGTGGCAAATGGCACATGATTTGAGAGCAAAATAATACAATAACAAAACTAAAATCAATAAAAAACGTACAAGGCGCACAAGTAGTCCTAAGTTTCTATGACGCACGAGCAGTTCACGCAAATATATTTGCCGTTCAGCGGAAAGATGTATGCACTTGCATACAACTTGCTCCGTAACCGTGACGAGGCGCGTGACTGCTTGCAAGATGTGTACTCCGATTTATGGGGCGAAACGCTGACCATCGGCGAGTTAACGCACGATATAGGCATCAACTATAATTCAGAGCATTTCGGCTTTGGTATTATGAAGGTTAATCCGTTCTCGCCGCATGGTTCCGGAACCGTCACAAAGGACTTGTCTGCCCTTGCCCCGACTGCCAATACAGCCGTTATGCAGAACTATCGCCAAGTGCTGATGCTCAATTTCAATGTCAATTTGGACTTCGGCACCAAGCACCGCGAGGGTTGGCAACGTCTCAACAATGAAGATACCGAAAGTGGTATTTTGAGTGGCGCAAAGTAATCAATCATCCACCACGTACCGTTACTTCAAAAGCCCGAACCCGAAGCGCCCATCGATCCCGACACAGGCCGTCATAAGACCTATTTCCGCTTCGATGCCTTCATCCGCACATGCCTCCTCCGCGAAATGGAAGCGAAATAACGCTTTAACGTCGCATTGCGAGCATTTTAAGATAAAAAACGCGTTTCCCAAATGCTTTTTTTGTCCATTTCCTTGCAAATGTCAAAAAAAAGCAGTAACTTTGCAGCAGAAAGTTGCAAAGAGTTAGTTATATGGACTTTAAAATCTTAAATTTTACTATCTTTTGCGTCAATAATGTGGCTTCATATCTGAACAAAAGCGCAAAGGATGTGTATCATGCTATGCAGAACGCAGGTATGATAGATGGTTATATTGTGCCATGTTACGATGTTTTGCACTCATTCTCAAAGGAATACATAGTGGATGATTTAGTGTCGCTTATGCGGCAGAAAGGAGTTCAGCTATGATTCTTTATCACACCTCATATACAGAAATCCCTCATCCGGATTTGCAACACTCTCGTCCACGCCTTGATTTTGGCATCGGGTTCTATCTCACACCTTTGCGTGCACAGGCAGAGCGTTACGGCGAGCGTTTTATCAGACGCGGACAGAAAGCCATTATGAACATCTACCAGTTCGATAATGATAGTCTGGATTGTACTCGTAAAGTCTTTTCTGCATATGATGGCGAGTGGTTGGATTTCATAACTTCTTGTCGCAAAGGATTGCCCCATGAACAATTTGATATTATCGAAGGCGGCATAGCGGACGATCAAGTGTTTGACACAATAGATCTCTATTTTTCAGGCATTTATACACGTGAACAGGCTTTGGGCGAACTGCGTGAGAAGAAACCGAATCATCAGATATGTATTACCTCTCAAGTTGTATTGGATAAATTTCTTCATTTCAAATCCTCCCAAAGACTTTGACCATGCAGGCTAATCCAACCATATTACAAATGAAGTATGCTCGCATTGTGAAACTCTTTGCTGAGCAAGCGGGACTTTCGTACGAAGAGGCATTGGGCAAGTTCTATGATTCCACAACATACGACCTTATCAGCAACGGAGTAGCCGACATGCATTGCTTCAGCGATGAATACCTCGCCGATGAACTTTTGATAGAATTAGGTTATAAGCAAAAAATGACATAAATCGTCCCTCTTTGGGATGTTAAAGAAAATAGAAAAAGGAAAAACTTAATAATGTTATCATGGATATTCCTGACGTAGAAATAATATCAGTGTTCTTTGATTGTTTTATGAGTGCTGATATGAAAATTGATACATTCTATCACTATACAACAATAGATGCCCTGGTTAATGGAATCACAAAAGAAGATACTGAAGTTGGGAAAGAAATATGCTTGCGCGCAACCCATAGCCGCTTTGTTAATGATCCTGAGGAAATAAAGAAAGGGGCACGTCTTATATCATCGCTATTAGAGCAGCAATCCCCTTCAAAGTCTCAAAAAGAGTATTTGAGAGATATAATGAAACTATACGAGAATCAATTTTTGATTTCTTTTTCAGAACACGAGGACTCACTCCCAATGTGGAATGCATACTCGAATAGAAGTACTGGGATTGCAATCGGCTTTGATAGAATAAAATCTAGGTCTCAAAAAGATGTGGTTTTGAAATGTTGGTACGATACTACAGAGTTTGCCAAAGAAATGGAGTATTATTTAAACTCTGAAAAATTTGAAATCGTTAGTTATGCCCTAATAAAATACATGCCTCAGATGCTCAAACACAAAGCCTTTGATTACGAAAAAGAGATACGTTTAATAGGAGATTTTCAAGATGTAAAAGTAAAGTTTAGAGAGAAGAATGGATACATCATACCATATAAAGAAATATACTTCTCAAAAGAACAAATAAAAACAATAACATTAGGTCCCTGTCAATATCCAGAAAATGCTGAATTTTCGCTAAGACGACTATTGGATAACAGAGGTTTAAAACATGTAATAATTAATCAATCACGAATTCCTTTTAGGAATATATAATAAAATAATTACAAAACATTTTGTCGCTTGCACGACGTTAAATAGCAAGGACAAGCGCAAAGCGTTGCACTACTTATTAAAATATAGCGTTTGCTATTTATTCTAGCGGCTCTGAAATCTGGAAAATTACTTAGTTGCTAAAATCAAGAATAAATCTGTAAACGTCCACTTGCGTGGGCGAGATTTATCTAATTTTAGCGGTTATTCCAGAACCTCAGAGCGTAGATAGAAATCGTCTGCGCTTTTTAGTTGTAACTATTTAAGCATTTATAAATATGAAACGAACATCATTTATCTTATTGTTAGCCATTACCAGTAACACACTAATGGCACAAGTTGACATGTATGACATTACCACTCATGAGAATGTCAATATTAATAAAAATGTTAATCAAAATATCCATGTAGGTGGAGCAATTTATGAAAATAAAACAATTACAACGATTGATTATGGTGCTTTGGCAGAAGCAAATGCTAATATGCAACGGTTACAATTTGAGCAACAACAATATGCCGATGAGAAACAACGTCGTATTGCGTTAGAGATGGCAGCAAACCCAATTAAGGCATATGAATACGGACATGACTTACAAATAACAGCTTATGATAGGAAAATTGCAAATGATTATGGTTTTAAAAAGTTCTCATATACTTATAGAATTCCCCATAAGGATTTTTTCTATCGAACAGGAAATGAAAGATTAGAAAACATTAGTTCGAATGGTATCACAACGGAGATAATAATATTTTCTCCTTATTATAATATGTATAACGTGGAACTATTATCTAAACCTGATTTGTCAATTATTAAAGAAGACACCATAAACGAACATCTAACTGCGGATGATACGCCAATATATGTATATAAAAAAGCTCTTATAAAATCTACTGTCTTTGGGTATCCTGGATACAAACTAACTATGATTTGGGAAGATGATTATCAGTATTGTATAACTGATAATTACACATCAATTTTCCATACTGAAAATGGAATTAGTTTTTATGTAAAGGTTCGCACATTTGGAAATAAAAATGAAGTTACTTTTGAACAATTAGAGGGACGACGCTACTATCTACGCCCATTAATAGAAAAAGTTATCTCTACTGCTCACTTGGATTCTGGTTATAAAGTATGTAAAACAAAAAAATCAGGGAAAGATAATAGGTTATAATAGTGCATACAATATAGACCTACTACCTAAAAAGAAAAGAGATGAAATAATTGAGGTGCCATCTGATTTTGCTGGACTAGGATATATTGATTACCAAAATACTCTATGGCAGTTCGAATTAGCAAAAGAACTTAAATCCGTTGGATACAACATCGATTTGAATAAGTTATATTAGAATAGAGTAAGATGGATATAACCAATATAACTTTTATGAAACACAAAAACTCTAAGTGGCAAAGAAGAGCGGAATTATCAATCACTGACACATTAACGTTTAGGTAAAATTCCGTTTAAGTAAATACACGGAGTTGCTCCTCTCCCCACAAATTGAAATTTGCGGGGACCCTTATTAACAAAAAACAACATCAATCGGTCAAAAATTATCAAAAATTAAAGAAAATTAAGGATATGAGAAAAATAGTAATCATCGGCATGGTGGCGGTGGCAGCCACGGCCTGCAATGTGACACGAACGATCACCACCCGAAGCGAAGCATGGCAGAAGGGCGATACCAGTGTGGTAATCCAAACAAAAACCGTCGAGACCTACGACGCGAGCAAGAAATAGCCGTTTGAACGTATGTGAGATAAGAAATTGTGAAAAAGAGAAGTGCTTTCGGGCGCTTCTCTTTGTTTAGGGACGCAAAAATCAAGAAAAATGGCTCGCAATGCGTTGAAAACGGATAAAAATAAAGTTTTTAAGAAGAATTTCGCTCTTTTTCTTGCATATATGCGAAACTTATTGTAACTTTGTGCGGTTTTTATGAAGAACACCCGAAAAACAAGATATTCATTATTAATTAATCATTAAATTAACTAATAGCATGGCAGAAAACAAAGTAAACATGTTGGCGGATTTTGCGCCGGTCTCCACTGAGACATGGAAAGCAAAAATCATCGCTGACCTGAAAGGTGCCGACTTCGACAAGAAGCTGGTATGGCGCACGCCGGAAGGATTCAACGTGCAGCCGTTCTACCGCCGTGAGGACCTGAAAGGGCTCAAGACCACCGTCTCCGCCCCCGGTCAGTTCCCCTACGTCCGCGGTACGCGTACAAACAACGACTGGGCTATCCGTCAAAACATCTGCGCCTGCAAGAACGCACGCAAGGCGAACGAGAAAGCCCTCGAGGTGCTCAACAAAGGTATCAACTCCCTCGGTTTTTGTCTCGACAAAGAGAAGTTGACCTACCATTTCATCAAAACGCTGCTCAACGGTATCGCCGCTGACTGCATCGCCATCAACTTCTCCATCTGCGTCTGCGCTGCGCCGAAGCTCGCGAACATCCTCGTTCGTTACTACGGCCGCATGGGTTACGATGTGAAGCACATGGTAGGTTCCATCAACGTGGACCCAATCAAGAACATGCTCGTCAAGGGCAAACCGCTGACCCGTGAGCAGGTATCGGCTAAGATTGCCGAGGTGGTGAAAGCTGCCAAAGCGCTGCCGGGTTACCGCGTAGTGGGTGTCAACAGCGTGGTGCTCAACAACTCCGGCGCGTATGCTACGCAGGAACTCGCTTACGCCCTCGCTTGGGGTGCCGAGTACATGACGATGCTGACCGAAGCCGGTGTGCCTAACTACCGCGCTGCCAATGCTATCCGTTTCAACATGGGTATCGGCGGCAACTACTTCATGGAGCTGGCTAAGTTCCGTGCTGCGCGTCTGCTGTGGGCTAAGATCGTAGAGGTATACAAAGCGCCTATCTTCACCACCGCTCTCCGCAATGCGGCTAAGATGAACGTCAGTGCTGAGACCAGCCGTTTCAACATGACCATCTTCGATGCATATGTGAACCTCCTCCGCACGCAGACCGAGACGATGTCTGCAGCCCTTGCCGGCGTGGATGAGATTACCGTCACGCCGTTCGACATCACCTACGAGCGTCCGACGGATTTCTCCGAGCGTATCGCCCGCAACCAGCAGCTGCTTCTCAAAGAGGAAGCGCACTTCGACAAGATCGTGGACCCGGCTGCCGGTTCGTATTATCTGGAGAACCTGACCGCCTCCATCGCTGCCGAGGCATGGAAGCAGTTCCTCGCTATTCAGGAGCAGGGCGGTATGTACCAGATGGTTTCCGAGGGCAAGGTACAGGAGCACATGGCGGCAAACCTCAAAGCGCGTCTCAACGACGTAGCCAAGCGCAAAGAGGTGCTGCTCGGTTCCAACCAGTTCCCGAACTTCACCGAGAAAGCCGGCAAGAAGATCAAAGCCGACGCCGGTGCTTGCAGTAGTATTTGCACGTGCAAATCGAAGCCGTCAGCCATCAGCAATCAGCCTTCAGCTTGCGGTTGCGGTAATTCCTGCGAGAACGCGCTGCCGACGCTGCCAGTTGCCCGTGCTGCCGAGGAGTTCGAGGCATTGCGCTTAGAGACCGAGGGCGCCAAGAAACAGCCCGTTGCTTTCATGCTCACCATCGGCAACCTCGCTATGCGTATTGCGCGTGCGCAGTTCAGTTGTAACTTCCTCGCGTGCGCGGGATACAAAGTCATCGACAACAACGGCTTTGCCACTATCGCTGAAGGTATCAAGGCGGCTCGCAAGGCGAAAGCGGACATCATCGTCCTCTGTTCGTCCGACGACGAGTACGCAACCCTTGCGCCGAAGGCATGGAAGAAGCTCCAGAACGCCAAAGAGATCTTCATCGTAGCCGGTGCTCCAGCATGCATGGAGGACCTCCAGAAGCTCGGCATCCAGAACTTCATCCACGTTCGTTGCAACGTATTGGATACACTTAAAAACTTAAATGCTCAACTCCTTAAAAAATAAGCCCTATGAAACCAGATTTCAAACAAATAGATATCAAGCAAGTGGCTGCAAGTAAGGTCTTGGGCCCGAACACCGCCGACTGGCAGACGCCGGAGCTCATCGACGTCAAGCCTATTTATACCAAAGAGGACCTCAAAGGCATGGAGCACCTCGACTACGTGTCCGGTATCCCGCCCTTCCTCCGTGGCCCGTACAGCGCCATGTATCCGCTGCGTCCCTGGACCATCCGTCAGTACGCCGGATTCTCCACCGCAGAGGAGTCTAACGCTTTCTACCGCCGCAACCTCGCGTCCGGTCAGAAAGGTCTGTCTGTCGCTTTTGACCTCCCGACCCACCGCGGCTACAACGCCGATAACATGCGCGTCGTGGGTGACGTCGGCAAAGCAGGTGTGTCCATCTGCTCGCTCGAGGACAT
>CACYKR010000070.1 GCA_902774995.1 uncultured Bacteroidales bacterium | reverse complement strand
CGCAACAAGCTGCTCGTTCAGGATGTCAATCATCTCCAGGAACGAAGCGCCTTGGAATACATGTTTCAGCTCGTAGGTCTCGAAATGTCCCTGAGCCTTGGGTCCGGCCTGACGCCATACCCGTACTTTAATATCAATATACTGATCCATGATTAGTTTTAGTTTATAAGTTTATGGATTATGAGTTTTTCCCATTAAATTTTGAATACTAATTTTATTTTATGGTATATGCTGTATTCCCAGCATTAACATTCCTGCTAGTAGATGCTTTTTGTACATAAGGGCCTCCGTTCGCACTTACGTATATGTAACATGTGGCTAAAGCATTTTTCTGAGGAATATTAAAACTAATTTTAGCATCAAAACCCTCGTTAACAGGACCTGCTAGGAATTCTACCTTAAAACGTCCTCCGGATGCACTAACTTCCTCACCACTTTCATTTGTGTACTTTATTTTAGCACTTGCGGTAGTCACCTGATTTTGAGGTTCGTAAATATACTTTATAAAATAATATGAACCTTTCTCGGCTTCTGTAGAAATGTTAGTGGATTCACTGTCATTATTGGGTTCATTTATACCTTGCTTTGCACAAGAGCATAGTAATACCAAAACTATTGAACAACAATATTTGATTAATATACTATTTTTTGAACAAAACATGTTATTAAGTATCCAAGTATTATAATTTACACTATTGGGTTATTAAACTCATTAACTTAGTTCTTATAGTTACGGGTCTTTCTCTCTGTAAACTCGTAATCCAAAGGCTCTTTGATGAGTTCGGGCTCGCTGTCTTCGCCGGTATATTTCCAGCAGCCTACGTAAGAGAACTTGTCGTCCTGACGGAGTGCCTCGCCTTCCGGCGTCTGGTATTCCTCGCGGAAGTGACCACCGCAGGACTCCTCACGATGGAGGGCATCAACAGCCATCAGACGACCGATCTCGATGAAGTCCGCCAGACGGAGCGCTTTCTCCAGCTCGTTATTCAGGCTGTTAGCCTCACCCGGGATATAGACGTTGGTCCAGAACTCTTTCTTGATGGCATCAATCTTCTTGATACCTTCCTTCAAGCCTTCTGCGGTACGTCCCATGCCGACGAAGTCCCACATCACGAGACCGAGCTCTTTGTGGATGGAATCCACCGAACGCTTGCCCTGGATAGCCATGAGTTTGTCAATCTTGTCCTGTACGGCTTTCTCTGCCTCAGCGAACTCAGGCAGGTCGGTACTCATACGCGGCACACCGATCTGGTCTGCGAGGTAGTTCTGAATGGTATAAGGCAGTACGAAATAGCCGTCCGCCAAGCCCTGCATGAGGGCGGAAGCACCCAAACGGTTGGCTCCGTGGTCGGAGAAGTTCGCCTCACCGATACAGAACAGACCCTTGACACTGGTCTGCAACTCGTAGTCCACCCAGATACCACCCATCGTATAGTGGATAGCCGGGAAGATCATCATCGGGTTCTCGTACGGGTTCTCGTCCACGATCTTCTCATACATCTGGAAGAGGTTGCCGTATTTCTGAGCCACTACGGCTTTACCCAGACGCTGGATAGCTTCACTGAAATCGAGGAAGACAGCCAGACCGGTGTTGTTCACGCCGTAGCCCTTGTCGCAACGCTCTTTGGCAGCACGCGAAGCCACGTCACGCGGAACGAGGTTTCCGAATGCCGGATAGCGGCGCTCCAAGTAGTAGTCGCGGTCCTCTTCAGGTATATCACGTCCTTTGATCTTACCTGCCTGCAGCAGTTTGGCATCCTCCAGTTTCTTCGGTACCCAGATACGTCCGTCGTTACGGAGCGACTCGGACATCAGGGTCAGTTTGGACTGGAAGTCTCCGTGCTTTGGAATACAGGTCGGGTGGATCTGCGCGTAGCAGGGGTTTGCGAAATAGGCGCCGTGGCGGTACATCTGCATAGCAGCCGAACCGTTGGAAGCCATGGCGTTGGTGGAGAGGAAGAAGGTGTTTCCATAACCACCCGAACCTACTACTACCGCGTGAGCGAAGAAACGCTCGATGCGTCCGGTAACGAGGTTACGGGCAATGATACCACGTGCACGCTTCTCGCCGTTCTCATCTGCGATGAGCACGATATCGAGCATCTCATAGCGGGTGTACATCTTCACTTTGCCCTTACCGATCTGGCGGCTCAATGCGCTGTAGGCTCCGAGGAGCAGCTGCTGACCGGTCTGACCCTTGGCGTAGAACGTACGGCTTACCTGTGCGCCACCGAACGAACGGTTGTCCAGCAGACCTCCGTACTCGCGTGCGAAAGGAACACCCTGTGCCACACACTGGTCGATGATGTTATTGGAAACCTCCGCCAAACGATATACGTTCGCCTCACGGGCACGGTAGTCGCCACCTTTGATGGTATCGTAATAGAGACGATAGACGGAGTCACCGTCGTTCTGGTAGTTCTTCGCCGCATTGATACCACCCTGCGCAGCAATCGAGTGCGCACGGCGCGGGCTGTCCTGGATACAGAAGTTCAGTACGTTGAATCCCATCTCTGCAAGAGACGCGGCAGCCGAAGCACCGGCAAGACCGGTACCGATAACGATGACGTCCAGACGACGTTTGTTAGCCGGGTTCACCAGTTTCTGATGGTTCTTGTAATTGGTCCATTTGAGCTCTAACGGTCCCTCCGGGATCTTGGCGTCCTTCGGAGTGATAACTTTAGCCTCTTTCGACTCAGCAGGCGCTGCCATCTCTTCAGCTGCTGCCTTGGCGGCTCTGCCTGCTTTCTCTGCGGCGTTCTTCACTGCCGCTACAGCCTCTTTCACCTCTGCACGCTCGGAAGCCTTCTCTGCACGAGTCTGAAGCTCTTCAGCTACCTCTTGAGCCTTCTGAGCAGCTACTTCTGCCACTTCTTGGGCCGTCTTAGCTGCTTTTGCTGCTACTTTCTTTGCAGCATCCAAAATCTCTTCTTTCTTTGCCATAATTCGGAATTTTTAATTTTTAATTCGTAATTATGCAGCGCACAGCATACCGATGCCCATGCCCAAATAATACAATACAACTACGGTGAAAGGAGCTACTACGAGTGTTGCCACTACAGTGCTGATTACCTCCACGCGTTTCTGCCATTTCAGGTTGTTGAGTCCCATAGAGGTCATAGCCGAGCCCACACCGTGATTGAGGTGGAGCCAGAGGACTACGAGCCACAACAGATAGAGCACACAATACACTTGGCCCCAGACAGGCTCGGTAAAGAGCGCTTTCACATACGCCGCTCCGTTCTGCGGGTCAAACGCACCCGTATGGATGCCGGTCAACTCCGCAAACTGCATCTTGTACCAGAAATTGTAGAGGTGCAGGCAGATGAAACCAAGGATAATAAATCCCAGAACGAGCATGTTCTCCGACTCCCAGGTGACACCGGGTTTCTTGTCGGTCACTGCGTAACGGTCGTTACCGCGCGCTGCACGGTTCTGAACTGTCAGATACAGACCGTAGCAGAAATGCACGAGTACGAGGAAAGCGATACCCAGCGAGCCGATCACCGCATACCAGTTAGCACCAAGGAAACGGCAGATGGCATTGTAAGCCTCTTCGCTGAATACCAGTGCAAGGTTCATACACCCGTGGAACAGCAGGAAAAATACCAATGCGGCTCCGCTCAAAGCCATAACGAACTTACGGCCGATAGATGAATCTTTTAACCACATAAAGATTGTTTGAATTTAAAAGGTTAATATTATTTTGATTTGAATTATTGTAAACTCTTGATATACTTATCTGCTTCGATGGCGGCTTTCGCGCCGGAACCGGCAGCTACAATCGCCTGACGGTAATGCGGATCAGCACAATCGCCTGCGGCAAAGACTCCGGGCATTTTTTCATTTTCACATTTACCCATTTGCGCATTTTCACATTTGAAGCATTGTGTAGAGGCTCCGTCGGTGATGATGTATCCTTCCGGGTCGCGGGCGATGTAGTCCTTGAACAGCTCCGTGTTCGGATGATGACCGATGGCGAGGAAGAAACCGTCGATGTCGATGTGCTTCATTGCCTCATCGGGCTCGCCTTTGCGGTAGATGAGGTCTGCTCCTTGCACCTTGCCTTCACCGGTCAGTTGGAGAGTGTTATGCTCGAAGAGCACTTCTATCTTGGGGTTATTGAGAACGCGTTGCTGCATGATCTCCGAAGCGCGCAGATACGGCTTGCGGACTATCATATAAACTTTCTCGCAGAGCCCTGCCAGATAGTTAGCTTCCTCGCACGCCGTGTCTCCGCCGCCGACTACGGCAACTGTCTTCTTGCGATAGAAGAACCCGTCGCAGGTGGCGCAGGCACTCACGCCGCGGCCCTTGTAGGTGCGCTCAGACTCGATACCCAGGTATTTCGCACTCGCGCCGGTAGCGATGATGACTGCGTCCGCTTCGTACTCCTCGGTATCTTCCACCCACACTTTCTTCGGGCTCACCGAGAAATCTACTTTCGTTACTACGCCTGATACGAACTGCGTACCGAAGCGCTCCGCCTGCCTTTTCATATCGTCCATCATCTGGAACGGTTCTACGCCGTCCGGATAACCGGGGAAATTCTCCACTTCGGTAGTGGTGGTCAACTGTCCGCCGAGTTGCGGACCTTCGATGAGCACCGGTGCCAGGTTCGCACGGCTCGCATAGATGGCAGCCGTGTATCCCGCGGGGCCGCTACCGATTATCAAACATTTTACTCTATTTGCCATTCGTAATTCGTAATTTGTAATTCGTAATTTACCTAAAACCGCATATCGTTGACATACGTATTTTTACTTGGTTTCAAGATATATATATCCTCCGGATTGGTTGGCACGAACTTTGGCTCTTTCAGTTTCAGGGTCGAGGTCTTCTTACCTTCTTTGATTTCCACCGACAGGGGTATGAGGTCGCTATTTCGGAGTTTCAGCACAAAGCGGTTGATACCTATACTCTGGTCCTTCGGCGTCAGCGTCACGATGGTCTGTTGTCCGTCTTGGGTCGTTCTTTCCGTCACGTTGCACACCGGCACAAGGGCTTTGGCGTACAGTAGCGGGTTCGCCTCCACCAGTTCCTGTTCGGTCGGATTGGAGAGCGTCAGCTCGTCCGTCTGACCGGAGTACATATACATCGTTTTTCCGTCGTAAGCCGCCTCTATGTCCATCATCTCCAGACGGAACTTGTTCCCCTGCATAATGATCTCACCCGGGAAATTCATCGGGGCATTCACCTCCTCCGCCACCGTTACGGTGAAAGTCGATTGCAGCGTCTTTTCCTCCAAGTTCGCCAGAAAAGAACTGAGCACCGTTAATATAGTTAATAATGTCGTCATTGTGATTATTCGTAATTCGTAATCGTGATCTCGATTTTACTTAACGCCCAATTCTTCGAGCAGTTGGTCGAGCTGGGAGAGATCCTGGATGAGGACATCACGACCTTTGGGTCCTTTGTTCGGTCCTACGATACCGGCGGCTTCAAGCTGGTCGGAGAGCTTGCCGGCACGGTTGTAGCCTATCTCGAAGGCACGCTGCAGGCGTGAGGTGGAACCTTCCTGTTTGGTGACCACGTAACGTGCCACATCGGCGAACATCGGGTCAAGGCGTTTCATGTCCACGGAGCCCGGAGCGAGTGCTTCGCCTTCACCGCCTTCGCCCACATATTCCGGCAACTGATACGGCTCGGTGTAACGCTGCTGCTTGGAGATATGTCCGACAATAGCGTCCACCTCGGGCGTATCGACAAAGGCACACTGCACACGGGTGATAGAAGCATTACCGGCATAGAGCGAGTCACCGCGTCCGATGAGCTGCTCCGCTCCCTTGGCGTCGAGCACGGTTCGCGAGTCAATGACCGACTGCGTGCGGAGGGCTATACGGGTCGGGATGTTCGCCTTGATGACACCCGTGACGATGTTGACGGACGGACGCTGGGTAGCGAGAATCATGTGCATACCGACGGCACGCGCTTTCTGGGTGATACGTGCGATAGGCGTCTCGACCTGCTTGCCTGCCTGCATGATGAAATCGCCGTACTCGTCGATGATGATGACGATATAAGGCAGGTACTGGTGATGCAGACTGTCACCCACTAACTTATTGGGATTCAATCGTCTGCGCACGAACTTGTCGTTGTAATCCTCCAGATTTCGCACACCGGCATCCATGAGCAGTTTGTAGCGGTTCTCCATCTCGATGACGAGAGAGTTGAGGGTGTTGATGACCTTGTCGCAGTCGGTGATAACTACCTGCTCGGGATCAGTGTCCGGCTGGGCGGCGAGGAAGTGCTTGATGAGCGGTTTGTAGGGTGCAAACTCCACCATCTTCGGGTCCACCATGACGAGCTTGAGCTCCGCAGGGTGTTTCTTATAGAGCAGCGAAGTGATGATAGCATTGATGGCTACGGACTTACCCGTTCCCGTGGCACCGGCTACAAGCAAGTGCGGGGTCTTGGCGAGGTCGAACATAAAGACCTCGTTGGTGATGGTCCGTCCGTAGGCAATCGGCAGACGCATCTTCTGCTCTTCCTGGAAGCGCTTGGAGGCGATGACGGAGTGCATGGAAACGACCTGCGGTTTCTCGTTCGGCACCTCGATACCGATTGTTCCCTTACCCGGCATAGGTGCGATAATACGTATTCCTGTGGCAGAGAGGGAAAGCATGATGTCGTTTTCAAGTGCTTGTATCTTCGCCACGCGGACACCGGCTTTCGGCACTACCTCATAGAGGGTGACGGTCGGTCCGACAGTGGCTTTGATGGATTCTATCTCCACGCCGTAGTTGCGCAGCGTGGTGACGATACGTGCTCCGTTGGCGCGCTGTTCTTCCTCGTTGATGACCGGCGCCGCCTCGTTGTCATAAACTTTCAGCAGGTTCAGAGACGGGAACTTGTAGAACTCCAAGTCCTTGCGCGGGTCGTACGGACCGAGTTTCTCCAGCAGCTTGTCCGGGTCCTTGGTATAGAGCTCGTCTTCGTTGATGTCCTCTATCTCCAGATCGGGGTCTGTGTCTTGGTCAGCGGTTTTGGGTTTCTCATCCTCCTCAATCAAGGGTGCGTCCCCAAGCGGTTCGCCTTCTTCATCTACGGTAGGCAGCGGTTCCGGCTCGGCTTGCGGCTCTTCAATCTCAATCTCCGGAATATCCGGCGTTTCCACGCTCTCGGGATTCTCCGGTTGATCAGAACTCTCAATCGTAAAAGTCACTTCGTCGGATTTGTCAGCCGTATCGGGTATGCCGGACAGTTCCGACAGGTCAAGCGTCACCTCGTTGGTTGCCTCGCCGGGCTCGGTTGCCGGCCGCTCGTACTCCTCTACCTCTTTCTTGGGTTTGCGCGCAAACAATTTCTTCAGCCACGCAGCAAAAGCCTTGCAATGCGGCACAAAGTCAGGGTCGGTCACAATAAGGAAAATCACCAGCAGCACCGCCAGGATAGCTATTGTACCGACGATATTCACGTAGCTCACCATCCACGCCGCAGCCGCCGAACCGAAGGCACCGCCCCAGCGGAACACACCCAGATGCACCATCTGCTGCGCAAAGCCAAGCACTACAGCGCCCCAGAGTACCCAGAACATACCACCGCAGAACAGCTTGATTGCACGGATGTCCTTGAAGATGTGCATGAGTCTCATGCCATAGATAGCGGTCATGAGCAGCAACAGCACGCTCACGAAACCGAACGTGCCGTCTATCAGGAAATGCGCCAGGCGGGCACCCGGCAGACCCAGCATATTACGGATCGCCTCACGGTTCTCCACCCGTCCTGCATGGTCCATCGCCAACACCGACTGGTCCGCCGTACCGGTAAACAGATAACTCACGTACGCTAACAATGCCACCACGGCGAAAGCCAGCAGCAGCACGCCGGCAATCATCCTCGTCCGACGGTCCTGAAAAAACGATTTGACCGCCTCCATCCAGCTTGTTTTCTCCACCCGAATGGCTCTCTCGGCAGGACGGTCGGCAGCTATATTACTATTTTTTGTTGATGTTCTGGGCATATTTTACTCCAAATTAGCGTGCAAAGATACTAAAAAATATTGAGTTCTCAAAATCACATCCCCATTTTATGCGTTTTTTTGACAGAAATAGTGTATTTTTTTGATAAAAGAACGCGCGCACTTGCACATATGAAGATTTTTTCGTATCTTTGCATGCTTTTTTGTTTTTATGGACGAATTGATTAGACATACAGGGGTGGTACTCTCCACCAAGGGCGAAATGGCGCACATCGAGATTGTGCAATCGTCAGCGTGCTCGGCGTGCAAGGCGAAAGGGATGTGTACCTCTTCCGAGAGCCAGGCGAAGGAGATGGACGCCGTTATGCTGGAGCCGATGCAGCCCGGGGACCGCGTGGAAGTTGAGGTGCGCGAGCATCTGGCGTGGAAAGCGGTGCTGTTAGCGTATATCCTGCCGTTTGTCGTCATGATGGCTGTGATTGCAGTGCTGGATTTCACCACCAATTGGGACGAAGCCGTCGTAGGCACCCTCTCCCTCTGCTCCATCGCCCTGTATTACCTGGTTCTGAGTCAGTTCAAACACCGCCTACAGAAGCAGTTCACCTTCACGGCACGGAAGGCATAAAAACAACAAGCATGTAATAGGCACGGCAAGCATAAACAAGCATGCAAGGGGCACGTAAGGGTTAAGTAAGGGGTAAGTAAGGGGTAAGTAAGACTTATATCGTATCCTGCACCACCCTATATATATTATTAATAATATATATCCCGTGATTTTGGCAAAATACTGCAAAAATATTCTAAATATATAATAACAAACAACTAAAAAAAACAACAACCAACATGAATCTGATTCTGATTTCTATGGGAGTGCTGGGCGTGACAGCCTTAGTAGCAGCGATTCTGCTCTATTTCGTCAGCCAGTTCTTCAAGGTAGAGGAAGATCCGCGCATCGATCTGGTACAGGCAGTATTGCCGGGTGCCAACTGCGGTGGCTGCGGTTTTGCCGGTTGTCGCAACTTCGCCGAAGCGTGCGTCAAAGCCGGCAGTACAGAGGGTCTGGCCTGCCCTGTGGGAGGTGATCCGACAATGGACGAAGTGAAGAAGATCCTTACACCTGCCGCCGCAGAAGAGGCTGCACCCGCTGCGGCACAAGACGGTGACAAGAAGGGCTTCGATCCTGCTGTAGCAGCGAAAATCAAGGCACTCGCAACACCGAGAGCTACATTCCCTGCTTCTATCCGAATGGCGCAAAAATGAGTAAATGTGAAAATGTGTAAATGATTAAATAAATGAAGACTTTTCATATTGGCGGTGTTCATCCGCATGACAACAAACAATACTCCGCGCACCAGGCGATTAAGGAATGTCCGCTGCCCAAACAGGCGATCATCCCTCTTGTGCAGCACATCGGTGCTCCCGCACAGGCCGTAGTGGAGGTTGGAAAGAAAGTGAAAGTAGGCGAACTGCTTGCCAAGGCCGGCGGCTTCGTGAGTGCAAACATCTGCTCCCCGGTGAGCGGTACGGTCACCAAGATCGGCGATTGGACTGATGCGTGGGGTGCACCCGGACAGGCAATCTACATAGACGTAGAGGGCGACGAGTGGGTTCCGGAGATTGACCGTACACCGGAAATCATCCGTTCCTGCACACTCGACGCTAAAGCGATCATTGACAAGATTGCTGCCGCAGGTATCGTAGGTCTCGGTGGCGCGTGCTTCCCGACCCACGTCAAACTGCTGCCGCCTCCGGGCAAGAAAGCCGAGGTGCTCATCGTCAACGGCGTAGAGTGCGAACCGTACCTCACCTGCGACCACCAGCTCATGCTCGAGCACGGCGAGGAGATCATCATCGGTATCGAGATACTCAAGAAAGCCCTCGGCGTAGAGCGCGCCATCATTGGCATTGAGAACAACAAGAAAGATGCTATCGAGCACATGACCAAGCTCGCGCAGAGCAAACTCGGTATCGAGGTCATGCCGTTGCAGCTCCGTTACCCGCAGGGCGGCGAGAAACAGCTCATCGACGCTTGTATCAACCGTCAGGTGCCCTCCGGCGCACTGCCTATCGAGGTAGGTGCAGTGGTTGACAACGTGGCTACCATCTATGCCGTTTACGAGGCTGTACAGAAAAACAAACCGCTGATCAGCCGCGTGATGACCGTTACCGGCAAGCACGTTGCCAAACCGGGTAACTACTGTGTACGTTTCGGTACGCCGATTGACGAGGTGATTGCCCTTGCCGGCGGTGTTCCTGCCGGTACAGGCAAAGTGATCGGCGGTGGACCGATGATGGGTCGCGCAATGGATCACACCGAGAACATGCCGGCTAACAAACGTCTCTCCGGACTTCTTTTCCTCTCGCAAGAAGAGAGCATCCGTCCTGAGGAAGAGAACTGTATCCGTTGCGGCAAGTGCGTACAGGCATGCCCGATGGGCTTGGAGCCGTATCTGCTCCAACGTCTGAGCGAATTAGGTATGTACGACGAACTGGAGAAGCACGACATCATGGACTGCAT
>CACYKR010000069.1 GCA_902774995.1 uncultured Bacteroidales bacterium | reverse complement strand
GTACTACAAACAGCCGATTGAGCTCCCGATGGGTACCAGCAACTTCAGCCTCGGTTTCACCCTCAAGAACCTCGGTGGTAAGATGACCTATGCTGACGATGGTAGCAGCAACTTCATCCCGGCCTCCATGAATATCGGTGTGGGCTACGAACTGCCGTGCGACAAGTATAATTTCCTCACCTTCAACCTGGAGGCGAACAAGATGCTTGTGCCGAGCCGTAAGTCCAAATTTGCGCCGGACGGCAAGGAATATACCGGTGAGCAGTACTCCCAGATCAACCCGGCTAAGGGTTGGTTCCAGTCTTTCGCAGACGCTCCGGGTGGTGCCAAAGAGGAGTTCAACGAAGTCCGCTGGGGTGCCGGTATTGAGTATAGCTACAACAAGCAGTTCTTTGCCCGCGTAGGTTACAGCTACGAGAACTACTATAAAGGAAACCGTAACTACGTTACCGTCGGTGCCGGTTTCCACCTCTCTATCGTAACCCTCGATGTAGCTTACTGTATCGGTTTAGCGGCTACCAACCCGCTCGACCAGACCATGCGTTTCACCTTGGGCTTCGACCTCTATGGCATCAAGGATCTTGTTAACAACCGCAAGAACAAATGATTCCTCGTATAGGTTTTGGATATGACGTACATCAATTCGCCCCTGACCGCGCACTGTGGTTAGGGGGGATTGAGGTACCCTGCGACCGCGGCTTGCTCGGTCACTCGGACGCAGACGTAGTCATTCACGCCCTCTGTGACGCACTACTCGGTGCCGCCGCCATGCGGGACATAGGTTACCATTTCTCGGATACAAAAGGGAATGAGTACGAAGGGATAGACTCCAAGATTCTGCTCCGCCGCGTAATGGCGATGCTGCGGGAGAAAGGTTATGAACTGGGCAACTGCGACATTACTATCTGCGCCCAGACCCCGAAACTCAACCCGCATATAGACGCTATGCAGACCTGTCTGGCGGAGGTAATGGGTGTAGAGCCGGACCAAGTGAGCCTTAAAGCCACAACGACAGAGCATCTCGGCTTCGTAGGACGGGAGGAAGGCATTGCCGCCTACGCCGTAGCGCTCATTTATAAAAACTAAAGAAGAGGAAGAACAATCAGATGCGGACTATTATTCTGGCAATAGCTATCTCGCTTATTCCGGATCTCTTTCATGTCAAAGGTCATCCGGAGGTGGTGGAGGAGAACGGCCCTTATACCCGCGTTGCGCTCACCGACAGCGCCACCATAGAGGTATATGAGGGAGACTCCATCCTCATGGTTATGACCGTCTGCGCACCGCAGTGCTCTTCGTGCGCGCGTATATATAATAAGGAGTGGCAGCTCATTGCTACTCCGCAATCACCTACCCCGACGATTTTCCCGCTCGCTACGATAGAGAACGGACGTATTGTCTGGAAGGATAACGACACATGGGAATACTAAAATGGAATATCCTATTTACTTGATCGGTTATATGGGTGCGGGGAAGACTACCGCGGGACGGCTGCTGGCTCAGAAACTGGGCTGGCATTTTGTCGATCTGGATGAAGCTTTCAAAGAGATTCACGGGCTCTCCACCGCCGATTATATCCGTACCTACGGACTGGAGGATTTCAGGCATAAGGAGAAATACGTAGTAGAGGACTTGGCGGACCAGGTGCCGTTCGACAATATCATCTACGCTACGGGCGGCGGCTATCCCTGTTGGGAGGATAACATGGACTGCCTCCTGGAGTTAGGCACCAGTATCTACCTCCGCTGGAAACCCGAGCACCTGGCCAAACGCCTCAGCCTCACCGACCTCAGCGAGCGGCCGGTGCTGCAGGGCCGCACCGAGGAGGAACTGCTGCGAGCAATCCGATGAACGGATTGCCGAAGACTTATTTCGCCTGATACGCCAGCGCGTATAGCTTCATCTGTTTTACCATCGCTGCCAGACCGTTGCTGCGCGTAGGACTCAGATGCTCGCGCAGACCTATCCGGTCGATGAAATAGAGATCCGCCTTTGCTATATCTTCCGGCGTCTGACCGTCCAGTACCTGAATCAGCAATGCCACCATTCCTTTCACCAGTATAGCGTCTGACTCGCCGGTATAATAGATCTTACCGTTCTCATGCTTCGCGGTGAACCACACTGATGACTGGCATCCGTCAATCAGGTTTTGGGGTGTCTTGTCGCTCTCCGGCATGGGCTTCAGCTGCTTGCCGTAGTCGATAATCAGCTGGTATCGCTCTATCCAGTCCTCGAGAAATTCAAACTCCTCGATTATCTCGTCTTGCTTCTCGTTAATCGTCATCGTTAATCTACCTCCTTTATCTGTCCTTCCGTAAAGAGCCATTTCTTACCGGGATACTGCTCCGGCCAGAAACGGTTGTGGGTGCTCATCAGCACCGTAATGCCTGCCTGGCTGATACTATAGAGCAAGTCCATGATTTCCTGTCCCGTCTCAGCATCCAGATTGCCTGTCGGCTCGTCGGCAAGGATTATCTCCGGAGAGTTGAGCAATGCACGGGCGATCACCACACGCTGCTGCTCTCCTCCTGACAACTCATAAGGTTTCTTGTAGGCTTTGTTCTCCATCCCTACCTGCTGCAGGATTTCCTGCACATGGTTCTTCATGAGTTTCTTGTCTTTCCACCCGGTTGCACTCAGTACAAACAGCAGGTTCTCCTCTACCGTCCGGTCTGTCAGCAGTTTGTAGTCCTGGAAGATGATACCCAACCTGCGACGGAGGTACGGCAGTTTATGGCGGCGGATTTTCGTCATGTCGTACTCCAGCACTTGCGCTTCGCCGCTCGCGATAGGCAACGCTCCATATAGGGTCTTCATCAGCGATGATTTGCCGCTGCCTACCTTGCCGAGCATGTAGATCATCTCGCCGTTCTCCACGTGCAGATTCACGTCGTGCAGCACAATCTGGTCGGCCTGGTGAATCTCTACATTCTTATATTCGATCAGGACAGCCATTACTCTTCTTCGTTGTCAATCTGCGTCTTTACGTCCTCCAGTTGCTTCTTGAGTTCGTTGATCTTCTTCTGCATGTCGTCCACGAGTTTGTTCGCTCCTTTGGACTTGGCTGTAAAGAAGAGGATATTGTTCTCTGCCGTCTTGATTTCCTGTTGCAGTCTGTCACGCATTCTGCGGAGTCCCTCTGCGCCTTGGTTGGCAGCCGCCTTGGCAGCGCGTGCTGCACGCTCGCCTCTCGCTTTCTCGCGTTCGCCCTTGGCGGCCTCACGCTTGGCGTTGAAGAAACTGTCACACGCTTCGGAGAATTGGTGCCAGAGGTCATCGGAATATTTGCGGGCTACCGGTCCTACGGTCTTCCACTCGGCCTGCAACTCGCGCAGCTCGTCCGCCGCCTTGCCCCACTCGATCTTCACACTCTCGCCTTCCGGCTGCTCTATCTTCACGCCTTCAGCAATGGCTTTGGCGCGTTCGACGAGGGAGCGTTTCTGTTTCAGGTTTTCGGTGAAGGTATCGCGGATGCCTTTGAAATAAGCGGTCTTGGCTTGGAAGAAACGGTCGCACTCGGCGCGGTACTCGTCGTAGATGGACTGGTTGTATTTCTTGGGAGCGAAACCGATAGTGCGCCACTCATTCTGAAGCGCCTGCACTTTCTCGGTCGCTGCTTCCCACCCTTTGGCGTCAGTCTTCGCATCCTCGGCAAGTATCTCCGTATTGAGCGCCTGCAGTTGCTCTATGATGGCACGCTTGCGGTCCAGGTTCTCCTGCTCCTTGGCATGCAAGGCGTCGAAATACGCCTGATGCTTCTTGTTGATTACCGTAGAGGCGGCTTTGAACCTCTCCCAGAGTTCTTCGCGCAACTCACGCGCTACAGGTCCTATCTCCGCCCACTCGTCATGCAGCTGCTGCAAGGCACGGCTCGCCTCAACAATATTCTCATTGTTCTGCAACCGCTCCGCAGCCTCGCACAACAGTGTCTTGAGTTCCAGATTCTTCTTGAAATCAAGGTCGCGCAACTCGATATTGATCTTCACGAGGTCGTAGAACTGCTCCTGATATTTCTGGTAAGCCTTGCGTGTCTCCTGTACTTTCTCTGCCGGCACTGCGCCTATCTCTTTCCACTCGGCCTGGAGCTCGCGCATGCGTTGCAGGTTCGCCATCACGCCGTCGGTCTCTCCCTCGGCGAGAGTCCTCATCTCCTCTAAGACAGCCTCCTTGCGTTTGAGGTTTGCTTCCTGCTCCTGAGCAGTCTTCTGAGCCGCCTCCGCGCGCTTGGCTTTGTATGTAGCCAGCACAGCCTTGAACTCTTCCTCCTGTGCTTTGTAGGCTTCCGCCTCTTCTTCGGTCAGCTCACCCGGTTCTTTATAGAACTGCGTCTTTATGTGTTCCACTTGGTCTTTGACGGCCGTTACATCCTGCTCCAGCAGGCCTTTGAGCTCCTCTATGAGCTGCTCTCGATTACTTGCCATAGATTATAAATAACAATTTGCGTGCAAAATTACAAAAAAAAAATGACATACGCAAGAATATATCATTCTTTTTCCGACAAAAAACAATATTTCTTGGATTTATGGTTGATATGCTAATATTTTGACCGCTTTTCCCCAAAAAAGATATATCGTTTTTCCTACTATTTCCATGATTATCACTAAAAAAAACTAAAAAGAAGATTATTCCTTGCATATATCAAAAAAAAGCAGTAACTTTGCAGCCGGAAGTTGCAAAGTTTATGAGACAGTCGGCATCTACGTTCGGTTGCAAAAAATAAGGAGGAACAATTATGTGCAAGATTCCAAATGTAACATTAGGTATTAAATCATTAGATTTCACAGTTCAGCGTGGTAAGTTTTCAGCAAAACTGACAGACGGACGTGAGATCATTGTTCCGGTGTCTATGTTCCCAGACATCCAACATTTATCTGTTAAGAGACGGAATGAATGGATGATTCTGGACGACCAGTACTTTACCTTCGAGCACATGAGTCGCATCTATTCTGTGCTTGACTTGTTGAAAGCCGCATAAGGTAAATCGTCCCTCTCCGTGACGTAAAACCGGAGATTGCTCAAGCGTGCGCGAACATATTGAAATAAAGCGTTTACACGCTTGTAATCTGATGGTTTGACATGAAATATACCTATGGGAACAAAAGAGTCCAGAAATAGATGGATGGCAATCGCTTTGTTCTATGTAATTGCAGTAATTGTACGTGCGCTGGCATTGAAATACCAAGACCTCGATACCCATACGTACGTAACATGGCTATGGAATTGGGCACGTGGCATTGGTCCTTGTTTGGGAGCAATCGTCGCAGTACTCGTCTTTAAGCGAAAATTCTATTGCTCAATAACGGGCACATCTGTTTGGAAATCCATATTGACTGTATTGTTGCCGTTTTGTCTGTGCTTTTTTCTCAATCGTGAACTGAGTTTTACCTTGCTTGGTTTTGTCTTTTATTCATTTCTCGAAGAGGTTGGTTGGCGAGGCTATCTGCAAGGGGAGCTGAAAGAATTGAATACAATCTGGCGCGTGCTCATCATTGGACTCATGTGGTTTTTCTGGCATATCTCAATAGGTTTCAATATGGGTAGCCTGATATTCTTAGCTGTCCTTTTGTTGGGTACGTGGGGAATCGGTTGCATTGCCCGTGATACGAAAAGTCTTGTTGCTTGTGCTTGTTTCCACACGTTATTTAACTTCTCTAACCAGAGTGGCATAACTTTTACTCCTATGGTGATAGTTCTTTATATCGTCGTTATTGCCGGTTGGTTTGTTATCTGGTATGTACCATGGAATAAGATTGTAGTGCGAAAAAAAGACAAAGGCTGAGGGATTCGAAAATTACGAAAGATGCGTATATGCTACCCATTGGCGCCACAAGCGGCAATGGAACGTAGCATAACGCAGATGAGTAATAATCGACAGAGCGCAGCGGCGGAGAACCCACCGATCGGGGGTTGAGAAGGCCCTCGGGCTTCTCTAAAAAGAATTAGGAGCGTCCCATCGGGATGCCCCTAATCTTTTTAAGCGGAGAGTGAGGGATTCGAACCCCCGATACGACGTAATGCGTATACCGCATTTCGAGTGCGGCTCTTTCGACCACTCAGACAACTCTCCTTTGCGTTCGGCATGTTATCGGCGAAAGCGGGTGCAAAGGTACTGCTTTTTTTTGACATACGCAAGTGTTTGCGTGATTTTTTTGCAGAAATTGTGCCGTTTTGCTGCATTATTGGCTCTGCGAGGGGCAAAAATCAGTGTGTTTTGCCCTTTATCTTGTCGAACCCTGCTCCGAAGACTCCTTTAACCTCGGCGATAGAGACAAAGGCGTTGGGATCTATCTCATGCACCAGCCTGAGCACCATAGCGCTCTCCGGCTGCCGAACCAGCACAGAGATTACTTTCACCGGCTGCCTGGAGTACCAGCCGGTGCCGTCCAGCACGGTGACGCCGCGGTTGACCGTGGTGTTGATAGCCGTAGCTATCAGGTCGTACTTGGAGGAATAGATCATTAGGTGTACGGAGCGGTGCAGCCGTGCCATAAACCAGTCCACCGCCACGGTATAAGAAACCGTCATACACAGACCGCAGAGCACGCGCTTGATCTGTATATAGAGCGGGTTGCCGCCTTCCGTCAGCATCCGTTCGGGCACAGGCAGGAAGAACGCCGAGAGAATGATGAGGAAATCGCAGAGCAGCATAATATTCCCCACCGACACGCCGCGGTAGTGATTGACAATCATGGCGACTATATCCGTACCTCCGGACGACCCCTCGCATGCAATGACAGCCCCGAGACTCAAGCCGAAGACAAAACCTCCCACAATAGCGCCCAACCACGGGTCTTCGATAATCGGTTCCGGCAAGATAGGTATCACTCTGTACCAGAAAGTGATGGCCGCCACGCCCACCATCGTCCGGATGCAGAACCGCCACCCGATAGTAAATCCCGCTATCAGCAGCAAGACCGCATTGAAGACGAAGGTAGTCAACCACACCGGTACAGCGCCTCCGTACTCCGGGAAGAGCTCCGGGAACATGCCGCCCGTCAGATAGTAGATTACCGAGCAGATACCGGTCAACCCGCCTCCTACAAAAGCATGGGGCAGCAATACCCAGTTCACCATTAGCGCCATCGGAAAAATGCCGAATACTATCACCAGATATCTGAACGCCGTACGCAGCCGTGACTCACTCGGCGCGTTGTGCGGGTTCACCAGTTGGCTATATTGTGGTAAATGCTGCATGATATTGACACTCCTATTTTCCGTTCGCCATGGGGTCAAAGCCCTGGCCGAAGACACCTCGTACCTGGCTTTGGCTGACAAAGGCGTTAGGGTCAATGGCACGAACCAAGCGGAAGATGGTAGCCGACTCGTACGAACGGGCAATCGTAGTGACCACTTTCATCGGCTGTTTGGTATAGCCGCCTTCCCCCTCCAGCATCGTACAGCCACGGTGCGCCTGGGTGATGATAGCCTCCGCTATCTCGTCGGGTTTGCGGGTGAAGATCATGAACTGCACCGACTGGCGCATGCGGTTCATCACCCAGTCCACCGCCGTCGAACTCATGAACGTATAGGTCAGACCGAAGAGGATTTTCTCTATCGCGCCCTGGGTGCCGGCCGCTTGGATGGTAGGCAGGAAGAAGGCAGAAGAGATAATCAGCAGGTCGGAGATCATCAGTACCCGCCCCATCGGCAGATGGTGGTACTTGTTGACGATCATCGCAATGATATCCGTACCGCCGGTGGAACCGTTGTTCAGGAAACAGATACCTAAGAAACAGCCGGTGAACAGTCCGCCTACGACCACTGCCATGAACGAGTCGGTCAGTATAGGCACCGGGGCTATCGGTATCACCTTCAGCCAGATAGTGAGCCACATGACTCCCCAGATAGTCCGCAGGGCGTACCGCCATCCTACGGTGATGGCGGCGATGACGAGCAGCAGCACATTGATACTCGCGCTGCTGAGCCAGATGGGCACATAAGTATCTGTGGCGAAATAGATGATCTCGCACAGACCGGTAATGCCGCCTCCTACGATGGCGTGTGGCACCAGCAGCTGGTTGACGGTCACCGCATAAGGGATCGTGCTGAGGATAATCATCGCCAGCTCTTTGATGGTGATCCACGGCTGCATGCGCCGGTACTGGCGCAGGTAACGGGACACCCCCCGCCCCCCTCTCAGAGGGGGAGCAGCGAAACCGGTCTTTGTGGATTGGTCATTCATCATTGGTCATTCGTAATTCGTCATTCGTAATTTAGAATTTCGCTACTAAGTTACGGTCGCCGAAGCCGTTGTCCACCCTTCCTACGGGGCACCAGAACTTCGTCTGTGCCACCCACTCGGTAGGGTACGCGGCCTGACGGCGGGTATAAGGATGGCTCCACTCGTCCGCCACCACCTCATACTCGGGGTGCGGAGCGTTGAGGAGCACGTTATCGGTCTTGTCCGCCTTGCCGGACTCAATGTCCGCTATCTCCTGTCGGATTTGTAAGAGCACGTCGCAGAAACGGTCTATCTCCGCCTTCGACTCGCTCTCGGTAGGCTCCACCATGAGGGTGCCGTGTACGGGGAAGGAGAGGGTCGGCGCATGGTAGCCGTAGTCCATCAGACGCTTGGCGATGTCCGCCTCGGTGATGCCGATGGCGTGGAACTGGCGGCAGTCGAGGATAAGCTCGTGGCCTACCCTGCCCGTCTCGCCGGTATAGACAATGCCGTAGGCGTCTTTGAGACGTGCGGCCATGTAGTTAGCCGAGAGGATTGCCGCCGCCGTAGCATGACGCAGTCCTTCGGCGCCCATCATAGCTATGTAGCCCCAGGAGATAAGCGCCATATTCGCATTGCCGTAGAGCGCCGCGGACACACGGTTGGCGTCCTCCGTAGGCAGACAATCCGCCATCTCGGCGGTGCAGCACACGGCTCCTGCACCCGGACCGCCGCCGCCGTGGGGCGAGGCGAAGGACTTATGCAGGTTCAGATGGCACACGTCGGCACCGATATAAGCGGGGTTGGTCCAGCCTATCTGCGCGTTCATGTTCGCGCCGTCCATATAGACATAGCCGCCGTTGGCGTGGATGATGTCGATCATCTCACGGATAGCCTGCTCGAAGATACCGTGGGTCGAGGGATAGGTAATCATACAGCCGGCGAGGGTGTCTTTGTTCTCCTCGGCTTTCTGTCTCCAGTCGGCGAGGTCGGTGTTCCCCTTCTCGTCGCATTGGACCACGCAGGGCGTGAAGCCGGCTTGTACACACGAGGCGGGGTTGGTGCCGTGTGCCGAAGCGGGGATGAGGAGCACCTTACGGTGGCTCTGTCCCTGACGGCGCAAGTATTCGCGGATAACTACCAGACCGGTATATTCTCCTGCAGCTCCCGAGGTAGGCTGCAGGGTGCAGGCGTCGAAGCCCGTGATAGTACAAAGTTGGTCCTGCAGCTCCTCCATGATCGTCTCATATCCGGCTACCTGGTCTGCCGGAGCCAGCGGGTGGACGTTCATGGCACCGGAGAAAGTAACCGGGATCATCGCTGCCGCGGGGTTGAGCTTCATCGTACAGGAGCCCAACGGAATCATGGACGTGGCGAGGGATATATCCTTGCGGTCAAGGCGTTTGAGATAACGCATTAACTCCGTCTCGGTGTGGTAGGTCTTGAACACCTCCGCCTGCAAATAATCCACCTCACGCACGCGGCTCTCGTCAATCGCCCAGAGTCCTTCGAAAGCCTCGTCGCTCTCTTCGTACTGCGGCATGTTACCGCTCGCCTCGGCGAAGAGCTCTATCAGGTCGTTCATATCATCTATATCTACCGTCTCATCGACCGACAGTCCTATCCATCCGGAGGGGTCGTAATAGAGGTTGATACCCATCTCTTCGGCTTTCTCCTTGATGCTTTCGACTTTCGACTTTTCGCTTTCGACTTTCGACTTTTCGCTTTCGACTCTTATCTTCAGCGTATCGAAGAACTCGGCGTTCTCCTGGGTGTAGCCGTAGGCCTGGAGCATCTCGTTGAGGTACGCAGCCTTGGAGTGAATACCCTCTGCTATCTCGCGGATGCCTTCGGCACCGTGATAGACGCCGTACATCCCTGCCATCATCGCCGAGAGAGCCTCCGCGGTACAGATGTTCGACGTGGCTTTCTCGCGTTTGATATGCTGCTCGCGTGTCTGGAGCGCCAGACGGTAAGCAGGGTGTCCGTATTTGTCTTTGCTCAGACCGATGATACGTCCGGGCATGTCGCGTTTGTACTCGTCCCGTGTAGCCATATATCCGGCGGTAGGACCGCCAAAGCCCATGGGCAGGCCGAAGCGCTGCGCCGTGCCGCACATGATATCCGCGTCCAGCGGTTTGAGCAGCGCGAGTGCCATGAGGTCCGCTACGACCGTCACTTTGAGCCCTGCCTCGTGGCAGTCGCTGACGAAGCCCTCGTAGTCCTCTATCGCGCCGTCGCTGTTAGGCCATTGTACCAACGCACCGAAATACTCCGCCGTGGGTTCGAACTCGGCATAAGAGCCGGTGACGATCTCGATGCCTTGACCCGCTGCGCGCGTACGCAGTACAGATAAGGTGTTCGGCCATACTTTCTCGTCCACGAACACCTTGCACACGTTGTTCTTCACCTGCTCGCGTGTGCGCAGATTCCGCATCATCGTCACGCTCTCCGCAGCAGCGGTAGCCTCGTCGAGGAGCGAGCAGTTGGCGAGCGGCAGTCCCGTCAGATCGCTGATCATGGTCTGGAAGACGAACAGCGCCTCCAGACGTCCCTGGCTCACCTCCGCCTGATAAGGAGTATAAGAGGTGTACCACACGGGGTTCTCCAGGATATTGCGACGGATGACCGCCGGTGTGATAGTGCCGTACCATCCGCGACCTATATACGAGCGCGCAGGGCTATTCTGGCTCAGCAGCGTGTCCGCCACCTCCAGCTGGCGCTGCTCCGTATAGGCCAGCTCCAGTTCGATACCTTCCGGCAGCAGGATATCCGCCGGCATGGTCTCGCGCACCAGCCCTTCCAGCGACTCGGCGCCGATAGCGTCCAACATCTGTTTCTCCTCTTCCGGGGTGAGTCCGATATGTCGCGACTCCAAATAGTTTACGTTCATATGAATTTGAATTGGCAATGTTTTTTATGTTTATTGCTTTTGAAGGCTTTTACTCGCAGAGTTGCGGAGTTTGATGGTAAAAACTATCCGAAAGCTTGCTTGCGGGGAGTTTTTAGCAGCAAAGTACGCAAGAGCGAAGCTCAAAAGCCTTCAAAAGGGTTTATCTTTGTTTATGTTCTTAAATAAATTATTAATTAAAAAATTTCGCACAAATTTACTGCTTTTTTTTGACATGTGCAAATTTGCGGCCGATTTTTAGACATATTTTAGTATTTCCGGTAAACTTGTTACTGTTTTCACGCCTTCCGGCCGCTCCCCTCTGCGGGAGAAGAAGATAGCGCCGAGCCCTGCCGCCTGTGCTCCGAGGATGTCGGTCGTCATGCTGTCGCCAATCATCAACACCTCCTCCGGCTCCAAACCGCAACGGCGAAGCGCCTCACGGTAGAAACGTCTATCGGGTTTGTCATAACCGAGGTCCATGGATATATACGTGTCTTCGAAGAACGGCAGCAGCCCTGCGCGTTCCAGCCGGTTGCGCTGGAGATGTCCGAAGCTGTTCGACGCGGCAAAGAGCCGGTACCCTCTTGCCCGCAGTGTCTCTATCGTCTCCCGCGCACCGGGCACGAGCGTGTGCGTCTTTCCCCACGCCGCACGGAAAGCCCGTTTGAAAATCTCCGTATCTTCCTCTATCCTTCGTATATCGTACATCCGGCCTTCGTACATCGTCTCTACGAACTCCCGCGGGTAGAGTTCCATCACTTCGGCGATAGTATGCAACCCGTGTTTGGCTTCGGAGAAGAGCCTGCCGGAGATAGCAAAGAACAGTTCGAAGAGTTCGTCACTCCTTTCCTTGGTACTTGGTACTTGGTCACTTGGCAACTTCCTCATCGCCGCATCGAACGCTTCCCGGCAACAAGGAACGTAGTCGAGCAGCGTATCGTCAATATCTATGAACAAGGCTTTGTAGCGCATTCTTTTTAATTCACAATGGTAAATTGTACATTGTACATTGTACATTGTATTTTATGTGCCCACTTGGCGTGCTTTTGAAGGCTTTTACCCCGACCTACGCGCTGCATAGATTTTTCTTATTTTCCAATCCCGAAGGGATATTTTTGTAAGCAGCCCATCGGTGCCTATTTAGGCAATCGATGGAGACCAAGGGCATGAATGACGGCAGGAAACTTGCTTACTGACCGGCATACAGGGACTTGGGCGCAAGAGCCATTAGGCTCGGGGGCTGCGCATTTTCGATTTCCAAAAGCATTCAAAAGGGTTTATCT
>CACYKR010000068.1 GCA_902774995.1 uncultured Bacteroidales bacterium | reverse complement strand
GTATTATTTTAAGGATACGCGTACGCGTACAGACGAAAAATCGTGCAAAGGTACAAAATTTTTCTTATATAACCAAATAAAATAGAGAAAAAATGCGATTTTTTGCTAAAAAACTGTGATTTGTAACACAATTCAACCATTTTGGCCTATTTGTATGTCAAAATGTAAGCATTTTTGCCTTCGAAGATTTCTTGTGCTACTTGTAAGAGTTTCCCGGTAGTCGTATGTTCTATTTGGCGCATTGTCTCCTCCCAATCCGGCGCACAATTCCGGTAGAGCATCGACTTCGCCATCGCCAGTGCGGAGTTCTCCTGGTTCTGGGCGGAGATAGCCAGTTGGCCCCGTAACTGCACCAGGGCGTGGCGTAAGGCGGCCTCGGTGAGAGGTGTCTCGCGCAGTTTGTCCAGTTCCCGCCGGACGAGCTCCAGACTCAGTTCGTAATCCTGCGGGTCGCACGCCCAATAGACGCACCAGTAGCCGGTGTCGCTCAGAGGAGTGTAGGTCGATTCGACGGTATAGACGAGTCCGCGTGACTCGCGCAGGCTGAGGTTGAGCCGGCTGTTGAGGCTGCCGCCGCCGAGGATATTGTTGAGCAGAAACATCGCCAGCTGGTTCTCATGCCCCAGCGGGTACGCCCTTCCGCCCAGCATGGCGTGTACTTGGTGGGTGTGTTTGCGGAAAGAGCGCTCATGTTCGTTCGGGTAGTCCGAGGGAATCGGAGTAATCGAAGAACTCTGAGTACTCGGAGTAGTCAGATGGCCGAACTCGCGTTCGGCGAGGCGGAAGAAACGCTCGGGTTTGACGTTGCCCTGGCAGAAGACCACCATCCGCTCCGGCCGGTAGTGGTTTTTCATCCATTGGAGCGGGTAGGAGGGTTTGGAGGAGATATGGCGGAGGGCCTTTTTAGAGCCCAGAATAGGCATCTCCAGACTGCTGCCGGAGAACACCAGGTTCTCGAAATCGTCGTAAATCAGTTCGCTGGGGGAGTCGTTGTAGCTCTCTATCTCGTCCAGAATCACCATCCGTTCTTTGTCGGTCTCCTCTTTCTTGAAAGTAGGTTCAAGCACCATCTCGGCTATGAGGTGAAGAGTCAGCTGTACGTGTTCAGCCAGGATGGCGGCATAGAAAGTAGTCTCCTCCTTGGTGGTATATGCGTTGATCTCTCCTCCAATGCCTTCTATGGCGTGGATGATCTGCCGTGCGGAATGGTGGGCGGTGCCTTTGAAGACGCAGTGCTCTATGTAATGCGCCATGCCGTTCTCTTCCGGCACTTCGTCCCGTGTGCCGGCACCCACCATCACACCCACGTATGCGACGGGTGAAGGTGTATGCCGGTGTACTATTTTGACGCCATTCGGCAGAATATGATAAAAAGTTTGACTATTTTCTTGCATAATTCAAAAATTCTTTGTACCTTTGCACGCTTTTTCAATGTTTGACATTGTTTGAGTTTCGCTTGTTTGAGTTTCGCTTGTTTGATTTCAAACCATCAAACCTTCAAACAGCGTGCAGCGCCAAACTTTCAAACGTTGCCGAATGCGAGCGGCATTGGCGGAATTGGTAGACGCGCCAGACTTAGGATCTGGTTCCGTGAGGAGTGAAAGTTCGAGTCTTTTATGCCGCACAACGGGTCAGCAATGACCCGTTTTTAATTTACAATGTATAAATCACAATTTACAAAGGGATTTTGGAGGAGGTACAGACTTTTTAGATATGTACTTTCTATCAAGTTAGTACTATAGCCAGTAGGACGCTTTGTTAATTGTTAATTGATAATTGTTCATTGGCTTTGGCTTCGTTCCAGAGTGCGTCCATCTCCGCGAGGGTCATGTCTTTGAGTTCTCTGCCTTGCTCTTTGGCGCGTGCCTCAATGTAGTTGAAACGGCGGATGAACTTCAGGTTGGTATGCTCCAGCGCATTGTCCGGGCGGATCTTGTAGAGCCGTGCGGCATTGATGAGAGAAAACATCAAATCTCCGAACTCCGCTTCCATGTCGGGGCTGATTTTTACTACCTCTGCTTCGAATTCGGCAATCTCTTCTTTGACCTTTGCCCAGACGTCCTCTTTCTTCTCCCAGTCGAAGCCGACGTTCGCCACCTTGTCCTGTATGCGGTAGGCTTTTACGAGCGATGGCAGGCTGTCGGGAATACCGCCGAGGACGGTCTTGTTGCCGCCTTTCTCTTTGAGTTTGACCTGTTCCCAGAGATGGCTGACTTCCTCGGCGTTCTGCGCCGCGGCTTCGCCATACACGTGCGGGTGGCGGAAGATGAGTTTGTCGCAGAGCCTGTTGCAGACATCGGCGATGTCGAATTCTCCGGTCTCGGAGCCCATCTTGGCGTAGAAGACGACGTGCAGCAGCACGTCCCCCAGCTCTTTGCTGATCTCGTTCATGTCATGGCGCGAGATAGCGGTGGCTAACTCGTAGGTCTCCTCGATGGTGTTCTGCCGGAGACTGTCGAAGGTCTGTTTGCGGTCCCACGGGCATTTCTCCCGCAGGTCGTCCATGATATCCAGCAGCCGTCCGAAGGCGGCTAATTTCTCTTCTCTGGTGTGCACTTTGGAATCAAAAATTAGGAATTAAAATTATGCATCGTCAGTCGGCCGTGGTCGTCGAGTTTGGCGTAGGTCCACTGCTTAAAGCAGTCTCCTAAGATCATAACGCGGCTGCCGCTCTCCAGCGCCAGGTCGAGCTCTATATGCCGGTGACCGAAGATATAGTAGTCGCGGTGGTTGCCCTGTTTCTCCTGGTCCTTGGCAAAAAGCACCAGTTCCTCTTTCTTCTCTCCTTTGTAGGGGCAGGGGTTCGCCAGCTCTTTGAGGCGGCTTTTCTTCGCCCAGTTATAGCCGATAGCATTGCCTATTTGAGGCGGCAGACAGCGGAAAAGGAACTGCAGTGTCTCGTTCCGGAAGAGATCGCGCAGTTTGATGAACCGGTTGATTTTCTTCTGTACGTCTTTCGTGTAGTATTTCTCCCAGTTATCCGGCAGCAGACCGTCTCCATGGCTGAGGTAGATCTTCTTGCCGTAACGGTTGATGGTCATGGGGGTGTAATGCACCTCCACGCCGGTCATCTTCGCCAGACCGCCGAACGTCCATAAGTCATGGTTGCCTGTGAAGAAATGGACGTGTATGCCTTTTTTCTTCAGCTTGCGCAGCTCTCTATAGAACGGCGAGAACTCGCGTTTCTTCTTGTCGTGAATGAAATATTCCATCCAGAAATCGAACATATCCCCCAGCATGTATATGGACACGGCGTCTTTGCTCATCTCCTCTAACATCTGGATGAGTTTTTTCTGGTGCGCCCAGCCTCTCTCGATAGCCAGGCTGCCTAAGTGTGCATCACTAAGAAAATAAATCATAATTTACAATTCACAATTTACAGGAAGCCGAGTTCCAGTTTGGCTTCTTCGCTCATCATATCTTTGGTCCACTCGGGTTCGAAGACGATATTCACGTTCACGTCTTTGATGCCCTCCACGCTGCCTACTTTCTGGCGGATATCCTCCACCAGAAAATCGCCCGCCGGACACGACGGCGCGGTCAGCGTCATCGTAATCTCACACACACCATCGTCCTTGATCTCGATGCCGTAGATCAACCCCAGGTCGTATATATTCACCGGTATTTCGGGGTCAAATACCGTCTTGAGCATCTTGAGGATAGCTTCTTCTTTTTCCAAAAACTCGTTCATACGCACAAAATCGGGTACAAAGGTACTACAAAAATTGCACATATGCAAGCGTTCGGGCACGGGCATTTTTTTGACGAATAGAATGTAATTCTATCTGTTTTGCGCGGATAGATAGCGGCTATGCTTGCATAAGACGGTATTTATACGCGTAAAACAGGAAAGCCATCGGCTCGTCAAATGGGTCCCCACGGGACGCTAACGCAGTGCATCCCGTGGGGAGAAGCGTAGATTGTCCGGGTAATTACCGCTAAAACGCGGTTTTAGCGCATTACTTAGGACAAATCAAGCGCGGAATATATGTACCGCAGGACGCGAACGTACTTTCGAAGGGGACCCCATTCATGGGGGAGGAGGTCGAAGGTACTAAAAAAAAATGACATACGCAAGCGCGCATGTCATTTTTTTCATTCACGAGAGATTACTCCTCGTCTTTCTTGGCTGCTTTCTTGGTAGCTTTCTTAGCCGGAGCGGCCTCTGCTTCCATGGAAGCCTTGAGGTCAGCGAGTACGGAGAGGTCACCGAGGGTAGTCTTCTCCACCTTCGGCATTTCTACCTGCGGCTCTTCTGCCTTAGCGGCTTTCTTGGCAGCCTTAGCGGGAGCCTCTTTGCGCTCCTCCCAAGTGCGGAGGTGCGAAACGAGGATACGTTTTGCGTCGCGGTTGAACTCGATCACGCGGAATGGCAGTGTATCGCCCACAGCAACCGGGGATTTGTCCTCTTTCTGGAGGTGGCGGGTAGTGCAGAATGCCTCAACGCCTTCCTCGAGAGAGATCACAGCGCCCTTGTCGTTGATCTCAACTACTTTGCCGTCCACTACGGTGTCCACACCGAACTTGGCCTCAAGCTCCTCCCAAGGATTCTCCTCGAGCTGCTTGTGACCGAGGCTCAGACGACGGTTGGCTACGTCGATGTCAAGAACAACTACCTCGATCTGCGCACCGATCTGGGTGAACTCGTTCGGGTGTTTGATCTTCTTGGTCCAGCTCAGGTCGCTGATGTGGATCAGACCGTCCACACCTTCCTCGATCTCAACGAAGACACCGAAGTTGGTGAAGTTGCGAACCTTAGCCCAGTGACGGGTACCAACAGCGTACTTGGTCTCTACGTTAGCCCACGGATCAGCCTTGAGCTGCTTGATACCGAGGCTCATCTTGCGCTCAGCGCGGTCGAGAGTGAGGATAACAGCATCTACCTCGTCGCCGACTTTGAGGAAGTCGTTAGCGGAACGGAGGTGCTGGCTCCAGCTCATCTCGCTCACGTGAACAAGACCCTCAACGCCCTCTGCGATCTCCACGAATGCTCCGTAGTCAGCCATTACGACTACCTTGCCGTGAACCTTGTCGCCTACCTTGAGGTTCGGATCAAGGGCATCCCACGGATGCGGAGTGAGCTGCTTCAGACCAAGAGCGATACGTTTCTTATCCTCATCGAAGTCGAGGATAACAACGTTGATCTTCTGGTCGAGTTGCAGGAGCTCGTGCGGGTCGTTTACGCGGCCCCAAGAGAGGTCGGTGATGTGGATAAGACCGTCAACACCACCGAGGTCGATGAATACGCCGTAGTTGGTGATGTTCTTAACGGTACCCTCGAGTACCTGGCCCTTCTCGAGCTTGCTGACGATCTCGGCTTTCTGTGCCTCGAGTTCAGCCTCGATGAGTGCTTTGTGGGAAACGACTACGTTGCGGAACTCCGGATTGAGTTTCACAATCTTGAACTCCATCGTCTTGCCTACGAGAATATCGTAGTCGCGAACGGGCTTCACGTCGATCTGGCTGCCCGGGAGGAATGCCTCCATGCCCAGTACGTCCACGATCATGCCGCCTTTCGAACGCCATTTGATGTAACCGGTAACGATCTCGCCTGCGTTGTAAGCCTCGTTAACACGGTCCCAAGCGCGAGCGGTGCGTGCCTCTTTGTGGGACAGTACGAGCTGGCCCTTCTTGTCCTCCTGGCTCTGAATGTAAACCTCTACTTTGTCGCCTACCTTCAGATCCGGGTTGTAACGGAACTCAGCTGCCGGTACGATACCGTCCGACTTATAGCCTACGTTGACAACTACCTCGCGTTTGTTAATGGAAATTACGGTACCCTCAACCACCTCGTTGTCCTTGATAGCGGAGAGAGTCTCGTTGTACTTTTGGATTTCTTCTTCGTTTTGTTTGCCTTGCTGTTGTGCTTCATAGGCATCCCAGTCGAAGTTCTGGAGAGAAAGATTTTCTGCCATGTTGGTAGATAAATTGTGCTGCGCACGTGTAACCGTTAAATGCCGTTTGGACGTTAAACCGTTAAGATAGTGCTACGCACGTTAAAGGGTTAAACATGTTAGCCTCTTTCGCGCTCTCGCGCAAAAAAGCGTGCAAAGGTACAACTTTTTTTTGACATACGCAAATAATTTTGGAATTATTTTTTTACAAATTTTTTAGTATTGTTTTAGTATTATATACTATGTATATAATACCAAGCCTTTTATTTCCTAAAATTAGTGCGTGATAAGTGTGTGATAAGTACGCGATTAGTGCGCCATAAGTCTGTTATTTTAGGACCTCACCTGCACGCATTCTTCTGCCCCTATAATAGCTTTTTTTGCAAATATTATTCCTTTTATTTGCATATCTCAAAAAATCTTCGTACCTTTGCAACCGCAAACTCACGCCAAGGGTGTCTGTGTGATTCTTTTGGCAGAGGGAGCAGACATATTTAATGGCGTTTACTAACGCTTGTTTTTGACCGTTTGAAACCTAGGAAATTTCATTTAGTCAATATATCTAGAAAACAAGTTGCAGTAGATGCCCATGGGTGTATTGTATGCCTATGCGTACTTTTGTACGTATGTGTGCCAATAGATACACGGCGTGGGTTTCTGCATTGCTTATTCGGATATATTGGTTTTCCTAGGACCACAAACGGCGGATAAGCAAGATAAGAAATCCGCGTTTTTTTTATTCTGTTTCTTCCTTCAAAAGCATGCGCGTAAAGTTTTTTACTTATGTCTTTTTGTGTAACAATTAATACCAAGAAGAAAGAAATGACTACGTCCGTCGCGATGTGCACCTGCAATGGGGAAAAATTCCTTAAAGAGCAATTAGACTCAATTCTAAATCAATCTCTTCCAATTGATGAAATTGTCATCTGTGATGATGGTTCTACGGATGAAACAATCGCCATCATTCAAGATTATAGTACCGCTAATCCTGATAAAATCAGACTGTTCCGAAATAACCCGGCATTAGGCGTGTGTGCCAATTTTGCGAGAGCTATTTCTCTATGCACAAAAGATATAATTTTCTTAGCTGATCAGGACGATATTTGGAAACGCGATAAAGTCAAAACAATAACTGACTATTTTGATGCCCATCCATCAATTTCTGTGGTCTTTACTAATGCTATTCTCATAGATGAAAAGAACAGGGAGTTTACGCATTTATCTCTTTTTGACGTGGTAGGAATCAATGAGCAAATGCATTATTTTGAGAAAGGTTTTGCAATGGAAATTTTCTTACAGGAAAACCGTGCCTCCGGCTGTACCATGGCGCTACGCAAGAAATTTGTTCCGAATGTTGAAATAAACGAAAAGGCGGAATTACATACCTCGGAACAAATCCATGACGGCAATATCGCCATGTCAGGAATACTATATAATGCCTTGGGGTGCATAACCGAACCGCTGATGTACTACCGTCAGCATACATCACAGCAATATGGCTTAATGTCATGGATAAAGAATCCTTTGCATTTGCCCTCTCCTGCGAAACAAATAGGGGAGTGTAATATGGGATATCAGATTTTCCGTACACATACATTACTACGTGTCGAAATGCAAAAGCTCCGCCATGACTATATTTACAAAACCGGCGTCCTGATACACGCAATCCAGTATTATAAGGTGTATGGGGAATTAATGTGGACTGTGATGTATATGGATTTGAAGAGAAGAAGAAACTACTTAAAAAGAAAATTGTTAGGAAGAAAAGTTTGAAATGTTACACTGAGCCGAGGGCGAGGAAGATGAGGCCGGCGAGGATGCCGAGCATGCAGAGGACTTTGCGCCAGGGGTCGTTCTCCCTAAGGAAAATCAGTCCGTAGGCGAAGCCGATGACGGCACCACCGCGGCGGATGGTGCTCACAACGGCAATCATCGAATCCGGGTCGCTCAGCGCCAGCATATAGACGTTGTCGGAGATGACCAGAAAGAGAGAGATGAGGAAAATGAACGGTGAAAATTGAAAATTGAAAATTGTTTCGTAAGACCGTCTTTCTACTTTGAGCGCAGCGGTCTTTCTACTTTGAGCGTAGCGGTCTATGGTCCAGACAACGAGCATCATCAGAGCCTGGTAAAAGGTGTACCAGACCTGTACGGCGTTGTGGTCGTACCGCCGCATGAGGTATTTGTCGTAGAGTCCGGAGCAGGCACCGATGAGGATAGCGAGGACGAGGCAGAGGTAGTAAAAACGGTGTTCGCGGAACAGGGCGGGGTGCTTGGCGGTCTTCGCGGCACCCAGCGAGAAGAGGAAGATTGAGCCGATGGCAAGGACCACGCCGAGCCACTGGTAGGCGTTGAGCCGTTCGCCGAAGAGGAGAAGCGCCCCGACGAGCGTCCACATCGGCCGTGTCGCCTGCATGGGACTGACCACGGAGATAGGCAGGTGCTTGAGGGAAATATAGGCAAAGACCCACGAAGCCAGTACAATAATCGCTTTGATAAAAATGAACGCGTGCGCCTCTGCGTCCACAGTGGGCACGTAGAAGAAGGTGGTGCTCATCGTCTCCGGCCATAAACGCGAGAGAACGAGCGGTACTGCAAGCATAAGCGCCGAGAAACAGATACTGAAAGTCAGTACGTCAATCACCTTGTTGTCGCGCAGGGCAATCTTCTTGGAGATGTCATAAAACCCGAGGCATAGAGCCGATATAAAAGCCAATAGTGTCCACATAAGCACAAAAAATGGGTGCAAAAGTACACTTTTTTTTGCATATGTGCAAATTTTTTTGTATCTTTGCGCCGTTTTTGTTGACAATTGACAATATTTAATTACTGCTGTTGCGATATTTTAAGTTTTGTGAGATGTAAAGCATTATTATAAGTCTATTCATTTTTTTGATTTGATCAGCAATGCAAATTTTTGAATAATTGTTGGTAATTTTTGACTAATAAAAATGTTTTTTATGTTTATTGCTTTTGAAGGCTTTTACTCGTAGAGTTGCGGAGTTTGGTGGTAAAAACTATCCGAAAGCTTGCTTGCGGGGAGTTTTTAGCAGCAAAGTACGCGAGAGCGAAGCTCAAAAGCATTCAAAAGGGTTTATCTCTGTTTATGTTCTTAAAATTATCGCAACACTACTAATATTTAATCATATGAGCAAGTACAAATGGAGTTTTGCCAACGTGGGCGGCGTGACCCGCGTACGAATCCAGTCGGCGGAGGACATCCGTCATCTGGGCGAGTTGGACAAAAAGATGTGGACAGTCCTTTCCTGTCCCGTGAACGGTCTGGAGATCAGTTCGGACTCGCTGAGCCTGATGGACAGCGACAACGACGGCAAGTTGCGTCTGAAGGAGGTAGTGGAAGCAGCGGAGTGGCTCTGCGCTACGCTGAAAGATCCCGAGACACTCTTTGCGCAGAAAGATGAGATAGCTCTCGCCAATATCGCCGATGAGGCTATCGCCGGAGTAGCCAAGCAAGTGGCGGCCGGCAAAGAGACCGTGACGCTGGCGGATGTGCAGGCAGCCATTGATGCAGTGACTGTCGAGGAACAGGCTGTTCCCGCCGCTCCGCTGGAGGCAGACGTCATCGCCGCCTACAAGGAGAAACAGGCGGAGTACGCCGCTTATTTCGAGCAGGAGAAGTTGCAGAAACTCGGTCTGGCTGTCATCGCCGAGGATACGCCGAAGCCGGGCATGACAGAGAAGAAATTCATCGAGATGGGTGCCCAGATCAGCGAGTGGGAGGCAGCGAAAGCCGCCGCAGAAAGCGCCAATGCCGATGCGCTGGCAGCGGCGAAAGCCGTGTATGAGCCGTTGCGCAAGCTGCTGCTCCTCCACCGCGATTTCTACCGCTTGCTGCGTAACTTCGTGACGCTGGAGGACTTCTATGACCGCAAGAGCGAGACGATCGCTTCGTTCGAGGCAGGTACACTCATTATAGACCAGCGTGCGTGCCGCCTGTGCATGCGCGTGACCGACCCCGCCAAACATGACAGTCAGGCACCGCTCAGCGGGATGTTCCTGCTGTACTGCAACTGCGTGAACCAGAAGACCGGCAAAGCCATGCAGATCGTTGCTGCTGTGACACAAGGCGAGGTGAACAACCTCAGCGTAGGCAAGAATGCCGTGTTCTACGACAACGACGGGCTGGATTACGATGCTACGGTGACGAAAATCATCGACAACCCTATCTCTATCCGTCAGGCGTTCTGGACCCCTTACCGCAAGTTCGGCAAATGGGTGGAGGACAAGATCAACAAGTCCGCCGCCGAGAAAGACGCCAAGGCATTCGACGACATGACCGCCAAAGTGGAGACCGCCAAAGTGGACGGAGCACCGGCAGAGGCACAGAAACCCTCCTTCGACATCGCCAAGTTCGCTGGTATCTTCGCCGCCATCGGCATGGCGTTAGGTATGATCGGCACGATGCTGGTGAGCGTAGCCAAAGGATGGGTGACTCTCACATGGTGGCAGCAGATACTTGTCTTCTGCGGTATCCTGCTTCTCATCAGCGGTCCGAGCATGGTGATGGCGTGGCTCAAACTGCGCCGACGCAACTTGGCTCCGGTGCTCAACGCCAACGGCTGGGCGGTGAACGCAGATGCGATCATCTCCGTCATCTTCGGCCGTACGCTGACCGAGCAGGTGGCTTTCCCGCTGGTGAAAGCGCCTAAACTGGAAGGAGCGATGAGCGCGTGGAAGAAATGGCTCATTGGTATTTGTGTAACATTATTGGTATTAGCTGTTATATGCGTTGTCTTACATCTCTGTGGCTTCTGCTGTTGCTCCTGCTGCCGTTAAGCGCGCAGGACCAGCCTGCCGTACCGAGTGTGCCGCTGGACAGTGCGGCCATGGACAGCGAAGGCGACGAGCTGGAGGAACTGGACGATATAGACGTGCGTGCCAACCAGCTGCCGGAGTGTCTGGCGGGGCTCTTCTCCCACGACACGCTGATTTTGGGATGCGAGCTGGAGCTGCTGCCGCGTAAGATTATCGTCCGCACCAAGGACGGCGATGTGGTGTATAAGATAGCGCCGCAGTTCATGCTGGACACGGCGCTGATGAACCACCACCCGGCGGACAGTATCTACCGTTTCATCTGGACGGACGAGCGCGTCAACCCCTACGGGACGATGTTCGACAGCGTCAAGGAGGATGTGCATATCCCGATGGCAGGCTTCGTACTGCCCGCTCCGGGATATGTGACCAGTCCTTACGGCTGGCGCCGCAACAGGATGCACAAGGGAACGGATGTCAAGGTACAGGTAGGTGACTCCATCCGCGCCGCCTGGGCGGGCCAGGTACGTATCGTAGGATGGGACCCGAGAGGGTACGGCTATTTCGTAGTGATGCGTCACGAGAACGGTCTGGAGACCGTCTATGGGCACCTGAGTCGTCCGCTGGTGGATGAGTACGAACAGGTGCCGGCGGGCTACGTCATCGGTCTGGGAGGCAACACCGGCCGTTCGACAGGCAGCCACCTCCACCTGGAGATGCGCTATCTGGGCGAGGCGATGAACCCGGCGGGCATCATAGATTTCAACACGGGGCAGCTCAAGAACAAAGAGGAGTACGTCATCGGCATCAAGGCCATGAAGAAAGCCCGTGCCGAGCAGGCGGCGATGAGGTACCACAAGGTACGCCAAGGCGACACCCTCTCCGGTATTGCGAAAAAATACGGTACGTCCGTGAGAGCCCTCTGCCGTCTGAACAATATCAAGGAAACGAAGATCCTGCAGATCGGTCAGAAGATAAGAGTTCGGTAAATGACCAAATGGTAAATGACCAAATGGTAAATAGAATAAACGCGGCTGAGAGACCGCGTTTATTCATGGTGGTAGGGTTCTCCCCGGAGAATGGTCATTGCGCGGTATATCTGCTCGATGGCCATTATTCGTATCATCTGGTGGGAGAACGTCATCTGGCTGAGGCTCAGTTTGCCGTCAGCACGCTGATAGACAGCAGGCGAGAACCCGTAGGGTCCGCCGATGACAAGCGTGAGGTCACGGCCGGAGCCCATCTTCTTTTGCAGCCACCCGGCGTATTCGACGGAGCGGAACTCGCGTCCGTGTTCGTCCAGGAGGATGACTTCCATAGCCGGCGTGAGGCGCGAGAGGATGGCTTCGCCTTCCGCCGCTTTGACCTGCTCCTCCGTAAGCGACTTGGCGTTTTTGAGATCGGGTATCACGACCAGCTCGAACGGCACGTAGTGGGTGAGCCGTTCCCGGTATTCGTCGATGAGCGAGGCAATGCGCGCGTCAGTCGTCTTCCCCGTAAGAATCAATAGAATCTTCATCTTTGAAATAGGCCTCGAAATCGTCCCCTGTCCAGGTGAATTTGTAAATGACGTTATTAGCCAGAGTACCGTCCCACGCCACGATGGAGGTGTAATAGGTGTGCCCCTCCTGAAAATCACAACCCGCATCCTTTCCGTCGTTCTCGCTCACCCGCACGCCGTAGAGGATATTGTCAACGAGGCGGTATTCCATGATATTCAGGAAATACTCTGCGAAATACTCCTCCGGCGTCTGGTGGTATATATCCGCGAGATCCAGGCTGTCCCGCGTAGTAGCCATATAGGGGAAGCGGTCGTATATCTGTCCGGCCGAGTCCACGGGGTAGATATAATCCCATCTGCCATACACGCGGTACTCGAAATGAATATCCACTACGCTTGTCTCCGTAGTCCTGACCGTCGTGAGGTACAGCCTGCCCGCCGACTGCTGTTTGTCCGGATCGACGACAAAGGCGTATATCCAGTATTCGGAGTCCGGCTCCAGGCCGTGGAAGAAATGGTTGATATAGCCGTAATGGAGCGCATGGCTGGCGAACGGCGCTATATTCGTCTCGCCTTCTTTGAGCAGACTGTTGCGCCAGGTGAGGTACTCCAGGTTCGCCGAATCGAGCGCCAGCATCATGAACTGTTTCTGGTGCTCCATGGGGTTGTAGCCTGGTCTGACCGTGTCGATGGCAATGAGGTAATACGCCTCTTTGGAGGTAGAGAAAGAGCACTCCACGAAACCCGCCGAGACGGTTTTAATCTCCATCGTCAGCTCCACGTTATTGGTAGTCCACGGAGCCTCCACCTCGCATGACGGGAGAAAAAGAGCCATGAACAGAGGGACGAGGTACCATGTACAAAGAATATGTTGCCGTTTATTCATACAGCTCCCTTTCTTTTTCTTCCGTCTCCAGCTGGGTTTTGACGGCATTGATAAACCTAAGGCATGTTTTCACGTGTCCTCCGTAATGGCCGAAGTTAAAGGTGATATTCGCGTTCTGCCATTTGGACTGCGCGTTACCGGCGTTGGTGTACGGCACCGTCTCGTCGTCAATGGAGTGCATCATATAGACGGATGCCATCGGCGACCAGTTATAAGAGGTGATGGAGTTCGCCGTCATGGCTTTGTACAGCTCCGCCACTTTGGCGGATTTGGGGTTCATCGCCTCGGGGGTGAGTATCTCGTGGGTGACGCGGGTGCCGATCATTTCGTTGATTTGGGCGGAGGTGAACCGCTTGCTGTTGATCCACTCGTCCATATGTGCGTATAGCCATTCCTGCATGAGGTCCGTCATCTCTATGTGCAGTCCTGCCCCGGCAATCATGCCTTGCAGCACCAGCGGTACGGCTACCGGATAACCGGCTATGTCGGTGCTCACAAACCGCTCATAAGTCGCCTGCACGTCGTACGGTCCGCCTCCAACGAAGACGCGGTGGACCTTCACCTGGTCGGGATCATCGCCGGACGAATACTCGTTCTCGATGAGGTACTCCACCGCCATCGTGGTGGCACCGCCCTGGCTGTAGCCCATGAGGATAATGTCGTCGAACTCCGGCTCCTGTCCGACGGCTTTGAGCCACGGCCGCACCGCCAGATACATGTCCAGCACGTTACGCGCCGTGAGGTCCATCACCAGATACGGATGCACGCGGTCGGCCGTCACACCGTAGCCCAGGTAATCGGGGATGATGAGTCCGTAGCCCAGATTGACGAGTATGCCCTCCAGTGAGAACGCGTTGCTGGGCGCCTCGGCGTTGGAGCAGACGGTGTAGTGGCTTACGAGAATCATGCGTTTGGGTCTCTTCCCTTTCGGGAGCATGACTTTGCCGGAGAGACGGATGGAATCCCAGTGCTCGTCAAAGCTGGGATAGGTGCCGACAATCTCAATCACTTTGTTGCGGTTGTTGTACCTCAGTAACTCCTGCAGGATAGCCGCGCCGGAGACACTGCTGGTTTGAGGCATCCTGTTCGGCCCTTGGGTTGGCTCGTCCGTATAGTCGTTGACGGGTGTGCCGTCCGGCAGGTAGCAGTTGTAAGGCAGGCCGTTCGTCAGGTCCGTTTCATGCTGACCGATGACACGGAAAGCCATTCCTTTGCCGGCCTCCAAATCCATGAAATCCACAAACTCCTCCTGCCTGAACTGACAGGAAGAAACAAGGAGTATTGCGAAGCGCTCCAAGCGAGCAAGACGACTATGTTTCTGACCGGGGGT
>CACYKR010000067.1 GCA_902774995.1 uncultured Bacteroidales bacterium | reverse complement strand
TATGAATACAACCACGGGAACATAACACGCTACGGCGACGGCACCAACGGCAGTACCATCAAACGCACCAGCACAGATATCACCCCCGTAGAACTTTACACGCGTACCGAAGGCGCCACGATGGATGCGGAAGGGAACTTATGGGTGCTCAATGCCACTTCTATCGGGGAGGCGGTACATGTCATGAGCCCTGACCATAGATGGCACGCCCTGCGGCTTTATACAGGCGGACAGAAACTGACGCTCACTACGCCGAAAGGCATATGGATAGACAGGAATAACAGCCGGCGGAAATGGTTCATGGACCAACGTAGCACCCCCGGACTTATCCTTCTGGATGACGGCGGCACTCCTACCGAAAGCTACGACGACCGTTGTGTCAAACGCTCGGAATTCGTAGACCAACAGGGCAAAACCGTAGTGCCGTCATACTTCTATTGCATCGCACAGGACCATACCGACCGCCTGTGGGTCGGCACCGAGAACGGCATTCTCCTCTTTAACCCCGAGACGGATTTCTTCACCTCCAACACCTGCCGGCGTATCATCATCCCCCGTAATGACGGAACGGGATTAGGCGACTACCTGCTGGGCGAAGAGCAGATCAACTGCATCGCTGTGGACGGCGGTAACCGGGTGTGGATAGGCACAGCCGGATCGGGACTCTATTTGATAGAAGACGACACCATCACTGTAGCGCATTTCACCGACAACAACTCCTTGCTTCCCTCCAATAACATTCTCTCCATAGCTATCGTTCCGGAAACCGGAGAGGTGTTTGTAGGGACCGACAAAGGTATTGCCTCCTACCTCAGCGATGCCAGCGAGGCGGCGGAAGACATGTCCGGCGCATATGCCTTCCCTAACCCCGTCCGGCCGGACTACGGCGGCTCTATTGCCATCAAAGGGGTGATGGAGAACAGCGAAGTGAACATTATCGATTCCGGAGGCAACCTGGTATGCAAAACCCGCAGCAACGGCGGTACCGCCGTGTGGGACGGACGGCTCCCGGACGGCCGCCGCGCCACACCGGGCGTCTATACCGCACTCTGCAATGCCCAAGGAGGCAAGAAAGCGATAAAGATATTAGTAATACAGTAATGAAGATTGACTGGAGAGAAATAATCCGTTTCGGAATCGTTGGACTTATTGCGACTGCTATCCATTATGGGGTGTATCTGCTTGGTCTGCTGATTATGAATCCCAATATAGCATATACCTGTGGATGGATTATCAGCCTTTGTTGCAATTTCTATCTCAGCGCTAAGTTCACCTTCCGCAGGCAAATGTCTATTTATAAAGCCGGAGGATTTATGAGCAGCCATGTTATAAACTACCTATTACATATGGGCTTATTTAATTTGTTCCTATGGGCTGGAATAAAGCAAATGTATGCACCTTTATTTGTTTATTGCATTGTTATCCCTATCAACTATATTTTGGTTCAATTTGTATTTAAGAAGCTACCATGAAGAAGATATCTATCTTAGTTCCCTGCTATAATGAAGAGGAAGTACTGCCACTCTACCTGGAAGCGATAAAGCCATTAATGGCGGATAGGAGATATGAGTGGGAATTATTGTTAATTGATGATGGCAGCCGCGACTCTACCCTGTCTATTATGGAACAAGCTCATCAGCACAATGAGCAAATTCAGTATATTGAGTTATCAAGGAATTTTGGGAAAGAGAACGCTCTCCTGGCCGGTTTGGACTATGTCACCGGCGATGCCGTAATTATCATGGATGTTGATTTACAACACCCTGTTAACGTTATACCGGAGATGATTAAGAAATGGGAGAATGGCTATGATGATATCTATGCAAAACGTATGTCTCGTGGACAAGAGAGTTGGCTAAGAAAACTTTTATCTAAATGCTATTACTCCCTTTTACAAGTTTCCTCGGAGACAAATGTATATCCCAATGTGGGGGACTTCCGGTTATTGGATCGTCAGTGTATCCAGGCATTGCGAACACTGCGCGAGAGCGATCGCTACACCAAAGGCATGTATGCATATATCGGTTTTCGCAAGACCTCTATTGATTTTGCCCAAGAGAATCGAGCAGCAGGGAGTAGCAAATGGAGTTATTACAAACTATTTGGGTTAGCTCTCAATGGTATTCTATCCTCTTCCATCCGTCCACTACAGATAGCAACTAAGACGGGTGTTTTGGTTTCTTTAATTGCGTTCATGTATCTACTATGGGTATTCTTCAAATCGTTGCTATACGGAGACCCTGTCAGAGGATTCCCTACACTAATTATCGTAATCTTATTTTTAGGTGGACTACAGTTATTGTCCATTGGTATTCTAGGAGAATATATCGGACGTATTTTCCATGAGTCGAAACGCAGGCCATCATATTTTATCCGCACGCACAATGGAAAGAAGATTTAACAAAGACCTCTTGTCTTTAATTGTATGGGGTGTTATGCTGACAACAAATATTCTGTTTGTCAGTAAATATATTCCACGCATAGGTATTGATCCAATATATGCCTCTTTTACCTATAGTGTGCTGTTTATCGGCCTGGTATGGGTTTATCGTCATGCATTAAAGAAATATATTACAGAGCGTATTGCACGTGTAGTATCCCTTTGTCTGGCAGTTGGAATTATCGGTATTATTGCGTGTAGCATTCTCTTTATCGACCCCTTGACGATCCGTGTGGACAGATGGTCCGCTACAACCTATTTCCTCGATGCATTATTTGAGGGCACGTACCCTTATGGAGTACATACCCATGTGAGTGAGAGCAATTTCCCATCCCCCTTCCCACTTTGGCATTATTTAAACATACCTTTTTGGCTTATGGGCGATGTGGGGTGGATACAAGCATTTATGCTACTGGTCTTTTTAGGAAGTCTTTATCTGTTCTCGCATTCATGGCGCGCAGTACTAAGTGCTACCCTCTTGCTATGTATATCCCCCTCTTATTGGTGGGAAATAGCCACTCGCAGCGATGGTTTAAGTAACGCTTTATTGGTTTGCTCGTGTATCCTTCTGATGGAGCGATTTGATATACAAATGAATAATCGGTGGTGGCTCGTTGCTATTATTGCGGGATGTATTGCCTCTACGCGTCTTAGTGCCGTGATTCCTATAGCGCTCTATCTCTTCAAACCATGGCTAGAGGTAGATATCAAGAAAGAGATAGGATTTATCTGTGTCGCTTTAGGTGTTGTAGTAGTGGCTTTTGCACCCTATATATTTTGGGACACAGCGAGTTGGGTGTTCTTCAGCCGCAATCCGTTCATGTCCCAAACAGGTCCCGGAAATACATGGATATTAGTTGTTATGGTGCTTATTGCCATCTGGATAGCCTATAAAAAACAGACCCTTTACTATTATTTCTGTACAACATCCATTTATATGTTTATATTTATGTTGGTAAGTCAATTCGGCTATATTATCCAAACCGGAGCTCCTTATACACTTTTTGATGTAAGATGTGACATATCATACTTCACGCTTGCAATTCCATTTGCTATTATAGCTCTCATATATCAGAAAGAATAATAGATTTTATATTGGTAGGAAAACGGGAATGCGCACAAAAGGAATTATGATTACTGAAGCATTATTAACTCTCCTTTTCCATTAAGAACTTTGATAGATTTTTGCTCAACTAAACTGTCAGAGAGAAGACTATTATGCCTATCTGTAATCTCATACAAGTTAGCCATATCGCATAAGGTATGGAATATTACTTTTGATGAGAGTTTCTTATTCCGATTATTTTTTAGAGCCTCTACTTTTTCCGGATAACGCTTTTGAAAAGAATCAGAATACCATACCAATAACGGCACATGATATTCCCAAATACTTCCATCATACGATCCGTGCACCCAAAGTTGGCGTTCATCATCACATAAATTTTCTCCATGGTCTGGCATATATATGAGACACGAACACCTTTCGGTTGAATCCAGAATTTGTATAAGAGTGCTCAATACATAATCAGTATATAGAATACTATTATCATATGTATTGGTCATCAACTCTTTATTAAAACTAAGGTTTGCTGTTCCTTTTTTGAAGCAAGGTTCAAATATTGCGAAGTTATCCGGATATCTATCTTGGTAACTTAAATGGCTACCTTTTGTTTGTAATATCAATAAACTATTCCCTAAAAAAGAACTCTGCTTATCGGTAACTAAATTCCTGTAAGGAGAAAAAAGGCTTTCATCGAATACTGTTTCTTCAGGAGCTATCCAACTCGTGTCTAATGTAGGTAATACATGTTGCAAGTATTGTATTGGAGAAGACTCCGAACTGAGCCATGCAACTTTAAATCCTGCTTCTTGGAAAGCACCTGCTACTGTTTTTTCATTGTATGCTATTACTTGATTCTCTGCTGTTGCACGAGTGAGCATCAGTGGTACTGAAAGATCTGTAGCATTAGCTTCGGCATAGGCGTGTGAAAATGAGACTAGATTACTTTGATGTGATAGCAAGGGGGTCGTTTCCCTTTCATACTCACCATTCAGACTGAAATTGTGGTAACGTGCCGCCTCTCCTATCACCATAACATAAAGGACAGAATCCTGGTCGGAGCGATGTTTTATTCCAAATTGATAATTCTTTAATAAAACGAGGCCATCCATCTCTTTCTGGTGTTTGAATGCACGGAATGTTTGCAGGTAAATATCGTAAGGGAATACTTTTCCTACATGCATCCCAAATGACCATGCATATATGTGAGCATAGACGAGTTTACTCGGAGCTGTATAATTTTTATTGAGGTTTGAAAAATGAATAAGAGACAATGTGGTCAGCATGAGCATTAGCACTCCTAAGATAATTGGCTTTGCTCTACCTTTAACTTTTATATCCTTAGAAATATGTAATACCAGCCATCCATATAATATCCAAATACTAATCACCACTACCACTATCCACCATATTGAAATAAGCAATTCTTGAGCCTCTGTCTTATTAGTAGAAATAATCCAGCTCATAAATGGCATGCTGACAGGTTGACCATTCAAGTAGAGACTACTCATTTCAATAGGTAATATTAACATCTGCATAATGCCAAGTATCAAGAAGAAGGTTCTTAGATTAAAAAACAATATCCCGCCTATATATCCTATTATCGTCACTAAAACATACCACAATCTATCACTATAATCACTAAAAAAATTATCAGCAAACAATAATGTATATATGTTTGCTGACAAGAGCATTACCAGTAGTAGTGCGATGACGATTATATCCTTTCTATTAAGTTTCATACATAGACTATTCCTACTTGTAAATATAAATTGACAATTACTATCCTACCCCTTGATTAGTTTCAAAAATTCCTCCCGTGTCTTTTCTTGATTAAAGGCTCCCGTGAAATCCGAGGTAACGGTCATGGCATGCTGTTTCTGTACGCCGCGCATCTGCATGCAGAGGTGTTCGGCCTCTATGACAACCATCACTCCTAACGGGTTAAGCGTGTTTTGAATGCAATCCTTGATCTGCGTTGTCAGACGTTCCTGCACTTGCAGCCGCCGCGCATAGACGTCCACCACACGGGCTATCTTACTCAGACCGGTAATGCGGCCGTTGGGGATATACGCCACATGCACTTTCCCGAAGAAAGGCAGCATGTGGTGCTCGCAAAGCGAATAGAAATCTATATCCTTGACCACCACCATCTGCTTGTAATCCTCCTCGAACAATGCCGAGCGCAGGATTGCCTCCGGGTCTTCGTTATACCCTTTGCATAGGAACTGGAGCGCCTCCCCCACGCGGTGCGGGGTCTTGACCAGTCCCTCTCGCTTCGGATCCTCTCCTATCTGGCGCAAGGTCGCCTCTACGGACGCTGCTATAGCGTCCGTCACCTCCGCCTTGCTGTGAAATTCCTGAAGATTCATTGCAACACTTTTATTTTATCGCGCACCACATAGGTCTCCCCGATCATCTCAGGGAACTGCTGCACAAACTGTTTCTTATATTCTTTCGCCTCCTCTACCGTGCGGAAATCACCGATACGCACCTTCCAGAACGGCGGCAGATACTGTACATAGACCGTATGGGAGGCACTCTCTCTGACTCTTGCCTCCAACTCCAGCGCCTCCGCCTTGGCATGCTGTTGCTGGTTGGAGGAATAGATCTGCACACGGTAACCGTCTGTCTCCACCCATTCGCGGTTGCCATACATTGCGCCTTCCAGCAGCAGCGTCATCGCGGAATCCTGGATAATTTCCACTCCGGGCATCGCCTCTGGCAGGCTCGGCCGCGGGGCAACCCGGATACTATCATCGGCTAAAACCCGCAGGGAAATCAGCACAACGGAAAAAATCAATAATACGCGTTTCATCACTCTAACTCTCTAATTCTCTAACTCACTATCTCCTACAAGTACCGTGCCGTTAATACCGGAACGAACTGCCGCCCACGAACTCACGCAGGAACGAGGTAGGCGGTATCTCGCGTTCGGGAACCGGAACAAAATACTGCAGAAACTTCAGCAACCGGTGCGCCTCCGTATATTCCTCGCAGAACTTCGGCACCTCCTGCAAAATCGGCTCCGCATGACGTTTGAGCACGGCGAACTCGAAGATCAGCGCCGAGTTGAACATCACATCCGCCTCCTCCTGATACGGATAGACCCATTTCATCTCTCCGCGAATCACGGACGGACAGCGGGCAATCGTCTCCTTCGCCGAAAAACCGCGGTATTTGTAGTCCCGTACCACGCGGCGCAGCAGACGGATATCTGTCGTCGGAATCCAGTTGTGGTTGTCGATATTGATGGTCGTCAGGGCGGAGACGAAAATCTTGAACGTCAGACTCGCATCGACATCCGGCAGGATGCAGGGGTTGAGGGCATGAAGTCCTTCGATAACCAACACCGAGTCCTTGTGCAACTTCAGTCTGCGGCCCTTGAAGACACGCTCGCCGATAGTGAAATCATACGTCGGCAACTCAATCTCTTTGCCGTCCAACAGATCGTGCATCTGCTGCCGGAAGAAAGGCAGATCTACCGCATTCACGTTCTCGAAATCCCAATCGCCGTTCTCGTCCTTCGGCGTATCCACACGGTTGACGAAATAGTCGTCCATACTCAATACCTCCGGCTTGATGCCATCTACCAGCAACTGTATCTGCAGACGCTTGGAGAACGTCGTCTTGCCCGAAGAAGACGGACCACTGATGAAGACGATTTTCGGCCGCTTCTCGGCGATGGCATCGGCGGTCTGGGCAATCTTCTTCTCATGCAGCGCCTCTGCCAGCTTGATCATCTCGAATGATTTCTTGTCCTTGCAGGCGATATTGAAATCGCTGACGTTGTTGATCCGAAGCAGTTTGTTCCAGCGGTTATACTCCTGGAAGATAGAGAACATCTTCTCCTGGGGGATGGAATCCTCCAGAATCAGCGGGTTCGACCGGTTCGGAATACGCACCAGCAGACCGTCCTTGAACGGCATGATATCGAAGAGTGTTATATAGCCCGAACTGGGCAGCAGCACGTTCGTATAGTAATCAATGAAATCCCCCATCCGGAAATAGCGGCAGTAAGGGTTGCCGAGCGTCTCGAAAATCGAACTCTCGTTGTTATACCGCGCGGCGAACATCTTGATCACCTCTTTGGTCTGCTTCTCCTCCTCATAGATAGGCCGGTCCTCGGCGATGATCTGTTGCATCCGCTCCTTGATAGCGGCAACCATCTCCGGCGTCACTACCGGCGGTTCCGTCTCTTTGCAGCATTCCTCGTCTTTGTCCACATGCCATTGGAGCGTACAGTAATAGCCCTTGCTGATCGGGTGCTCCACACGCAAGTCCATACGGGGGTATAACTCATTCACCGCGCAGGCCAGCACCATTCCCAATGTCCGTACGTATACGCGCATGCCGCTCGGCGAACTGGCATCCAGAAACTCCACGTCTTTCGGCTTGTACAGCAAAAAATCCAGATTCTCCACCTTGTAGTTCACATGGGCGGCGATAATCGGATACTTCAGCTGAATACCCAGTAGATCTTTCAGTTGAATCAGCGAAATACCGCGGGGCACATTGTGATACGTGTGCGTGTTTTTGCAATAAACGGTGATGGTTTCTTCCATAAGTGAGTTTTGATTTATTTCTTGTGATTGGTCATTTCATCTATCTCCATTGCTTGCTCCAGCAAGCTCCTCATATCTGCCAGTCGTATTTGGTTGGCTGCGTCCGAGATGGCTTTCTCCGGCTCCGGATGGGTCTCTATGAACAACCCGTCCACACCTACCGCCACCGCTGCACGTGTCAGGTATGGCACCATCGCCCGGTTGCCGCCGGTGATACCGGCCTGGGAAGAAGGTTGCTGTACCGAGTGGGTGGCGTCGAAGATCACAGGACACCCGAAACGACGCATCTCTACCAGCGATGTCATATCCACTACCAGCCGCCCGTAACCGAACGAACTGCCTCTTTCTGTCAGCCACACATGGCCTTCGCGTGCCGCTTCCGGCTTGATCTGCTCTATCTTTTCGATGGCTCCTTTCATATCCCATGGAGCCATGAACTGCCCTTTCTTGACGTTTACGATCCGTCCGGTACGGGCCGCTGCCTGCAGCAGATCGGTCTGGCGGCTCAGGAAAGCCGGTATCTGCAGCACATCCGCCACCTCGGCTACTGGCGCACACTGCCAGCTCTCGTGAACATCCGTCACAACCGGCAGACCAAACTCCTTCTTCACCTCCTCCAGAATCCGCAGACCTTCGTCCATTCCTACCCCGCGGGCGGAAGCCGAAGTGCGGTTCGCTTTGTCAAAGGAAGACTTGAAATACAGCGTGATACCCAACTCATAGCACAGACCGTTCAGCGTCTCCGCCGTTGTCATCACTATATCCCTGTTTTCGATGGCGCAAGGCCCTGCTATCAAGAACATTTTCAAATATCAAATATCAAATGTCAAATATCCACGGAGCGGAACACTTTCGCCCACTGGACTTTCAGTTTGCCCTCGCCGCCTTTCTCGTTGCCCGGCAGGAAAGACTGCGCCAGCATGAACATCGCCTCTTTCGGCAGACTGTTACGAAGACGCAGGATCTCCAGGTTGTTCACGTACCATATCAGTTCGTTCTTCGTCCAGCGGAACGTATATACGTGGTACATCGACCGGAGCACACCCGTCAGGTCCGCCATTTGCGTACGGTTGCCGTCAACCAGACCCAGCTGGTGTACATCGCCGTTGTAATGGTATAATGCTACCATCGGAGCGCCCGGCTTGCCGCTGGACAGACCGAAGAAATGGTGGCCCGCTCCCTGGCTGCGCACTTTTGCCATGAACATACCGGACTCTTGTGAGAATGCCTCTCTGGTGTTCATCACATCCGATGTGTATTCAAACACATGCTCCGTGAAACCTTTCTTCTCGTCCCATGCTACGGCTTTCTTGCTCTCCTCGCGCGTCTCTATATCCATACGACCCTCCGCGAAGAACGTGTTCTTGCCGCCGTTGTATGCCTGACGCTCGCTGGTACGGGAATGACCGTCCTTCATCGCCGGGTTGGCATAACCGTAACCGGCTTTCCAGTTCTTGTTGGTGCTCATATCGTCCTCGAAAGCCGGACGGAAGAGCTCCGCCCAGTCGATCTTCTCCTCGCGCTGGGCGTAGTAGAACTTGATATTCTCCGAATTGGCAAGCTCCTGGTACCTGCGGTACGTCTTGTACTCCTCCGAGTGCTCCCATCGCTTGGAATCCGCCCAGAACGCATTGCGCTTCTGGAAATCCTCTGTATGAATCTCCGTCTCCAGCGCCTCCAGCTGCTTCAGCTCCGGGGAGGCGAGTACTTTCTGGTAGTTCTTGTAGAATGCCGAACGGTAAATCATGTTGTACATCCGCCGCTCGCTTGCCGAGACTGCATCGCTCTCGGTGTTCTGGAACGCATCCGTCTCCCGGAACTTCAGGAACGCCTGGAAGGTCTCGTTTTTCAGCGCGTATTTGTATCCTTTGATACGGAGCGTAGAACTCAGACGCTCAAACGCGGACATCTTCTTGCCCTCGTCTGTATCTTTGTACTTGCGTTTCTCCAGAAGATTTTTACGCTCCTGGAAATCTGTACTTTCTACGACTTTCTTTAACTCATTATACTCCGCTAACTCGGGCGATTTCTCAATCTCGCGCCAACGTTTCACACGCTCTTGCATGTCTTTTACGGCTTGCTCGAACGCATCGGTCGAGAGCATTTTTCCGGTTAATCGGGCGGTAAATAGGTTCATAATATGGATTGTTTTAATGTTTTTTTGCAATAAAACCACTTAGTCTCTTGTCCCTTGAAGGCATTCGAACAGTTCCTCCAAAGTAGCCACAAATATAGGTTTGTAACTTTCTTGTTCGGGGATGAAACACAGGCTGCGCATCTTCTCTATCTGCTGTATGAGCGGCTCATAGAAGCCTTTGTAATTCAGCACATACGTTGGCTTATGATGTTCTCCTACGATGGCGCTGCTGGTCGCATCCATCATCTCGTCCAACGTACCGTAACTCCCCGGCAGACAGATTATCGCATCGGCCATGTTCCGCATAATCTGCTTGCGCTCCGACATGTTCTGTACCATGTACAGCTCGTCGCAGTTATCCGCTTTACGGCCGGAGGCCTTGATACGGGGAGGAATCACACCGATAACCGTCGCTCCGGCTGCCTTGGCCGCATCGCTCGTGCGGGACATCAGTCCGCCCGTGGCGCCGCCGTAAATCAGGGTATGCCCATGTGCTCCGATCCAGGCTCCTACCGCATCCCCCAAAGCCAGATACTCCTCCGGTATCGCGTCCTTTGCAGAACAATAGACTGCTATCTTCATTCCTGTCTTTTGTTTAACGCTCAGTATATACTGAGCTCAATCCTCTACTGTGTTCATCCTCCGATTTTGGAATTTGTCTTGAGCAGATTTGGTTTTTCCGGTGAGGGAGTTATGCGGGCATAATGACCGAACCGAAAGACCAAAGATGCCAAGAGAAAACCAAAATCAAGCGTCAATGTTGGCATATGTAGCGTTCTCTTCGATAAACTCTCTACGAGGCGCCACGTCGTCACCCATCAGCATGGCGATGATACGGTCGGCCTCGGCGGCGTTCTCGATAGTCACCTGCTTGAGCATGCGGCGGGCGGGATCCATCGTCGTCTCCCATAACTGCTCGTCGCTCATCTCACCCAGACCTTTGTAACGCTGCGTCTTGATGGCTTTCTCGT